>JBBQWX010000001.1:0-100063 GCA_038210185.1 Actinomycetales bacterium
GTCGGGGGGCCGCCCGGTCCCGGCCCCAGCTGGGGGCGCAGCAACCGCCCGCCCGCTGCTCGCTGGACCCGACAGGAGAGCCTCGCCGATGCCCTGAGAGGATCAGCCACGTCTCCTCGATGCACACACCCGTGTTGCCCACCCGCCCCGACGCTCGAAACCTGACGGATCTGGACAGGATGCGACGTGCCCCGCGGCTTTCCACTTCCAGTCGGGCAGTCATACCGCCGGGCGCCAACCACGTCGTCGTGGTCGGTGGGGCGAGATGGCAGGTATGGCACAGCTCGGGATCCTCATTCACCTCGACCTGCTGCCCGAGAATCGAGAGGAACGCCGCGAGTGGCTTGAGCGGGCGGCCCTGGTCCAATGGCACCTGCTGCGGTACCGGGGGAGCGCAGGCACCACCTGAGGCTCGCCTGTGGAGCTGGATCAACAGGCGGCTGGCCCCGGGCTACCAAGCCCGCAGCACAAGGCGCCATGCGGGCCGCGGGCCACGTCTGACACTCCCGCTACGGCCCCCTTCAGGGGCGCTCGCAGGTGACGCGACAGGACGCCGCGCGTGTGCGTCTCTGCGCCCACTGAGCGGCTGGGCCATCCCTCACCGAACGGCCCGGACCGCGGCGCAGTGACGCGTCGGAAGTCCTGAGGCAATCCCATGACCGGGGCACACATCAACGCGTCGACTCCCTGTATCCACGGCCACCCACCACTGAGTCCTTTTTGAACGCGGCGCTCAGCGAGTCCCTGCGCCGACGAGCATCTCGCATGGTCCGACGAAGCCGTCGGGCCCCTCGAACTCGCGGAGGGACTCCTCGATCTCGTCCCAGGTTTCTGCTTGCTCTGCATCGCTGAGCCCGGCCATCATCTGGTGCAGAGCGCCGAAGGACTCCCGTTCGAAGCGCACACACTCGGCCGCTGACTCGAGCCGCACCGGCGACGGCACGGCGACGACCTGGACGTCTTGGAAGTCCGCGGTGACCAGCGCCTCAGCGAGCACCCCGGGGCCACCGAGGGAGAATGGGCCAGGCTGGCCTGGCAGCGGGGGTGGCAGCTGGGCTCGACGACGGATGATCTGGACAGGGCGGGAGAAGAACGGGTTGGCCTCCGGCCCCGAGTACACGACCGCTGCGACTCGACCCCCCGGCCGGAGGGCGTGGCGCATCCCCGCAAGAGCCCGCGGACGGTCCGGGAAGTAGATGAGGCCGACCCGGCTCACCACCGCGTCGAAGGCGCCGGCATCCAGACGGTCCAGGTTCTCGCCGTCGAGCTCTCGCGTCTCGACTTGGCTCAGGGCGGCGGCACGGGCGTCCCGGTCGGCTCGCTCGAGCAGGGCCGGAGCGATGTCGGTGGCGAGGACGCGCCCCGACGCGCCCACCCGGCGGGCTGCCCGTATGGTCTGCTCGCCTGCCCCGGCCGCTACGTCCAGGACCCGGGACCCCTCGGTGATGGCGGCGAGGTCGAACATCATGTCGGTCGCGTTCCCGAGCCACGAGCCGATGAACGGACCCCACCGGTGCCACGGTTCGGCGGCGGCCTGCCACTGGGCGCGCGTCGTGGACTTGAAGGCGATGGGGTCGAAGGTGGTGGTACTCATGGGCGCTCTCCCTGCTCGTGCCACGTCTTGTGGGCCGGATGCCGCACCACGCCATGGTCGGACTGCTCGACGCCCCCCGATAGTCCAGAATCTGCACTTGATCGCGCCGGCCACATGGAATGGAATGCAGCATGCTCGACTACGGCCAGTTCTGCACTGTCGCTCGTGGCGCCGAGGTTCTCGGTGAGCGGTGGACTCTCCTTGTGATCCGTGAACTGCTCTGCGGCAGCACGCATTTCAACGAGCTCAGGCGTGGGGTCCCACGCATGTCGACGAGCTTGCTCTCGACGCGCCTGCACACGCTCGAGGAATGCGGGGTGGTGCGCCGTATCGGTGGGGGCCGCTCCACGGCCTACGAGCTCACGGCGGCCGGGGAGGCGCTGCGACCGATCGTGATGGCCATCGGACACTGGGGCGCGGAGTGGATCGGTAGCCGGATCGACGAACGGCACCTCGACGTCGGGTTCCTCATGTGGGACGTCCGCCGGTTCGTCCGCCTCGACCGCTTCCCCGCGGACCGCCGCGTAGTCGTGCAGTTCCACTTCCCGGATGCGCGCGACCGCGAGCAGGACTGGTGGCTCGTCGTCGAGGCCGGGCATGCCGACCTGTGCCGCGACGACCCCGGGCACGACCTGACTCTCGTCGTGGAGTCCTCGGTGGCGGGGTTGACCGGGGTCTGGGCCGGCGACCGGCTGCCCGAGGAAGTCGTCCGGTCGCGGGAGGTGCGGATCATAGGCGCGAGCCAAGACGCCGACGCGTTCTGGGGCTGGCTCGGGACCAGCGCCTTTGCACCCTCTCGCCGTCGGGCACTGAACCGCCCGACCTGACGCAGGGTCAGGCGAACGGTCAGGCAAGCTCCAGCCTGCTCGAGGGGCCAGCAACGCGGCTGGACGGTCGCGCTACTTGCCTTGGCCAGAACGCTGCCGACCGGGCTCTGCACCGTGCTGGCCGGCAGGTTGTGCGTCTCCGCACGGGTCCAAAGTTGTGCGTCTCCGCACGGGTCCAAACCTGCCCCGACAGCCGCCTAGCCGCGAGACATCTGGTCGACGCAGACCGAGATGGCGAGGATCAGCGGCACATCCTGCCCCTGGGCCAGCTGGATCCCGTAGGTGTCCCGAACGCGGAACCACTTCTTGGAGACCTCCGCGATCTTCTCGCCATCGCGCTCGATCTCGTACTCGTGATCGACGATGTTGCCGTGGGCCTTCAGGTCCTCGCCGCCCTCGACCTCGATGACGTAATGGTCCCCGGATGCCGATCAGGCGCTTGTGGACCGTGGCCTTCGTCGACCCACTCTCGATGGTCATCTTGTCGCGGACGCTGAGCTTCTTCTCCTGAATTGTGACCCCGTTGCCGTGGGCATCCTCGAGGATAAAGGTGTCCCGCAGCCGCACGGCCTTGCCGTCGACCTTGAAGACCCTGTTTCCATCCGCATCCTCGATCCAGAAGTCGTCTCCGATCGCGAAGATCTTCTCGCGCATCTGGAACGTCGGTCCGTCGAGCCCGTGGTGCCGCAGCCCCATCGCACACCTCATCGCCACTGAACGCAGGTCACGCGGCCACGCCACCCGGCTCGAAACTACCCTGGGGTGGGCCGCTGCGTCGATGCTCCATGCCCGGCGCCGGCTGATGTGCGAGTACCACCTGTCAGGTCAAGGCTGGTGCGCCGACCCCGGTTGGGACCTTCCCGCCTTGCGGCGTGGAGGACGTCGAGGAGAGGGAGGATCGGCCCGTGTCGAGATCCCCGGTCAATGTCAGGCCAGCGCCTCCGTCACCAGCTCGCCCAGAGATCGCACACCGGCGACGAGGCGCTCGTCGGGCACCCCGGAGAAGCTCATCCGGGCGTGGTTGGCCTCGGGATGGTCGGCGAAGAAGGGCGTACCCGGCACGACGATGACCCCAGCGCGTGGGATCAGGACGTCGCGCTGGAAGGCGGCGACGTCGAGCCGTTCCGGGAACGTGACCCAGGTGAACAAGCCCCCTTGGGCCCTGGTCCACGAGGTCCCGGCCGGGAAGTGCTCCGCCAGGGTCGCGAGCATCCGGTCCCGCTGGTGTCGGTAGGTGGGGAGCATGTCGGCGATGTGCCGCTCGATGTCGAACCGGCTGAGGTATGCCGCGGCCGCGCGCATGTTGAGCGTGCCGTTCTGGGTGTCCGCGGCGAGCTTGAGAAGTGCGAGCTTCTCGAGGCTCTTGATCGTCGGCAGGCGCTCGCCGTCGTATCGCAGGTCGCGGTAGGGGGTGTCCTCGAGGATGACGATGTCGTACTCCTCGGCGAGCTCGACCAGTCGCCGTCGTCGGGCCAGGCTCATCGTGCGCCCGGTCGGGTTCTGATAGTCGGGAACGGTGTAGACCAGCTTGACCCCTTCGGTGTGGCGCAGGACCTCCTCGAGGGCGTGGGTGTCCATGCCTTCATCGTCCATGGGCACCGAGCAGTAGTCCGGTTCGCACGGGTTGAAGGCGATCAGGGCCCCGAGGAAGGTCGGTCGCTCGGTGACGATGACGTCCCCGGGGTCGATGAACAGCTTGGCCGTCAGGTCCAGGCCCTGTTGTCCGCCCTGGGTGATCAGGACGTCGTCGGCGGTGCACGGCATCCCGTCTGCGGTGAGCCGGGCAGCGACGAGAGCCCGCAGCGCCGGCAGCCCGTCCGAGGCCGTGTACTGCAGCGCCGACGCGTTTCCGGCCGAGAGCAGCTCGGCGTAGATCGCGTGCAGCTCGTCCATGGGGAAGAGCGTCGGGTCCGGGTAGCCGCCGGCGAAGGAGGTGATCCGTGGATCGCCCGCGAGTGCCAGGAACTCGCGGATCGCCGAGGGCTGCACGCGCTCGGCGCGGCGGGCGAACGTCGTCATGCTCCAGTCCCTGAGGTCAACCGTGCCCGGCGGTGGGAACGGGCGGGTCAGCCGAAGCCCAGACCGCCCGGACGCCCGGCGCGCAGCGCCGCGAGGTGCTCGTCGTAGCTCATGACCTCGAAGAGCGAGGCACCGTCGAGCATCCGTGCCTGGAGCCCCTTCTCCCTGGCCTCGATCGCCTCCGCCCCGTCGACGGCCGCATCCAGCTCGCCCTCCGAGCCGACGACGAGCCCGTCGTCGTCCCCGACGACGACCTCGCCCTGTTCCACCCGCACGCCATCGAGGGACAGGGTGACCCCGGTCTCCGGGAGGGACGTCGCGGCATAGGCGTTCGGGGCAACCCCGGTCGACCAGACCGGCATCGGCAGCCCGCAGAGCGTGGCGGGGTCGCGAGACCGACCGAGGATGACGATCCCGGCCAGGCCCCGCCGCAGGGCCTCGGTGCCGAAGAGCTCACCAGCGACGGCCCGGTCGTCCCCGCCGGCGTCCACCACGAGAACATCCCCGGGCCCGGACTCCCGGAGCGCGTGGATGACGGACATCAGGTCGTGGTTGGCCCGAGCCGTGACGAGGCAGTCCACGAGGTGACGACCAGGCATGAGAGGACGCAGGCGAGTCGGGAGGATGCGCAACGAGGGAGAGGCGTCGACAAGGCTCGTCGTCGAAAGCCGGCTCAAGCGTTGGAGCAGGTCCTTGGTCGTCATGAACTGGTCCTCACGTCCCGCGATGACGGGTGGTGTTGCGGCCCGGGTCGAGTCCGATGGTGACCCGGCGCTACGCAACCTGTGCGATGACCCCGTCGACGCTGCACGAGTCAGGCGATCGGGCCGTGTCCCCGGCAGTCGTCTCCATCGCCAGGGGAGGCCGGACGCCACCACATCCCCGGATCACGCCCGAAGGAACTGACCGCTGGGCCCGTCTGCCGGAGGTCGCTGGGGGGTCCCAGCACGGCGCGACGTGTCATCGCGACACGACGGAGACGTCAGTCCAAGGCAGGCACACCTGGCACGACGTCCGGCGGCAGGCGGCGCTCAGACGCAGGTCCGAGTTCGTGCTCCGAAGGTCGAGCGCGCCCTCGGGCCGGCCGGTCGACGATCGCCGGTGGCTCAAGGGGACGGTGTCACCGGGGGCTGACTGGCTACCGCAACGATCCAAGCCGGTGTCCCGATCACAGGTGGGTCGAGGTGTGGCCCCAGGCTGTGCCGTGGGTCTGGTGTTCTCCTACGCTGACCCGTGTGGCTGCCCTGCCGTGCGCTGGAAGTCACGGACACCCGCATGGGACCTTTGACCGAAGTGCGGCCTCGCCCTCCGGCGAGGATCGCGCCGTGCTGAGAGCACGATCAGCACGGAACCCACCACGAAGGAGACCAGCTGATGAACCTGCTCGAAGTCGCGGAGAAGCGACGGCTGCGCCGAGAGGAGGCCGCTGCGCGCCTTCACGCGCTCGCCGACGCCCTCGCCAGCAACAACGAGGTGGAGTTCGACCACGGCGACCTGCGCATCACGGTGCACGTGCCCGACGAGGTGGACTTCAAGCTCGAGATCGAGATCGGTGACGAGGAACGGGAGATCGAGATCGAGCTCTCCTGGTGACAACTCACGACGGGTCACCGTCTGGGTCATCCGGCGTGACTCGTCCCAGCCGAGCCTCCGCAGGTACCGCCGGCCCGGCCCGCCACGGGCGCAAGCGGGGCGCATCCGGGGTCGAACACCAACTGTTCGGGTGGATCCCCGCACCGGCCGGGTCCGTGGTCGGGCTTGAATGGCCTGCATCCCATCAGCACCTTGCCAGTTCGACGTCGCGACAGTGCAGCAAGTCGTCCGTGTGAGGTGATGCGCGATGACCCTCGCGCCGGCGACTGTCAGTGGAACTCGCGACGGGCTCAGTGCATGACGTACGGGCTCAGTGCACCACGTCAGGTTGGAGGTCATCCGTGAACGGTCAAGAGAAGAACGCACTCGATGGGACACCTCGCGCAGGGGCTCGTGGCTCTGCCCGAGGAGCAGGGCACAACCCGGGATGCCGACCTGGTCCCCCTCCGCTTCTGCCGGATGATGGTCTCGCCGTTCACGTTCTACCGGGGTGCTGCGCTGATCATGGCCACCGACCTGTCCGCGTCCCCTCGGTCGGGTCTGACCACCCAGATCTGCGGTGACGCGCACCTGTCGAACTTCAAGTTGTTCGCCTCGCCGGAGCGGCAGCTGATGTTCGACATCAACGACTTCGACGAGACGCTTCCCGGCCCGTGGGAGTGGGACGTCAAGCGGCTCGCCGCGAGCTTCGAGATCGCCGGCCGTGACCGCGGGTTCGAGCCGGCGGTGCGGCGAAGGGTCGTCGCAGCGGGTGTGGCGGGGTACCGGACTCGGATGCGCGAGCTCGCCGCGGCTCGCAACCTCGACGTCTGGTACGCCCACGTCGAGGTCCACACGGTGTTCGAAGAGCTGATGGCGAGCACCACCAGGAAGCAGAAGGCGAAGGCTCAGGCCACCGTGGCCAAGGCCCGCACCCGCGACAGCATGCAGGCGTTCACCAAGCTCACCCAGGAGGTCGACGGACAGCGCCGGATCGTGTCGGACCCCCCGCTGATCGTGCCGATCGAGGAACTGTTCCCCACGGGGTCCGGCCGTGACGACTTCGACACGGAGATGCGTGGTCTGATCCGGTCGTACCGGCGCACCCTGGAGACCGACCGCCGAGAGCTGCTCGAGTCCTTCGAGTACGTCCATGCCGCCCGGAAAGTGGTCGGCGTCGGCAGCGTGGGCACCCGGGCCTGGATTCTCCTCCTCCTGGGCCGCGACGGCCAGGATCCCCTGTTCCTGCAGGCCAAGCAGGCACAGGAGTCGGTGCTGGAACGGTTCCTCGGCAAGAGCAGGTACCCGCACCACGGGCAACGAGTGGTCGCCGGCCAGCGCTTGATGCAGGCTGCCAGCGACATCTTCCTCGGCTGGCAACGCGTCACCGGGGTCGACGGGAACGTGCGCGACTACTACGTGCGCCAGCTGCGCGACTGGAAGGGATCAGCCGACGTCGACAACGCCACCCCGGACCTGATGACGGCGTACTCCCGAATCTGCGGAGCCACATTGGCCCGCGCCCACGCGCGCTCGGGTGACCGGATCGCGATCGCGTCCTACCTGGGCAACAGCGATGCCTTCGACCGTGCGATCGCCGACTTCTCTGTCGGGTACGCCGACCAGAACGAGCGCGACTACCAGGGGCTGGTCGACGCGGTTCGCACCGGCCGCCTGGAGGCGCAGACAGGGCTGTGATCGCGTCACCGTCGGGTGAGGACCTGGTCGAGCTCGATCTCCGCACGATCCAACTGCGCGAGGAGCACCCCGGCCAGACGACGGACGAGTCCGCGAGGCTTCGGCCCTGCCGGGCGCTGCGACGCCACTCCTCGGGTCAGCATTGCCCGCGACCTCCCCCGCTGTACAGCACCGCCGAGGTGAGTCAACGCGAGGGATGGACACGCGGGGAAGATGCGAGGAAGGTGAGCCCGTCCAGCGAAGGGGACCTTGATGCAGCTCGCGCCGCCGAACATCCTCGAGCCGCTGTCCGTCTGCAGCCGTCGTGTGCGGCTCGGCGGTCAGTCGCAGGGGGCGAAGGTCGCCCTCCGCGGGGCGAACGACCGGCCCCTCGGGTCCTGGGTCGCCTCCTGGCCCGACGAGCTGTTCGACCTCGATGCCGGGCTCACACTGGACGCCGGCGAGGCAGTGTCGGTGATGCAGACACGCGGCCCGGATTCCAGCGACTGGTCGAGCATCCCGGTCGCGGTGCAGGAGGCAGGCGAGTCCAACCCGCTCATCGTCCTTCCGGTGACGGCGTGCTCCAGTGAGGTCCAGGTCAGAGGCATCGCCCCTGGTGCGACCGCGACCGTCCGGGACAAGGCCAGCAACACCCCGCTGGGCACCTCGAAGGGCGGCACCGTCGAGGCGGTCACCCTCTCGCGGGCGCTCAACCAGAGCGACCACCTCGACGTCACGGTCACCGCCTGCGCGGGAGGCCCGGGGCCGACCAGCGCGGAGCCGACCGTGGAGGCGCTGAAGCTGGTGGACCCCCGCGAGCGACGACTCCCCAAGGTCGTGCTCGAGCAGCCGCTTCGCGAGTGCCAACGACTTCTGGTGGTGCACGGCGGACAACCCGGCACCGACTTCTTCCTCCAGCGAGACGACGGCTCGACAGTCAGCTGGCCCCTGCACGCGGAGAGTGGCCGGTTGCGCGTCGACCCCCTGCGCACCGGCGAGAAGCTCATCTGGTGGGTGGACCAGGGCGACCGGCGCTGCGAGGCACGCAGGAGCGAGGAGGACTCCGCCGAGACCACGAGCGGCCGACTGCCACCCCCGTCGATCAGCACCGAACCGTGTCCCGGGTCGCTGCTGCTGGGTCTTCACCGCCTCGTTCCCGGAGCCACCGTGCGACTGCGCGTCGACGGCTCCGACGCGATCGAGACCGAGGCGTCCGGCACAGACCAGGACCTCGACATCGGCGCGCTGACGCTGGTCGCGGGCCAGCGGCTCACGGTGGTCCAGCGGCTGTGCAACGACTGGAGCGACGCCTCGCCCGGGGTCATCGTGGCGGTCGCACCGGACCGTGAGCCGACAATCGTCGAGCCGCTCGTCGCCTGCTCTGCCACCGTGGTCGTCCACGACGTCGACCCGGGGGCGACGGTGGTCGTCCTGTCCGAGCGGCTCGGCCTGGGCGAGCTGGGTCGCGCTGTCGCCGGTGGCACGACGGTGGCCGTCGGCGTCTCGCCGTACCTGCTGGACCCGGACACCGTCGTGGTGCGGATCCTCGGCTGCCACCCGGCCGAGCTCAAGGCTCCGGTCGCCGCCCGCGTGGACATCCCCGAGCCGGTGCTCCAGCAGGCCTATGTCGGCACCCGCACGCTCGTCGTGACGCACCTGGTGCCTGGTTCGTGGCTCGACGTCGTCGTCTCGGGGCACCACGTCACGGGCGTTCCCGTGACCGAGGACTGGGCCGACGTACATCTCACCGACCCGCTGATCCCGCAGGACCTCATCGAGCTGGTGGTGCGCATGTGCACCATGCAGCGGCGCACCGAACCGCAGCCACCGATGGCGCCGCCCACGCCGACGTACGCCCTGCATCGGGCCGGCGGCATCGACACAGGAGGCGGCAACTGGGCGTCAGGGCAGGTCGAGGTCGCGCTCGGCGCGCCCGGTGACGTGCTGGTGCTGGGCTGCCGTGAGGCCGGGGTGTGGATCTCCCACCCCGACGGCTCGGCGGAACCGGTCGGCTATGGGTGGGCAGACCCGCAGGTCCTCGGGCTCGCGGCGGACCCCGCCAACGCGCTGCACATTTTCGCCGCCACCTCGGGCGGGCTCCGGGAGACCGACCCGGGCGCCGCCGATCCGCTGCACACCTGGCGCGACGTGGCGCTGCCCGGCCCGGCCGGGGTCAACCTCAGCGCGGTGGCGGTGACCGAAGACCGGATCGTGGTGATCGCCGCGTCGAGCGGCCTCTGGTGGTCACCCATCCCGGGCCAAGGTGGGGTGTGGAGCTTCCAGACCGACCCGGCCGTGGCGGCCTCGTGCTCGGGGCTGGTGGTGGTCGCCGGGGGTGTGGTCGCGGCCGCGCCGGGGGCTCCGGCGGTGGCGGCACCGCCGAGCCCAGCAGTCCCGCCGCGGATGTTCCGGGGTGAGTCCTCGGCCGGCACGCTGCTGTGGAGCGAGCACACCACTACCGTGCCGGCCGTGTTCGCTGCCCGCCAGGGCCGCACGGTGCTGGCGTCCTGCGAGACCGACCGCACCACGGTCTACGCGCTCGCGGCGGACAACGCCAACGACATGTTCCTCGGGGTTCTGCGCTCCCAGGACGGGGGACGCTCCTGGGTGTGCCCGCACCTGCCGGTCGACCCGGACCTCACCCGGTTCCAGTTCGGGCAGCCGTGGGACATGCGCCTGCAGGCGCCGCGTGACCTCGGCATCGCCGTGCACCCCACGAACGCAATGAAGGTGATCCTCGCCGGGCGGCGCGAGCGGCTGCTCGGCTCAACCGACGGGGCGGCGACGTTCGACTCCGACGGCTACCCGGACATCTTGAACACCACCTTCCACGCCGACAGCCGGCTGATCACCTACGACCGGAGCACCGGGCGCACCCGGCTACTGGTCGGCAACGACGGCGGGATCTTCGTGAGCACCGACGAGGACGGCCGCAGCTTCGACAGCAGCCGCAACCGTGGCCTGTCCACGTTGATGGTCGCCGGGACGGCGTCGCCTTCGCTGGCCTCCGCGCCTGACGTCCCGGGCAGCAGCTCGGCCGGGCTGCAGGACAACGGCGAGGTGTGGACGGTGCCTGGTCAGACGTGGCGCCAGTTCGAGGGCGGGGACGGAGAGCGCCAGGTGGTGGTGCTCGGCCGCTTCCTGCTGCATTCGGGCAACGACGCGCCGCCGCTGCGGTGGTGTGAGATCAGCGCGGCCGGGCCCGGAGACAGCCACGAGGTGAAGCGCCCCACCACGGGCCCGCTGCCGAGGTTCGAGTCGTACCTGACCGCGGCCGAAGGGTCCTCCTGGCGTAACGCGGCCGGGCACCTGCTGGTCGCGCACGCCGCCGAGATGTCCGGACCTGCGCCGGTGAAGCCCGGCGACCCGGCCCAGGTGCCCACCTTGTACGGCATCTACCTCGACCCCGGCGGCGGGGACTCGTTGTTCTACGGCGAGCTGCTCACCGTGCTGCCCGGCCCACCCACCGGCGTCGGGTCGTACGACGGCCGGGTCGCCGTGGTCGGCACCACTGACAAGAAGGGGAACTCACACGTCTACCGCTTCGACGCCGCCGGCAACACCCTCATCGAGTCCGTCCTGCCTGCGGGGTTCACCGCCGCGGCGCAGTTCCCGACCCTGTGGGCGCCGCGCGCAGGGGCGATGCTGTGCGGAGGCCGGCTCCTGCTCAGCGGCAACCTGCAGACCTGGACCTTGTCGCCTGCAGACACCTCCCTGAAGGGCATCACCGCCATCGCCGTCGACACGGGCGAGCACCCGCCGGCCATCCACGCCGGCACCGAAACAGTCGTGCGCGTCATCCGCGACGGGGGCAACGTGCTCTCGCCCGTCGTTGGGCTGCCGAAGCACGCGCGGGTCAAGCAGCTCGTCACGGTGGCCGACGCCTCGGGAAGCAGGTGGGTCTACCTCGGCTCGTGGGCCTGGTCGGTCTGGCGGGCACAGCTCGGCTGACGGGGTTCACGACCGTTCTTCAGCCGGGCTCGACGCCATAAGGGCCTGCCCCTCACGCTCTTGGGCCAAACTGGCTCTTCGAACTCGCCCGTACGACGAACGTGCGTCTGTAGGGAAGGGCTCTGGTGCGTTGACCGATGAAGCTTCGTGCCGGTGAAGGGTGGCCTGATGAAGCGCACCTGCCGTTCCTGGGCTCTCGGTGGGAGCTCTCGCTGCGGGGGTGTCCGGGGCCCCCATCGGCGAACATCGAACCCATCGGAAAGGTCGGCGGCTGGACCCCGCCCCTGGCCACACCGAACCGCAGGTCTGAGACTGCGAGGCGCTACGGACCCTCGGCCTGTGCTGAAGCCTGCCAACAGCGGAGTGAATCTCAGGCCCAGATCGGCAGCTCGGCCACGCCACTGGCTCAGATATCCGGTGCCGGCCCCTGAACCGATCGCTCAACGGCCGCTGGGGCGCCTACCTGACTCGCTTCGGCCTCGCCGTCCACGACGACCGCCCCCGGCCCCAGCCCGTCGGCACAGCGCTGGTCGGCGACGCAGGTGCCGGACCGGTGCAGGTTCTTCGGGTCGACGCCGACCCTGGGCGAGTCGGACACGTGGCCCGCCAGTCGGGCATCGCGCTGAAGGAGCTCCGCACCGCGGACTGGGCTGGGCTCGAGGAGCTCTTCCTCGAGCTCACGGCCGACACGCAACGTGAAGGGCTCGCGCACGACCCGACCCATCGTCACCAGCAAGGAGCAGTCGCAGGACCACCAGCACCGCCGCCGTCGCCCCTGCTGCCACGGCCCGTACGAACGACACCACCGACACCACCGTCAGCGCCGTCAGCGCCGGTCGGCGCATCCCCCTCACCCGCATCGTGGCGGTCGAGCTGCGCACGTCGTTCGACACCCGCTCGGGGCGCTGGCTGCTCGCGAGCATCGGGCTGGCCGCACTGGTCACCACCGGCGCGGTCATCGCCTGGGCGCCCACGGAGGAGTTCCGGTACAGCCAGTTCACGCTGGCCAGCGGGATGCCGATGTCCGTCATCCCGCCCACCATCGCCGTCCTGTCCGTCACCGCCGAGTGGAGCCAAGCAGCGGCCTCACCACGTTCACCCTCGTGCCGCACCGTGGGCGCGTGCTGCTCGCCAAGGCCATCGCAGCCTCCGAGGTAGCCCTGGCCGCCACGGTCGTGGCGTTCGCCGTCGGCTCCCTCGGGAACCTGGTCGGCGCCGCCATGGCCGACATCGCGCCGGTCTGGGACCAGGACCTCGCCGACGTCGGCTACGTCGCGCTGGGCAACAAAGGCTGATGATGGTCGGGTTCACCCTGGGTGCCCTCATCCGCAACAGCGCCGGTGCCGTCGTCGCCGACATGGTCTACGCGTTCGTCGCCCCGGGCCTGCTCGCCTTCCTCGCCTTCAACCAGGGCTGGTTCCGCGACCTGCGGCCCTGGGTCGACGCCAAGCACAACCAGGACGCCCTCCTGCGCGGTGGGCTCTCCGCCGAGCAATGGACCCAGGTCTCGGTCACGTCGCTCGGGTGGCTCGTCCTACCGCTGGTGGTCGCAGTGATCACCCTGCGGCGCTCGGAGGTGAAGTGACCAGGCGCCACGCAGACTCCCGCCACCCCCCCACCGAGGATGCCGGTACCAGCAGCAACACCACCCGCGCCGTCCTGCAGCACCGGTACGGGTCACCCGACATCCTCGAGCTCACGCGTGTGCCCACCCGACGCCGGGCCCGGCGAGGTGCTCGTGCGCATCCGGGCCGCGTCGATCAACGCCCGCGACCAGCACGTGATGCGCGGGGAGCCGCGTCTCGCGAGGCTCCTCGACCGCTCCGGCCTCGGGCTGCGCCGGCCGCGGGTCGCGCCCCGCGGCACCGACCTGGCCGGCACCGTCGAGGGCATCGGTGATGGAATGACCCGCCGGCGGGCGGGCCACCGCGTCTTCGGTGAGGACGGCCACACTGGCGGACTGTTCTGGCGGACCGTGCTGGCGGACCGTGCTGGCGAACGAGGTGAACCCGGACCTGGTGATCATGGACGTGAACCTGCCCGGGATCGACGGGCTGGAGGCGACGCGGCGGTTCCGCGCCCGCAGCTCACCCGCCGGTGGTGATGCTGCTGTCCACGTACGACGAGGACGCGGGCGAGCTCTTCGTGGCGGAGTCCGGGGCCAGCGCCTACCTGACCAAGTCGGCATTCGGCCCGCAAGGGTTGGCGGAGGGCTGGTACCGGTCACAGGTCGGCATCGGGTCGCAGTTCGGCGAGCACCTCATCGGCCAGGGCGACGCCGTCCCCCCCGCCTGCACCCGCGAACCACGCGGCGGCCTGCTCGGCCAGCTCCAGCGCGGCGGCGGTCTCACCGTCGTGACAAAGGAGTCGTGCCAGGTGGGTGCGCGCGACGGCAGCAGTGCGGGCGTCGCCGCAGCGCTGTGCGATGGCGACCGCGCGCTCCAGGCAGGCCCGGGCGGCGAGAACCCGTCCCGCCTGGTGCTGGGCTCGGCCGAGGTTGAGCAGGTGGTGCGCCTGCGCGGCCTCGAAGCCGAGGGCACCGGCGGCGGCTGCTGCCCGGTCGAGGTGCGAGATGGCCTCGGGCAGCTGGTGCTGCACCAGGGCCAGCTCGCCGAGGAGCCCGTCGGCGTGCGCGAGGGCCCACCCGTCACCCAGCGGCCGCAGCAGGGCCGACGCCCGGGTGCACGCGTCCTCTCCCGCGGCGGCGTTGCCCGAGGCGATGTGGGCCCAGGCCGCGAGCAGCCAGCTGGCACCCTCCTCCCAGGTGAGGGCGAACCGGGTCAGCTGCGGACGGCACTCGGCGAGCAGGGCGAGCGCATCGGCCGGCCGACCGCCCTGGGTGTGCACGAACGCAAGGTGGAGCCGGGCGATGGCGGCGGCCTGCTCGTCGCCGAGGCGGATCGCCGCCTCGAGGTCGGCGACGGCCCGCTCGAGGTTGCCTCCCGAGGCCTCGAACCAACCACACAGCAGAAGGCCGGCCGACCGCTCCTGGTCACCGGCCGAGGCGGCGTCCAAGGCCCTGCGCACGCGCTGGGCGCCCTCGACGCCGGTGCCCAGCATCACCCAGGCCCACCCGAAGCCGAGAGCGATGCGAACCCCGAGGGCCGGGTCATGGGTCGCACACCAGCCGAGCGCGGCGTCGATGTTGGCGCGTTCGGTGCGGGTGAGGTCCAGGTGCTCAGCCTGCTGCGGTCCTCGCCCTCCGGCGCGCGCCCGGTCTGCCGCCTCCGCGAACCATCGCGCGTGCGCAGCCGCGGCCACGTCGGCCAGCCCGGCCTCCCCGAGGCGCTCCGCGGCCAGGGCGCGCACGCTGTCGAGCAGGCGGTACCGGCCCGGGCCGTGCGGGCTGAACTCTGCTGTGGCGAGGGAGCGGTCGACGAGCCGGGTGACGACGTCGAGACCGGCATCCGATGGCACGTCCAGAGCCGCCAGCACCGCCTCGACGGCCGGGAGGGGGGCGCCGCCGGTGAACGCGGCGATGGACCACAGGCCCCGCTGGTCGTCGGGGAAGAGCAGGTCGTAGCTCCAGGTCAGGGCGGCCCGCAGCGTGGTCTGGCGAGCCGGGATGTCGCGCGTCGGGTCACGCAGCAGCGCGAACCGGTCGTCGAGACGACGGGCGATCTCGTGGATGGGCAGCACCCGGGTGCGGGCGGCGGCGAGCTCGATCGCCAAGGGCAGGCCATCGAGTGCCCGGCACACCTCCTCGACGGCGCGGTGGCTGTCGTCGCCGGTCGCGTCCTGCCGCCGTGCCGTCGACCGGTCGGTGAACAGCGCCACCGCATCGGTCAGCGCCAGCGGCGCCAGGTCGAGCACGCCCTCCCCCCTGGTGCGCAGCGGCAGCTGGCTCGTGGTGAGCACGTGCAACCCCGGCGCCGATGCGACCAGGGAGCCGACGATGCCGGACACCACGTCGGCGACGTGCTCGCAGCCGTCGAGAACGAGGAGCAGCTCTGCCTCGCGCAGCCGGTCGGTCACCGCGGCCCGGCCGGGAGCGTCGAGGCCGAGGGCCTGCCCGACGACGGCCCACACGGATGCCGGGTCCGTCGCCGTCTCGACATGCGCCAGCCAGGCCCCGCCGGGCGGGGTCGACCGCCGTGCGGCCTCGAGTGCGAGTCTGGACTTGCCGACGCCGGCGGGTCCCGTCACCGTGACGAGACGCCGCTCACGAAGGAGGGACTCGAGCCGGTCGAGGTCGTCCGCGCGGCCGAGGAGCGAGCCCGGTGTCATGGGCAGGTTCCCGAGGGCTGCCCCCTTCGCCCCCCGTGCCCCCCGCACCCCCAGCGCCGCGGGCGGCGCGGGCGGCGCGGGGGCAGCACGGTGCGTTGGGGCGGTGAGGGCTGGGTCCTGACGCAACACCTGCTCCTCGAGCAGTCGCAGCTGCGGGCCGGGGTCGATGCCGAGCTCGTCGGCCAGGAGACGGCGGACCCGCGCGCACGCAGCCAGGGCGTCGCCCTGCCGCCCGGCCCGGTAGAGGGTCGTGACGAGCAGCGCCCATCCGCGCTCGCGCAGCGGGTTGGTCGCGACGAGCTCCTCCAGCTCGGACACCAGCTCGCCGCCCGCGCCGAGGTCGGCCCTGGCGGCGAGACGGCCCTCCGCCAGCGCCAGACGAGTCTGCAGCAGGCGCTGGCGGTAGGGCTGTGCCCACGCGGCGTTCGACGCGGCGGGTAGGACGTCGCCGTGGAAGAGCGCAAGTCCGCTGTCGCACAGGCCGATCACCCGCTCGGGGTCAGCCGTCACGTCAATGGTCTCGACCTGCTCGGCGAGGCCGACCACGTGGAGCGCGTCGATGTCCCGCGTCGCCAAGGCCAGGGTGTAGCCGGCATCCCCCTTCGTCACCGCGGTGCCGTCACCCAGGGCGCGCCGAAGTCGGGAGACCTTCGACTGCAGGGTGTTGGGCGCCGCGCCCAGCGGCTCGTCGGGCCACAGGTCCTCGCGCAACCGCTCCGCCCGCACCGGCGTGCCGGCCTCGAGCGCGAGCCGCACCAGCAGCTCGGCGGTCTTGCCACCCGGGACCGGCAGTGCGACTCCGTCCCGGCGCACGTCGACCGGACCCAGCACCGCAAGGGTCAGCATCTGGCGAGCATACGGCGCGGCAGCAGGGCCGGACAGGAGTGTCAGCGCCCTGTCAGCGCGGCGCCAGCGCACCCCGCGACGCTCCTTTCCATGACCCCCGACGACAGCGACACCCTGATCCGACAGCTTCGGAGCGGCGACCCCGCAGCGGCTGGCGCGATCCTGGCCCGCGCCACCACCTCCACCGAGCCGCTCGTGCTCACAGCGGCCGCCCTGATCGACCCGGCCACGCCGGGCCTCCTCGCCCGGGCTGCCGCCGCGGCGGTGCGGCCTCGCGACCGGCAGGTCGCTGCCCTCGCCGCAGCCCACCTCGCCGGCGATCACGACCTCGTGAGCGCTCTGGCTCGTGAGCACCTGCTCGACCACCCCGACAGCGTCCTGGCGGCGTGGATCGCTGCCGGGGCCACGCGTCCCGCCCCCATCAGTGCCACCTCGGCCGGCACCACCCCGGCACCCACCTCCAAGGAGTCCTCATGAACCGCAAGGCCACCGCCCTTCTCCTCATCGCCGCCGCCGTGCTGACCAACGCGGCCTTCACCGTCCTGGGGTCGGTGTTCAACTACCCCGACGTCCTCAAGGAGCCCACCGACGAGATCCTCGCGAGCTTCCGGGAGCACCAGGGCGCCGTCACGTTCTGGTTCGCCGTCATGGCCGTCTCAGCCGCACTGTTCGCCCCGATCGCGATCGGCGTGGGCCGCCTGTCGAACCACCGGGCCATGCGCGTCGCCGTCCCCGTCGGCATCGCCGCCGCAGCCGTCCAGGTTCTCGGCCTCTCCCGCTGGCCCCTGCTCGTGCCGGGCTTCGCCGCCGACGCGGCGAGCACCGACCCCGCCACCGCCACCGCGGCGAAGGACGCGTTCGAGACCGCGCACCGGGTGCTGGGCAACATCATCGGCGAGAGCTTCGGCTACCTGTTCACCGCGGCCTGGACCCTGCTCGTCCTCGTGGCCCTGCACCGCGCACTGGCCGGTCGCTGGTTCACCACCCTCGGCGCCGTGTCGGCCGTGCTGATCCTCGCGGGGATGCTGGCGCCGCTCGACCTGCCCCTCGTCGACACCGCGAACTTCGCCGGGTACGTCCTGTGGAGCCTGTGGCTCATCACCTTCGGGGTCCTGCTCCTGCGTCGCCCGCGGCCCGCCATCGCTGTTCCGACCAACGGCAGCCTCGCCCGGGCCCAAGGCTGACCGTCATGACCACCCCGAGCACTCCGAGAACCGCGCGCACCCCGCGCACCCTGAGCACCCCGCGCACCCCGCGCACCCCGCGCACCCCGACCCCCAGGACCCCCGCCGCCGCCGCCACCCGTGGGGCGCTGCGTGCGTGGCTGCTCTGGACCGCAGGATTCCTCGCCTTCCCCGTCGCCGGCATCGCCGGCATGGCCGTGGCCGGCCGTGTCGACGCACCAGCGGCTGCCGCCCTCGGTGGCCTGGCCACCGGCGCCGTCCTTGGCCTCGGCCAGGCGCTGGCCAGCTCTCGCCGACTGCCGATCCTGCGCTGGGTGCTCGCCACCGCGGCGGCCATGGCGGTGGGCCTGATGGTCGGCGCGCGCGTGGTCGGCTACGGCACCTCGCTGCGCGACCTCGTCGTGATGGGGGCGGTGACCGGCGCGTTCCTCGGGCCGGTGCAGGCGCTGGCCCTGCCGGATCGCGCTCGGTACCGCTGGGCCTGGGCCGTCGCGATGCCCGCGCTCTGGGCGGCCGGCTGGGCCGTGACGACCAGCGCCGGCATCGCCGTGACGGACCAGTTCACCACCTTCGGGGCCAGCGGCGCCGTCACCGTCACCGCCATCCTCGGAGTCCTGCTGTACGCCGTCGTGCCGCCCGGCACCGACGCCCCCGACCACGTCGACAGCAGGTCCACCACCACGATCGGAGAACGTTCATGACCACGTCGGCACCACGCCACGTCGTCTTCGGCACCGGAGCCATCGGGCTCGCCACCCTCGACGCCCTGCGCGCCCGGGGCGAGCGCGTGCGGATGGTCAACCGCAGCGGACGTGCCGCCGTCCCGGACGACGTCGAGGTGGTCGGCGGGGATGCCGGGGACCCGGGGTTCGCCAGCGCCGTCGCCGAGGGCGCACAGGTCGTCTACCAGACGCTCAACCCGCCCTACCACCTGTGGGAGGAGCAGTTCCCGAAGCTCCAGGCAGGCGTCCTCGCCGCGGCGCAGGCCCACGGAGCGCGCCTGGTGAGCGTGGAGAACGTCTACATGTACGGCCCACCGAACGGCCGGCCACTCACCGAGGGTCGCGCCCACGACGCCCACACCCGCAAGGGTCGCCTGCGCTCGAGGATGTCCCGCGACCTGCTCGCCGCCCACGAGGCCGGCCGGGTCGAGGTGGCCATCGGGCGCGCTTCCGACTACTTCGGCCCGCGCGGCGGAGCCCAGTCCAACCTCGGTGACCGCGTGTTCCCCGCCGCTCTGGCCGGTCGGACGGCCATCGTGTTGGGCGACCCCGACCAGCCACACACCTACACCTTCGTCCCCGACATCGGCGAGGGCCTGGCCGTCCTCGGCGAGCACCCCGACGCGACAGGGCGGGCGTGGCACCTGCCCAACGACCCGGCCACCCACACCACCCGCGAGCTCGTGGACCTCGCGTTCCGCCTCGCCGGCCGGTCCCGAGCTCGGCTTCGTCAGGTACAGCCCCTGCTGCTTCGCGCCGTCGCAGTGGCGAACCCGACCGTCCGTGAGCTGCTGGAGATGCAGTATCAGTTCGACGAACCTTTCGTCGTCGACAGCACCTCCTTCACCGCACGACTCGCAATGCACTCCACCCCCGTGAAGACGGCCGTTGAGACGACCCTGGCCACGTACAGGAGCCCAGCATGAACCGTGACACCGCCACACCCATGGCCGGCCGGACCGTCGTCGTCACCGGAGGCGGCCGAGGCATCGGCAGAGCCACCGCCCGACGCCTGGCCCAGCTCGGCGCCACCGTCGCGATCACCGGCCGCGACGAGGCTCGCACCCAGGACGCCGCCGACGAGATCCGCTCCTCCACGGGCGCACGCGTCCACGCCTTCACCGCGGACCTGTCCGCCCAGGCACAGGTTCGGCAGCTGGCTGCCGAGCTCCTCGCCGACCTCCCCCACCTCGACGTCCTCGTGAACAACGCCGGCGGCTACTGGAACACCCGGCACGTGACCGCGGATGGTCTCGAGCGCACCTTCGCGGTCAACCACCTGGCTCCGTTCCTTCTCACGGCACTGCTGCTGGAATGGATCCGCCAGAGCACGGACGGGCGCGTGGTCACCGTCGCCTCGAACGCGCAGACCATGGGCCGGATCGATCTGGACGATCTCCACGGCGAACGCTCCTACTCCGGAGCCCGTGCCTACAACCAGTCGAAACTCGCCAACATCATGTTCACCCACGAGCTGGCGCGCCGACTCGAAGGGACAACGGTCACGGCCAACGCCTTGCATCCGGGAGTGGTGCGCACCTCATTCGGTGCCGAGGACCCAGGACTTGCCCAACGGCTGCTGGTCCCGATGGTGCGGCCCTTCATGCGCAGCCCTGACCGGGGAGCGGACACGTCGGTGCTGCTCGCGTCCGATCCCGACCTGAGGACCGTCACCGGACAGTTCTTCAGCAGCGGCAAGCAGAGGCGATCGTCCACCAGGAGCTACGACAGCCAGGTAGCCCGCGAGCTGTGGCTCGCCAGCGAAGCACTCGTCGGCCTGAGCTGAAACCACGACGAAAACCCCGCGTCCGCCGCACCCGACGCTCGTTCGGGCCGCGCGGCAACATCGGCTCGATGTCAAGGGCGAGCACCCCGCATCCCTGCACGCAGCAGCAGCGGCTCCAGGTGGTGTGCGCTGACCCACGTCAGCAGCCCTGTCGTGGTGTCCAGGTCGCAGATCAGGCCGGTGGCGATGGACCTGAAGGGGATCACGTCGGTAACAGCGGGCTCGACGCCACGCGGTGTCTGTTGGCGAGGAGTCCTGGCGGTGTGCGTTGCGATCGGCGGCGACGAGAGGTTGTGCAGCTGGGCGCTGACGAGAGACCGTCGCCCATGCCGTCGGGGTCGGCGCTTCGCGCGCGATGCCCGCGTCCGCGGCACGGTCCAGAAAGCTGCCGTCGACCTCTTGGGCCGGCTCGCCGCCGGTGACGGCGACGGTGACGGCGACGGCGACGGCGACGGCGACGGCGACGGCGACGGCGACGGCGACGGACTGGCTGATGCGGGTAGCCCAGACCACTGGATTCGCGGGCGAGGGTCATGGAACTGGGCGGTCGCCCCGGCCCATCACGGGGAATCCCTGGCGAGAGCGGTGTCGGTGGCAGCGGTGTCGTCCGAAGCAGCCTGGTCCCAGGAGGAGCCGGGGGGCAGCACCTTCACGGTGTTGTGCAGCTCGCCGAGGCCGGCCACGCTCGAGACGACGGTGTCGCCGTCGTTGAGAAACTCCGGTGAGGACATCCCTGTTGCGGATCCGGCGGGAGAGCCCGTGAGGATGAGGTCACCAGGCTCGAGGGTGATCTGGGCCGAGATCTCCTGGACCAGTTGGGCCACGTTGCGCCTCATCAGTGCCGTGCTGTCGTTCTGGCGGGAGGCGCCGTTGACCAGGGTGGTCACGGTCAGGTCGTCGACGTCCAGTTCAGCTGTGGGACGGGTGATCCACGGGCCGAGGGGAAGGAAGGTGTCCAAGCTCTTGGCGTGGGTGAGGCGGTTGCCCCGGCTCTGGATGTCTCGGGCGGATACGTCGTTGGCCACGGTGTAGCCGAAGACGGCCTGATGCAGGGGTAGTGGCTTGCGGCGCGGCCCGACCGTGTGCCCGATGACGATCGCGAGCTCGGTTTCGTAGTCGACCTGCTCGCTGGTGCCGGCGATGACCTCGATGGTGTCGGTTGGGCCGATCACGCTGGTGGGGAACTTCGCGAACAGCACGAGGTCGCCGTCGGTGTCAAGGCCGACCTCACGGGCGTGTGCTGCGTAGTTGGCGGCGACGGCGACGATCTTGCCGGGACGGAAGGCCGGTGCGCTCAGTGCGGTGTCGGAAGGGCGGTCCGGTGACCGTTCGGACCAGTGGCTCGGCAGCTTCCGACAGGCGCGGATGGCGTCACGCAGGGTCAGCGGGTCGGCGCCGTCGGCGCCGTAGGCGCCCAGCTCGATCCAGTCTTCGCGATCGTGTCTGCGGATGAGCCATTCCCCCGCAGGGGTGCGACCGAGCCGCAGGCCGCGCAGGTGGGTGGGGAAGGGGTGGTGGGGCATCAGGGTTCCTGGGTCAGAGGTCGTTGCCGGCGTAGGACTGGTTGAAGCTCTTGTTGGTCAGGGGGAAGTCGGGGACGATCGTGTCGGTCAGGGCCACGGGCAGGGCGGGCCAGTTGAAGAATGAGGGGTCCACGGCTCGGACCCGGGTGAGCGTGCCTGACCTGCCGATCTCGACGCGGTGGCACAGGGTGCCTCGCCAGGCTTCGACGACCCCGAGCCCGGCGGCCGCTCGCGAGGTCGGGGTGACGGACATCAGGTGGCCGGCCGTGGTGGGTGTGGCCCGTGGCGCCAGTGCGGCAAGGATCTGGGTGGAGGCGGCGACCTCGCGGGCGCGGACGAGGTACCGGGCCAGGACGTCGCCACGCTCCTCGGTCACGGGCTCGAAGGCGCCCAGGTCGACGGTCGGGTGGTCTCGGCGGGCGTCGATGGGGATCCCCGAGGCGCGGGCGACGTAGCCGAGGGTGCCGATGTGCTCCGCCTGCGCCGTGGTGAGGGTGGAGGTCCCGGTGAATCGGTCGGCGACGATGCTGTTGGCCAAGGTGATCTGCACGATCTCGGCGACCTCGTCGGCGACGCCCCGCAGCAGGGCGAGATCCGGGCTGGTTCGCAGATGGGCCCCGCCGATGGTGATCCCGCCGCGCAGGAGACGGTGTCCGGTGAGGGCCTTGTTGTGGCGCAGCAGGCTCTCGCGGAGGCGCTGGGTGTGGGTGTGGGCGATGCCGTAGCCGACGTCGTTGGCGATCGCACCGAGGTCGCTGACGTGGTTGTAGAGCCGTTCGGCCTCCAGGAGCAGGGCCCGGGCGGCTCGGGTGCGCTCGTCGACGTCGATGTCCAGGGCGTCCTCGACCGCCATGACGTAGGCCAGGGAGTGCCCCACCGCGGTGTCGCCGCTGATCCGCTCGGCCAGCTCGATGCCCTGTACGGGGGTGCGGCCCTGGAACAGCCCTTCGACGCCGCGGTGCAGGAACCACAGCCTGGCCTTGACCTGCAGGATGGTCTCGCCGACGACGGTGAACCTGAAGTGGCCCGGTTCGATGAGCCCGGCATGGACCGGGCCGACGGGGATCTCGTAGACGCCGTCGCCCTCGACCGCGATGAAGGGGTAGGACCCGATGTCGGGGTCGAACCGGGGGGTGGGGTCAGCGTCGTGGCGCATCGGGTGGTAGCCGGTGGGCCAGTGGGCGTGCCGGACGAGTCGTTTGGGCATCGGGTGCCCGTCGGGGCGGATCCCGAACAGGTCGCGGATCTCGCGCTCGAACCGCCCGGCGGGGAACGAGGAGTGCGCGAGGCTTGGTAGCCAGGCGTCGTCGCGGGGGACCTCGACGGTGAGTTCGTGGCGCTGGCCGACGGGTCGCAGGAAGCTGTAGACCACGCGCAGCCGGTCGACGTCGTCGTGCGCTGCCATCAGCGCCAGCCGCCACCCGCCGTCGAGCAGCCCACCGACCACGGCGGTGAGCCGTTCCCGGCTCAGGGTCTGGCTGGTGGCCTGCGTCGGTGTCATCGGGCACCCGCCAGCACTGCTGCGGCCTCGCGCAGCTGGGCAGCGAGAGGGGATGCCATCAGGCCCAGGATGGCTGCTGCAGCGAGCGCGATGAGCACCGGTGCCTGCCGGTGCTTCGCCGCCGGCTCGGTGGCAGGCTCACGCCACGGTGTGGGCAACGGGGCGGTGTGCGAGTCCACCGGGAGCGGGTGCGCCCCGTGGTCCTGCCCTGGTGCTGCTGCGACCGGAGGGTCCACGGTCACCGGGGGGCCCAAGGTCATGGCGGAGACGTGGCGGGCCAGGCCGGCGAACACCACGAGCAGCAGGAACAGGGCGATCCCCATGGCCCAGCCGAGTCCTGCCTGCCAGCCGGCCACGACGATGGCCACCTCGGTGAAGAACAGCACGAACGGGGGGAACCCGAGCAGCGCGGCGGTTCCGGCGAGCAGTGCTCGGGCCAGGTCCGGCCGGCGGGTGAGCAGGCCGGTGACGTCCGCGGTGCGGGTGGTGCCCCCGGCCGCGAGGATCCGGCCGGCGACGACGAACATGGCTGCTTTGACCAGGCCGTGGCCGAGCATGTGCAGCAGGACAGCGGCTGTGGCGAGTGGCCCACCGATGGCCACTCCCAGGGCCATGATTCCCATGTGCTCGATGCTGGAGTAGGCCAGCATCCGCTTGTAGTCGCGTTGGGCGAGGATCATCGCGGCGGCGACGGCCAGGGACAGCAGCCCCCCGGCCAGCAGCAGCCCGCGAAGGAACTGCGGGCCGAGCGTGGCGTCGCCGATGGCCTGGATCCGCAGGATGGCGTACAGGGCCACCGAGAGCAGGACGCCTGACATCAGGCCGGACACTGGTGCGGGGGCTTGGGAGTGGGCGTCTGGTAGCCAGCTGTGCATCGGGGCCAGACCGGCCTTGGTGGCGAAGCCGAGGACGGCCAGGGCCACCGCGATCCGGGTCAGGTCGGGGTCCAGGGAGAGGCCGCCTTCGGCCAGCTGCACCCAGGACAGGGTCGGGGTCCCCGCCGCGACGGTGCTGGCGTAGAGCAGGACGATCCCGAGGAAGGCGATGGCGACGCCGACCGAGCCCAGGACCACGTACTTCCAGGCGGCCTCGAGGGATCGCGGGCTCTGGTGGTGACCGACGAGGAATGCCGTCGCGATGGTGGTGGCCTCGATGGCGACCCACAGGATGCCGAGGTTGTCGCTGAGCACGGCCAGGCTCATCGCTGCGAGGAACAGGCAGATCAGCGCCGTGTAACGGCCGTCCGGGGCGGTCCTGGCGGCGCGGGTCGGCAGCCCGCCCCACAGGGCGGTGACTGCGACCGTGCCGATGGTGAGCAGGAGCCATGCGGACAGCGCGTCGGCGCGCAGCGCCCCGGTCGCCGCCGTGATGGGCCCGGTGGCGTGCACCGCTGTCAGAAGCGCGATCCCCACCCCGAGGGCGACGACGGCCACGGCCAGGTCGGCCCCCCGGGTCCAGCCGTCAGCACGGCGCCACCACGAGGCTCCGCCCACGATGACCGGTAGCAGGAGAGGGATCCAGATCAGGGCGGTCATCAGTCGCGCAGCTCCGTCAGCTCGTCGAGGTCGATACCGCCGTGGGCGGACTGCAGCCGGCTGGTGAGCACCCGCAGGATCAGCACCACGAGCAGCACGTCGAGGGTCACGCCGAGCTCCACGACGAACGGGACGCCACCTGAGGTCAGGAACGCGGTGGTGGCGATCCCGTTGTCCAGCACGACGAAGCCGATCAGTTGGGCCAGTGCGCTGCGCCGGGTCAGCAGCACGAGGAAGCCGATCAGGACCAGGGCAAGCCCGACCGGCACTGCACTGGCGGCCGGCCCTTCGAGAACCGCCACGATCGGTAGGCCGGCCACGTAGGCCAGGACCGTCAGCGCCGTCGCGGCGAGCAGGGCAGCCGTGGGGTTGACCAGCGGCGCCTGTTCCCGCACGGCCCCGGTGGCGGTGGCGGTGCGGGACAGCGCCCACGGGATGGCGACGGCTTTCATCGCCAGCACCAGCACGGCCACGACGAGGACCTCGGCGTCGCCGCGCTCGATGCCGAGCACCGCCACCAGCGCGCCCAGCGCCGCCCCTTGCACGGCCAGGACGCGGATCGACGCGCTGAGCGAGTAGCGCCAGACCTGCACGACCGCGGTCACCAGCAGCAGCCCGGTGGTCGTGGCCAGAAGCTGGCTGAACAGGGCATCGCTCATGGCGCGCCCCCGATCAGGAATGAGGCGGTCACGGCCAGGAACGCCAGCACGAAGGACCCGGCCAGCAGCTCGGGGACCCGGAACAGGCGCAGCTTGGCCAGGAAGACCTCCCCGGCGGCGACGAGCATGCCCGCCACCAGCAGCTTGACCACGATCGCTGCCACCCCGAGGAGCACCGCGGACAGGCTGAGCGTGGTCGCCACCCCCCAGGGGATGGCAAGGTTGACCAGCAGCCCGAGCAGGGCCGTCAGGCGCAGCCAGGAGCCCACCTCCAGCCACGCCAGGTCACGCCCGGAGCTCTCGAGCACCATCGCCTCGTGCACCATGGTCAGCTCGAGGTGGGTCGAGGGGTTGTCCACGGGCAGCCGGCCGGTCTCTGCCAGCACCGCGATCCCGAGGGCGACGACGGCGAGCAGACCCACCGGTGAGACCACGCTGGCCGGGTCCTGCACCCGGGCGGCCACGATCGCCGACAGCGCCGAGGTCCCGACCGGGATGGACAGCGCGTACACGGCAACCAGGACGGTGGGTTCGACCAGCGCGGCGATGGTCATGTGCCGGCTGGAGCCCATCCCACCGAACGCGGTGCCGGACTCCAGGCCGAGCAGGGCCAACGCCACGGTGCCGAGCAGCAGTACCGAGACGACCACGAACAGGTCGTCGGGCACCGTTGCCAGAGAGGCCGTTCCCACCAGCGGCACCAACGCGCACACGACGAGGCTGGACGTGATCAGCAGCAGAGGGGTGGCCGACAACATCGGGCCGGTACCAGCCGCCTGCAGAGGCTCCTTGGCCAGCAGCTTGCGAACGTCACGCCAGGGCTGGGTCACACCGCCCCCGGCCCGCCCCTCGAGTCGAGCCCGGGTCTGGCGCATCACGCCGATCAGGATCGGGGTCAGGGCCAGCGCGCCGACGACCTGCACGGCCAGGAGCCCGGGGACGGTCAGGGTGTTCACCAGGTCACCGCCAGCAGGACGAGCACCAACGCGGTGAACGAGAACCCGAGGTAACGGTGGATGCTGCCGTTCTGGATGCGGCGCGCTCCCTCGCCGATCCCGAGCGTGGCCCGCACGATGGGCTCGTAGGCCCGGTCGGCGACGAGGTCGGTGACCCGCTGGCGGAACCGGACCTGCGAGACCAGGTACCGCGACTCGTCCGCGTGGCTCACCTCGACGTCGCGACTGGGCTGCAGGGCGTCGTCGAAGACCCGCACCAGTGGCTCGGCATAGGACGTCGCCGTGTACTGCATCCGTGGGCTGACCCGCACACCGCCACACCCCCAGGCCAGGTCGACATCACGGCGCGGCGCCCTCCGCGCGGCAGCCAGGTGCACCACGACCACCGGGGCCAGCACGATCGCGGCGAGCAGGATCAGGGCCACCGGGTCCAGGAGCGCGTCTACCGCAGGCAGCGAGACCCCCAACACACCGACCACCTCGATGCCGGAGGCACCCACCGCCTCAGCCAGCCCGGCCGCGACGGGGCCAGGAGCCAGCCCGAGGCCCACGACCGCAGCCGCGCCCAGGAGCATCGCCGCCCGCATCGAGCGGCCGCCCTCGTGGCCGTGCTCGGCTGCCGGAGATCTGGGACGGGCCAGGAACGCGATCCCGTAGGCCTTGACGAACGTCAGCAGGGCCAGCCCAGCAGTGAGCGCGACGATGGCGACGGTGATGGGCAGGAGGATCGCCAGCGCCACATCGTCACGGCCGTCACCGTGGATCAGGGACTGCAGCAGCACCCACTCGGCGGCGAAGCCGGAGGTCACCGGCAGCGCCGCAGCCCCGAGGGCAGCAACCCCGAACGTCAGTGAGGTCGTCGGCATCACCGCGGCCAGCCCGCCGAGACGGTCCAGGTCTCGTTCTCCGGTAGCGTGCAGGATCGCGCCGGCGCCCAGGAACAGCACGGTCTTGAACGCGGCATGGCTGACGGTGAGCAGTAGTGCCGCGGTGAGGGCGACGTCGGCCACCGGCTCGTCACCGGCCCCGCGCAGCAGCAGCGCGACGGCCACCGCGACCAGGATCAGCCCGACGTTCTCCGTCGTCGAGTAGGCCAGCAGGCGCTTGAGGTCGGTGGCCACCGACGCCTGCAGGATCCCGTACAGCGCCGAGGCGAGCGCCAGCACCAGCAGCAGCCCCGCCCACCAGGCGGGCCCCTGCGGCAGCAGCCGCAGGGCCGCCAGCAGCACGCCGTACACACCCATCTTCACCATCGCAGCGCTCATCGCAGCCGACACGTGACTGGGTGCCTCCGGGTGCGCCCGGGGCAGCCAGACGTGGACCGGGACGAGCCCGGCCTTGGTGGCGAAGCCGCCCAGCAGAAGGACGAACGCCACGCTCGCCGACGTACCGGACACTCCGGCCGCCGCGATCGTCGCGAAGCTGGTGCCTCCAGTCTCGGCGACCAACACCGCGAACCCGGCCAGCAACAGCAGGAAGCTTGCATGGGTCATGACCGCGTACCACTGGGTGGCTCTGACGACCTCGGAACGGGCGCCATGATCAGCCAGCAGCAACACCGTGGAGCCGATCGCCATGGTCTCCCACGCCACCAGGAACGACACGACGTCGGACGCGGCCGGCACCAGCTGCATTCCCAGGATGAAGACGGCGAAGGCAGCCCAGCCCGAGCGCGACGCCGCTGGCCCCGTCGCGTACCCGATCCCGTACACGGCCGTCACCGCCGCCACGGCACCGGCCAGGGCCAAGAAGACCCCGCCAAGCCGGTCCGGGGCCAACAGCAGCGGTTCCAGCGGAAGGCCGAGCGGCAGCGTCACCGGGATCTGCAGCCCCGCACCAGGGTTGCCGCCGGACATCGCCACCAGACCGGTGACCGCTCCCGCGACCCCCAGCCCGGCGCACGCCGCGCCCGCCACATGGGAGCGCATCCTGGCGGGGGCGAGCGTCGCGGCCACGAGTGCAACTGCTGCGAGCACCAGCTGGGTGGCAATTCCCGCGGAGACGCCACTCACCTGCCGGTCACCCGCCGCAGGGCTTCCACGATCGCCTCGGGTTCGGGAGGACAGCCCGGCACGGTCAGGTCGACACCCACGACCTCGTCCACGAAGCCGGCCACCCCGTACCCGTCGCGGAACACGCCCCCGTCCACGGCGCAGTCGCCGACCGCGACCACCACCCGAGGCCGCGGCGTGGCGTCCACCGTGCGCCGCAGCGGCTCTCGCATGTTCTGGGTCACCACGCCCGTCACCAACAGCACATCGGCATGCCGAGGCGACGCGACGAGCCGGGCCCCGTACCGCTCAGCGTCATAGACGGGGCCGAAGACGGCACCAACCTCGACCTCGCAGCCGTTGCACGACCCACAGTCGACGTGGCGGACCTGCGCGCTGCCGGCCAGAGCCCGGTCGGGCCGGAAGGCGCCGGCAGGCTCCGTCGACAGCTCAGGGGCTGGCTCGGCCACCCGTCCGGTCCGCCGGATCAGCTTGGCGAGCCGCATCGAGCTCACGACGACGTCCCATCGGACTCGCCTCGCGTGGCCCCGGCGGGGTCCAGGCCTGGCCGCGGCTGCAGCGCCTGCTCCAGCTCGGCCTGATCGGCCGCGAGCTCTCGCAGGACCAGCCGCGCGGCGGCGAGCAGGTCCCTCGTCTGCGGCACGACGATCGAGTAGACCACCTCACCCCGCACCCGCTGCTGGCGAACCAGCCCCATCCGGCGCAGCACAGCCAGCTGCTGCGAGAGGCTGGACGGCTCCAAGGCGATCTTCGCCAAGAGCTCGTGAACGGCATGCTCTCGGTCGCTGAGCAACTCAAGAACCCGGATCCGCGCAGGATGGGCCAGCGTCCGGAAGAGGTTCGCCTTCGCCTCGTACAACGGCACCGGCACGGCACACCACCTAACATTCAGACTTGCTCACTTGCGCAAGTCCGAAGGTTAGCAGATGGCCGAACGCCATGGGACGCGACCCGGCCCCGCATGCCCACCCTGCCGAGTTGCTCCCGAACACGCTGAACGCGACCACCACAGAGCTCGAGCAGGTGGTGGTGCTCGCGTCCGACTCCGGTCGCCCGATCCCCGGACGTGC
Source organism: Actinomycetales bacterium (assembly GCA_038210185.1). GTDB lineage: Bacteria > Actinomycetota > Actinomycetes > Actinomycetales > Dermatophilaceae > Fodinibacter. Next base: position 29,662 of record JBBQWX010000001.1, read on the forward strand.
AGGCTGCGGCCGATCCGCGCCGGTGAGCAGGGAACAGCCCCGGGCGGTCCCCCGCAGCGGCTCGGTTCAGGTGAGCTGCCGGTGCTCGGAGTGCACCGACCTGCGGAGGCGCACACCCATCAGCACCGCGGCGATGACCCCGGCTGCGATCGCCACGCTCATCGCCACGATTGCAGCGGTGGGCTGCGCCCAGATGCGTTCGGTCACTCGGGCGCCGACGATCCACGCCAGCATGAAGACGATGAACCCGACACCGACACCGGTCGCCCAGGCACTGATCAGGTCCGCGCGCCGATTCACCGATCTACTCCGCGGCGAACAGCTTGAACACCGGGGGCATCATCGCAATCACCCCGAGGATCCCCAGGACCAGCGCGATGTAGAAGACCTTCTTGACGTCGACGTCCTTGTTCTTCCACAAGGCCCAGAACAGCGCCAGCGAGCCGAAGTATGCGAGGGATGCCAGGACGGTCTTGCCGGCGAGTGCTCCCACGCCCAGGTCGAACGCCCACCACTCCAGGAACGTACTGGTGCTGGCTGACGCCTCCGCCAGGATGCACGTCAGCCCGAGCACGAAGATGCCGATCCCGGCCGAGATCATCATCGCGGCTCCGGGGCCGTCCGGCTTCTCGGGAAGGTTGAGCGGTGCCAGCTCGGGTGCGACCTGCACGTCCTGAGCAGTCGAGTTCTTCATTGCTGGTCCCTTCGAAGCTAGGAGATCGGGGCGATCTTGGTGATGAAGGCGCCGTAGGCTCCGGCAACCGCAGCAGCCGCGAAGGCACCCACCAGCAACACGATGATCGCTGTCCGCAGCCACGGCCGCGCGATGACTCGGGGACCGTAGTAGAGCACCAGGAGGAACGCGGAGGTCGCCAGGAAGGGCGCCGCCCAGCCGATGTGCTCCTTGAACTCCATGCCGAAGTTGTGCCAGTACTCGGTGTCACCCGACACGTTCGACTTCAGGAAGTCCCGTGCCGAACACTGCTCCGAAGGGACCGCCAGACCGGCGCACAGCTCGTACTCCTCACCAGCCAGCTTCTCGCGGTACCAGGGGTACACCAGCCACGTCCCGGTGATCACGGTGGCCCACGCGGCCACGGCCATCGCGCCCAGGCCCACCTTGAGCCGGGTCACCCGCTCGGTGATCCCCTTGGTGGTGACCAGCCCCGGCCGGAAGCTCCACAGCCCCGCCAGCGCCCCCCCGAACGCCAACAGGAAAAGGGTGCCGAGGAGCAGACCGTGGATCACCGCCCACACCTCTCGGGTCAGGTCCATTGCTACCCCTCCCGCCCCCATGATCACGGGGACCATGTGAGGGATGGTACGCCCGGAGCATCGGAGCCCACAGTCCACGGTGATGCGCGTCACGCTCTGCGCGCGTCCTGAAGAGCCGGGCGCCGAGCACCCGCGAGGGCTGATGCTGCCGGCATCCATCGGGTCGACTTCGGTCGGTTCCCGACAGAGCTGCGCCCCGCCTCCCAGGGGGAGTCGGGGCGCAGCGGTGAGCAGGGGTCAGGCGTTGTCGCGGGTGTTGCCACGCGTGCCCGACTTGGCCAGGCCGCGCGCGACCATGTAGCCGATGGTGAGGAACGTGATGTAGCGCAGGGCCTGCTCGGCGCTGAACGGGTCGGCCGTGTTGTCACCGTCGTTGCCGACGACGAACGCCGTGACGATGACGGCCAGGACGGCCGCGACGTAGGCGATCAGCTCGGTGGTCTTGGTCGCCGGGCGGGTCTCGGTGCCGTGGTTGTCGACGTGGTGGTCGCGCTCGGTGCGGCCCTTGGTGCTGGTGGTGTTCTCGTGCTGGATGGTCGTCATGGTAGATCCTTCTCTGGGATGGCGACCCAGGACGTCGTCGTCGACTGGGTCGGTGTGTGGATGGCCGTGCAGCCCTGCGCGCGACGGCCCTTGGTTGGACCTTCAGGAATACCTCGTTGCCAAGGCCTCACCGGCGACCACGTCTTGGAGACGGTCGCATCGGCGCACTGGGAAGAGACTCCGGTACCGACGGCCGCTTGTCAAATCGCCCCCTGCGCTGAGCTCCGTCGGCGAAAGCCGTTGCGGCTCTTCGTGACTCGTTCCGTGGGCTGCAGGAATGCGGCTGACGAACATCGGCGCCCCGCAGAGGGTTTGCACCGGAGCCACCCGGGTAGATGCCTCTCACCTTGGTTCAACAGCAGCCAGCCACCAGCGCGTCCTGCCCGGACGCCCGGCCGCCGAACCGAGAGGACGAGCATGACCGCCCGACCCACCACCCGAGCACCCCACGCCCCCGGCTCGCAGCGCCGCGACGACAGGTCGCCCGACCTCGTCGTGCTGTCGCACCTGAGGTGGACGTGGGTGTGGCAACGGCCCCAGCACCTCGTCTCGCGGTTCGCCCAACAACGGGCGCAGACCGGTGCGCGCACGTGGTTCGTCGAGGAGCCCGTGACCCGGGACGTCACCGTGCCGCGCCTGCGCACCGCGGAGGTCGGTTCCGGGGTCACCCAGGTGCGGCTGGAGCTGCCCGAGGGCGCTGCGCAACGCGGCCACCTCGGCTTCGACGCCACACGTGCCTACTCCTCGGTGCTCGCCGAGTTCCTCTCCCGCCAGGGAGTCACGGAACCGGAGGTCCTGCTCTACACACCCATGGCCCTGGACATCGCCGAGGCACTGAACCCCTCTCGGTTGTTCTACGACGTCATGGACGACCTGGCGTCCTTCGAGGGTGCCCCAGAGGGAATGGTGCTGCGCCACCGCCGGGTGCTGACCGAGGCCGACGTCGTCGTCGCCGGCGGACGCTCGCTGTACCAAGGGGTGGTCGACCACGTGAGCGGCCCGTGCCTGCTGGCCCCGAGTGGTGTCGAGACAGCGCACTTCGCGACGGCCCGGGCACTACGCACACCGCGCGATCGTCCGGTCGCCGGGTACGTCGGGGTGATCGACGAGCGGCTCGACCTCGAGCTGGTCGATCGGCTGGCATCCGAGCTGCCGGACTGGACCCTGCGGATTGTCGGCCCGGTCACCAAGATCGACCCGGCCGACCTGCCTCGGGCCGACAACATCGAGTACCCCGGCATGACTGCGTACGAGGAGCTTCCCGCCGTGCTCGCCGGCTTCGACGTCGCGCTGATGCCCTTCGCCCTCAACGCGGCCACGCGCAGCATCAGCCCGACCAAGACCCTGGAGTACCTGGCCGCAGGGCTCCCCGTGGTGTCGACCCGGGTGCCTGACGTGGTGGCCGACTACGCCGGGGTCGTCCACCTGGCCGACGACGGCCCGTCCTTCGCCGCCGCGTGCCACTCGGTGCTGCAGGACTGCCCCGAGGACCGCGACCGGAGGGCACGCTCCATCGCCCACAGCCATGAGTGGGACACCATCGCCGAGCGCCTGTCCTGGGCCATGGCGGATGCCGGCGACCCGGCATCCGCGGCCAGCGGGGCCCGGGCGTGACCGGTGCCACCGGAATGGCCGCTGCCACCGGCGTGGCCCCTGCCACCGGCGTGACCGCCGCCACCGGAATGGCCGCCGCCACCGGAATGACCGTCGGTGCAGGCAACCCGGCTCTCGTCGTCGTCGGCTCGGGCTTCTTCGGTCTCACGGTGGCCGAGACCGTCGCGCGCACCACCGGCCGTCGCGTGCTCGTGCTCGACAAGCGCAGCCACCTCGGCGGCAACGCCTGGAGCGAGCCCGAGCCCACGACCGGCATCGAGGTGCACCGGTACGGCGCGCACCCGTTCCACACCTCGAACGAGCGGGTGTGGGAGTACGTGAACCGCTTCACCTCGTTCACCGGGTACCAGCACCGGGTCTTCAGCGTCTTCAAGGGGCGCGTCTACCCGCTGCCGATCAACCTCGCGACGATCTGCGAGTACTTCGGCCGGCACTTCTCCCCGGACGAGGCGCGGCAGCTGGTCGAGGCGCAGGCGGCCGAGACCCGCGGACGCGCGCCCGACAACCTCGAGGACAAGGCGGTGTCGCTGATCGGGCGCCCGCTCTACGAGGCGTTCGTGCGCGGCTACACCGCCAAGCAGTGGCAGCACGACCCCCGGGAGCTGAGCCCGGAGATCATCAGCCGGCTGCCGTTGCGCAATGACTTCGACAACCGCTACTTCCAGGACACCCACGAGGGGCTGCCGACCGACGGGTACGCCGCCTGGCTGGCCCGCATGGTCAAGTCGCCACTCATCGAGGTACGTCTCGACACCGACTTCTTCGAGGTGCGCGACGACCTACCCGCCGGGGTGCCGGTCGTCTACACCGTGCCGCTCGACCGCTACTTCGACCACCGCGAGGGGCCGCTCTCGTGGCGCACCCTCGACTTCGAGCAGGAGGTGCTCGACACCGGTGACTTCCAGGGCACCCCGGTGATGAACTACGCCGACGAGGACGTGCCCTGGACCCGCATCCACGAGTTCCGGCACTTCCACCCGGAACGCGACTACCCCGAGGACCGCACGGTCGTCGTACGCGAGTACTCGCGCAGCGCCGGCCCGCACGACGAGCCCTACTACCCCGTCAACGGGCCGACCGACCGCGAGCGGCTCGCCCGCTACCGCGAGCTGGCCCGCGCGGAGCCGAACGGCTGGTTCGGTGGACGCCTGGGCACCTACCAGTACCTCGACATGCACAGGGCCATCGGCTCGGCTCTCGCTGTGTGACAACCAGATCCTCCCGCAGCTCGGCCGGTATCGACCCCCCGCGCTGACGCACCCGCATGGCTCGACGCGCTGCCGACCTCCCGCAAGAATGCGGGCCATGGTCCGCGCTGGGCTCAGTGGCATCGCCTACACCGACCACCCGATCGCGGCGCCGGTGTCCCCCGACATGGTCCGCCGCCTCCTCGCCCTGCTCGACCCGTCACCCGGCGGTCACGTCGTCGACCTGGGCTGCGGCGCCGGGGTGTGGCTGCTGGAGCCGCTGGCGGCCGGGCCTGACCTCACCGCGGTCGGTGTCGACACCGCCCTGCACCCCGAGCGCGACGCCCGGGCCCGAACCGTCGGCGTTGCCGACCGGCTGGAGTGGGTCGAGGCGGATGCCGCGACCTGGCGGCCGGGCCCGGCCCACCCGGCATCCGACGCCGTCATCTGCATCGGCGTCAGCCATGCCTTCGGGGGTCTCGACGGCACGCTCGACGCGGTCCGCGGCCACCTTCGCCCCGGTGGACGGGCCCTGCTCGGCGACGGCATCTGGGAGCTGCCACCTCGGCCGCGGCACAGCAGGCACTCGGGGCCCGGCCCGGCGACCTGCCCACCCTGGCCCAGCTCGTGGCGACCATCACCGGGCACGGCTTCGAGCCCGGATACGCGCACAGCAGCACGCAGGAGTGGGACGACTACGAGTGGTCATGGACCGGGTCACTCGTGGCGTGGGCGCTGCGCGAGGAGCGCAGCGCCGACGAGAGTCGGCAGGTGCTCGCTGCCGCACGCACCCATCGGCGCGAATGGCTCGAGGGCTACCGCGCTGAGCTGAGGTTCGGCACCGCGGTGCTTCCACGACACCGGTGCCGGCTGAACGGTCAGCGGGCGGTTCACTCCTCGACCAGGGCCCGTCCGTGCACGATCGCGGCCCACATGACGAAGACGTCGAGGGCCATGACGACCAGGCCCCAGAGCGGGTAGTGCGGGAGCCACATGAAGCTGCCGAGCAGGCTCACCGCGGCGGCGATGACGGCCACGGTGCGGGCCCACGTCTTGCCGAAGAACAGCCCCCCACCCGCCGAGGCCGCGAGGAGGCCGAGCAGCAGGTGCACCCAGCCCCACGCGGTGAAGCTGAAGTGGAAGACGTAGTTCTCGCCGGCGACGTAGATGTCGTCGCTGAGCAGCGCGACGAGCCCCTGCAGAGCGTGGAACAGGCCGACCATGATCAGGAGGACCCCGGCGAAGGCGACGGCTCCGGTGTTCTCGCCGCCGGTGAAGCCACCCGACTTGTTCAGGTCCGTCGTCATTGACGTGCTGCCGCGTGACATCGTGTCCCACTTTCGTCGTCGAGCGCCGCACAGGCCGCGGGCGCGCGGTCGCTCGACCGCCCTCCTGTTCTAGGGCCAGCCCACGTGCGCCGCCTCACCCAGCCGGGGTGAGTCCCTGGGACGGCCCGTCGTCGGTCTCCAGCACCGCTCGACACCCCTCGGCGACCACCGCGAGGTCGGTGGTCACCGCCAGGCAGCGGATGCCGTGCGCCCGCAGCCGCTGCGCGTTCGCCGGTGTGCCCGCGAACCCGGCGACGAGGATGCCGTGCCGTCGTGCCGCTGCGACCACCGCGCCCAGCGGGTTGTCCACCGACCGGTCGTCGAGCAGGGCGTCGACCGTGGTGCCGAGCGCGAGTGCGAGGTCGAGCGGCCCGACGAACAATCCGTCGACGCCGGGGGTTGCGGCGATGGCATCGACGTCGGCGAGGGCGCCGACGGTCTCGACCATGACCAGGCAGCGCACCCCGGCGTCGGCCGTCGCCGGTTCAGGGGCCGAGCCACCCCACAGGGGCGGGAACGGCCCCCAGCTGCGGTCGCCCGCGGGTGGGTAGCGCGCCGCACGGGCCGCGACCACGGCATCCGACACGGTGGTCACCGAGGGCACGACGACGGCGGCGGCACCGGCGTCGAGGGCGGCGCCGATCCACCCGGGGTCCACGGCCGGCACCCGCACGACGAGCGGGGCACCGGCGTCCCCGAGGGCGCGGCCGATCGCGTGGAGCCCGGCTCGGTCCAGCGGGCCGTGCTGCGCGTCGACCGCTACCCAGTCGAACCCGGCGGCCGCGAGCCGGCGGAGCAGGTCGACATCGCTGGTGAAGGTCCAGATGCCCCGCGAGGGTTCGGCCACCCCGCGGTTGTCGCTGGTGGCGGTGCCGTCGTGCGCCATCACGTCCTCCGCAGTGGGGGTCACCCAGGGTCTCGAGCACCCGGTCCGGACGACCCTAGTGGACCGTCGAAATGATCTGGCGGAGGGTTTCGGGGCCGCGTTGGACCTTGGTGATGATGTCTTGTGCGGTGGCTTTCCGGATGATTGGTTTGGGGTCGGTGTTCCAGTGGTCGGCCCAGGTGGTGATGGCTTGGGAGAGGTCGTCGACGCTGGTGAAGGTGCCGCGGCGTAGTCGCCGGTCGGTGAGTTCCTTGAACCAGCGTTCGATCGGGTTCACCCAGGAGCTGGACGTCGGGGTGAAGTGCAGGTGCCAGTCTCGTCGGTCACGGTGCGCGAGCCACTTCTTGATCTCGGGGTGCAGTGCGCGGACAGGTTGTCCAGGACCAACGTGCACGTCCCGCGGGGTACGGCGGCGTCGATCTGTTCGAAGAACCGCAGCACGTCGGCCCCGGTGTGACCCTTGTTCAGCCCGGTGATGACCTGCCCGGTGGCGATGTTCATCGCAGCGAACAGGTCGATCGTGCCGTTGCGTTTGTGGTCGTGGGTCATCGTGCCGGCGCGGCCGGGCTTCATCGGCAGTGATTGCTGGGGGCGGTCCAGGGCCTGGCACTGGGTCTTCTCGTCGAAGGAGAACGCCACCGCCCGGGCCGGCAGGTTCAGGTAGAGCCCGACGACGTCGACGAGCTTGCCCTTGGCAAGTTCGGGTCGTTGCTGACCTTGAACGTCTCCGACCGCCAGGGCTTGAGGTTGTGGTCGGCCCAGATCTTGGCCACGGCGTCCTTGCCGATCCCGACCCGGGCCGCCATCAAGCGGGTCGACCAGTGAGGGGGAGGTATCAGCGGGGCGTTCGGTGTGGGTCAGCCGCAGGACCTCTTCGATCGTGCCGGGGGGCAGTGCAGGTTTGCGGCCACGGCCTTCGGCGATCACCCCGACCCCGGCGGTGCCTGCTCGGTGAGCTTGGCGCGCCACCGGCGCACCGCGTCCGCGATCATGAGCGCCATCTCGACGGCCCGGGCGCTGACCTCGCTACCGTCCACGCCCACGGTGGACCCAGCGTGGACCCGACCAAGTCACGGTGGACCCAACCAAATCACGGGTGGCGCGCGTTTAATGGTGCATGGACCCCATGCACGGACCGGTCGTGGACCGGACTGACGACGAGGACTTCGTCGCGTTCGTCAACGCGCGCTGGGCGCCGCTCTACCGGTTCGCGTGGCTGCTGACCGGAGGTCACGAGAGCGCCGAGGACCTTCTGCAGCTGGCGCTGGAGAAGACCTACGTGAGGTGGGGGCGGATCCGGAGTATGGATGCGCCCGAGGCGTACGTCAGGCGCGTCTTGGCGAACACGGCGGTCTCGCAGTCGCGTCGCTCGTTCGTGCACCACGAGGTGAACCAGGCCGAGCTCCCCGAGTACGTGAGCGCCTCCTTCGAGGATGGCAGCGACTCCCGCTCCCTGCTGTGGCCGTTGGTCTGCGCGTTGCCACCACGACAACGCGCCGTGGTCGTCCTGAGGTTCTACGAGGACCTCACCGAGGCGCAGGTCGCCCAGGAGCTGGGGTGCTCGGTCGGCACGGTGAAGTCGCAAGGGCACGACGCGATGCAGTCCCTTCGCCGCGGGGTCGATGCGTGGGCAACCGGGGAGGTGACGGCATGAACCTCGACGAGGAGCTGCGCGCGACATTGGCGTCCGAGTCCCAGCGCCGGGAGCCGCCGTTTGTGGACGCGAAAGAAATCCTGGCTCGCGGGAAGGCCAGGCAACGGCGGCGCACGACGCTGCAGGCCGGCGTGGCTGCGGCAGCGGTCGCAGTGATCGGCATCGGAGCGTTCGGGTTCACCCGGGCCGACCGGACGTCGACAATGCCCGCGATGCCGCCCAGGCCGGTCACCACCACCGCGTTGGCACCCATCGCCCCGACCCTGGAGAACTGGGACTGTGTGGAGCGCCGATGCCTCAAGGCCGGCACCTATCGGGTCTGGCTCGGTAGCGGCGACGACGGAAACGCTCTGAGCGCAGAGCTGCGGGTGCCATGGCCTGACTGGTCGTCCTACGGTTACGTCCACCGGGTCTGGAAGGAGTCCGGCGATGGCTCAGTGATGCTCAACGTGTACGAGCCCGTTGCCATAGCCGGCTCGCAGCCCTGCGATAGCACCTCGGCGCCCGTCGACCACCTCCCGCCCGACGCCACGGTGTACGACGTGGTCGGCCGCCTCCGAGACCTCCCTCAGTTCACCGGCGTCGAGGTACCGACGTTGGTGCCGGCCTACGGGCAAGAGACGATCCACCTGCGAATCCAGGCGGACAGCCTTCGGTGCGAAGCCGGGGACCAGTACAACCTGGCGGACATCAACGGCGGTGACGGCGTGGGCACCACCGAAGGCTGGGGCGGTGACTCCGACGTCGACCTCGGGCGGAAGGTCGTCATCGACTTCTGGGTCTTCGACCTGGACGGGCAGAACATCGTAGTGGAGGCGCGCCACGAGGGCCGCCCCTCGGCCGCGATGATCAAGCAGCTCTACCAGGTCCGCCAGTCAGTCCGGTTCGTCTCCGGGGAGTGACTCTCCGCTGTTGCCCTGCAATCAGTTGGTGTGGAAGCCGGGCGAGACGCGTTGATGTCCTCAGCATCGAGGACCGACCAGTGTGGCTCTGGGGTCGCGACCAGCAGGGCACGTTCGTCGAACGCGAGAACGTGCCAGGAAGGGCTTGGTCCACGGGCGAAGACGAGGGCAAATTCTGGATGCACCATGCAGCCTTCGAGTTCTTGACCTTTCGTTTCCTGGCCCGCGGAACCAGGAACGACGCTCCCACGGCTCGCGCCGATGTGGTTATTCGGGCGACGAAGAACTCACCGACCGGCGACTACGCCGCGGCACCTTCACCAGCGTCGACGACCTCTCCCAAGCCATCACCACCTGGGCCGACCACTGGAACACCGACCCCAAACCAATCATCCGGAAAGCCACCGCCGAAGACATCATCACCAAGGTCCAGTGCGGACGCGAAACCCTCCGCCAGATCAATTCGCCGACGGACCACTAGCGGAGCGATGACCCGCGCTGGTCGGCCCGCGCCGTGATGCCGCTCTCGAACGGCCGCCGGTTGCCGTCCGCAGCGCCACCATGGAGCCGGAGGCCGGGCGCCAGGACGCGCACCGGCGGGTCGACGTCCCGGCTGCCCCGGGAGCCACCATGTCCACCTTCCCTGCCCCTCACACCGCACCGCACCACGTCCGCGCGCGCCCCGGCCCGGCAGCACGCCGGTTCGGCTACGTTGTCGGCGCCGCCGTCAACGCCGTGATGCTGTACCTGATCAACCGCAGCCCCGGCTGGGAGGCCGTGCCCTTCCTCACCGATGCCACGACCCAGGTGCTCGCCCTGGTCAACGCCTCGATGGCCACCGGCCTCGTCGCGAACCTCGCCTACCTCAAGTGGGACCCCGCGTGGCTCAAGGCGCTCGGCGACCTCGTCACCACCTCGGTCGGGGTGCTTTCGATGGTGCGCGTCTGGCAGGTGTGGCCCCTCGACTTCTCCGACGGTTCGGCGTGGAACGTGATCGCCCGCGTGCTCGTCGGCGTCGGTATCGTCGGCGGCCTCATCGGAGCCATCGCGTCGGTCGCACGGTTCTTCCGCGCCCTGGCGGTGCCGCCGAGGCCCACGGACTGACCGAAGCGAGCGCCTGTACTCGGAGTGACCTATCGGTCGATCTGGGTACAGCACCCCAGGCCCGCGTGTACCTCCAGTGACCTATCGGTCGATCTGGGTACAGCACCCCAGGCCCAGGCGTACCCCCAGTGACCTATTGGTCGATCTGGGTACGGTCAGCGCGAGTCCTTCTTCGCCTGTCTCGCCGCGCCCTTCGCACGTGAGGACGCGTCGCGCTTGAGCCCGCCGGTGGTCTTCGTCGCACGCCGTCGCGTGCTGGCGCCCGAGGCCGACCCGCCACCACCACCGGTTGCCGACCCCGGACCGGTCGACCCCCCGCAGCGCTGCCGCCGCTGCGAGCCGCTCGGCCTTGAGCTCCTCGGCGGCCGCCCTGGCGACCACGTCAACGCGGGCGCTGACCCGGGCAAGCGCCAGCTCGAAGACCTCGGCCTTCGCGGCGTTGCCCGCGTTGCCAGGGCGGGCGTGGCCGCGGGCACCGCTCAGGCGCACCCGTGACGCCCCCGTCTGCCGGTAGAGCTTGACGTACTTCGACCTCGCACGCCGCACCCGGGTATGCAGCTCGAGCAGGGCGTCTCGTCGAGCTCGTCCATCCCTTTCGGCTCGGCCTCGCGCACCAGGTCGGCCTGTGCGGCGGTGAGGAACCGGGGGATCTCGACGGTCATGGGTCGTCCTCTCGCGGCGCCACGCGGCCCTTCCGCGTGGCGGGCGACCGCGTGCGAGGCGTGGCACGCGGCATCGCGTCGAGCCTCGTCGCAGCCCTCCTTGCTGTCACCGGCAGGCCCACTGGGTGCGGGTCACCCGCCTGCGCCGCCCGGCGCGAGTGCCTGCACCGTCGCGATGGTGTCGGCCTCGTCGGCGGCCTTGTCGTCGCGGTACCGCAGCACCCGGGCGAACCTCAGGGCGACTCCCCCGGGATAGCGCCTCGAGCGCTGCAGGCCGTCGAAGGCGATCTCGACGACCTGCTCGGGGCGCACCTCGACCACCCAGCCCTGTGTGCCGTCGACCGCGAGCTCGGTGAACCGCACGGTCTGCCAGCGCAGCATCTCGTCGGTCATGCCCTTGAAGGTCTTGCCGATCATGACGAAGCCGCCGGTCTCGGGGTCGCGGGCGCCGAGGTGGATGTTGGACAGGGTGCCCCGGCGGCGGCCGGACCCCCACTCGACGGCGAGCACGACGAGGTCGAGGGTGTGGGTGGGCTTGACCTTCACCCAGCCGCTCCCCCGGCGGCCGGCGGCGTACCGGCTGTCGGCGGCCTTGACGACGACACCCTCATGGCCGGCGGCGACCAGCTCGGTGAAGAACGTCTCGGCCGCCGCGAGGTCGCTGGTCAGCAGGCGCGGGACGACCAGATGCGGGGCGAGGTCGACCAGGGCATCGTGCCGCACCCGGGCCGGTTCGTCGATGAGGTCGGCGCCGTCGCGGTGGAGCAGGTCGAAGCAGAACGTCGTGAGCGGCACCCGCTCGCGCAGCCCCACGACGTCAGCGGTGCTGGCGGTGCGGGAGCCGGTGACCTGGAACGGTGCCGGCCGCCCGTCGTCGAGCATCACGATGGCCTCGCCGTCGAGCACGAGATCGCCCCCGGGCAGCGCCGCCACGGCCTCGACGACCTCGGGCACGCGCTCGGTGATCTCGTCGAGGCTGCGGGTGTAGACGGTGACCTCGCCCGAGCGCCGGTGCACCTGGATGCGGATGCCGTCGAGCTTGCCGTCGACGAGCAGGTCACCACCACCGACGGCCGTGACCGCCTCGGCGGCGGTCTTTGCGGAGGCCGCGAGCATCGGGCGCACCGGCCGCCCCACGACGAGACCGACCTGCTCCAGCGCTGCGGCCCCACCGGTGGCGGCGAGCGTGGCGACCTCCGCCGCGGTGCCAGCGAGCATCGTGGCGCGGCGCACGACGACATCGGGCACGGCATACGCCGCGGCGATCGCAGCGAGCACCACTCCGTCGAGGGCGCCCTGGCGGAGGTTGCCGGTGATCAGGTCGACGAGGAAGCGCTGCTCGTCTGCGGTGGCCCGGCCCATCAGCGTCGTGAGCTCGGCACGGCGCGATGCCGTGGAGCCGGCGCCCGCGGTGCTGGCCAGCCGCCTGAACGCGGCGTCGACCTCGGCGACCGTGAGCCCGGGCTCGTCGGCCGGCTCGGGCAGTGACCCGAGCGAGCGAAAACCGACCCCGAGGCGGCGCTGCGGAAGCACCCCGGACAGGTGCGAGACGACCACCCCCACCTCGGCCGGGTCGCACCGGGCGAACAGGGCGGCCAGGGCCTGCGTCTTCGCGGTGCGCGAGCGGGTCGCGGCGACCGCGTGCGAGGCGGCGACCACCTCGGCGAGCGTGACGTCCATCCGCACATCCTGCCGCCGGGCACCGACACCCGCCCCGGTCACCCGGCGCGCTCGACCCGCCAGTCGATGGGCGTGCAGCGGCCGTTGTTCGACTTCTCGGCGGAGCACGCAGTCACCCCGGCGACCAACGGCATCCTCGCCTCGATGGTGAACCGGTCACCGGGCCGGGTCGGTGGCGGGTCGATGTGCAGCTCGCCGTGCTCGTCGGTCCACACGTCCATGAACACGTTGAGCGTCGTGCCGATCCGGTCGGGGTCGACATCGAACGCCGCGAGGGCGTCGCACAGGTTGCCGAAGCACGAGGGGTGAGGGGCGCCGCCGAACTCGGGGTAGAGCAGGTCGAAGGTCGCCTGGCTGCATGGCGTCAGCGTGAGGTCGTTCACCCCCACGGTGTCGTCGACGACGTCGGCCATGACCCGGCTGCGGTTGGACCACAGGCTCGATCCGGTCGAGACGTAGATCGAGTTGCCGAAGTCGGTGGTGCGCCCCGACGAGAACACCTCGGCGACGTCGCCCGCGGCCACGAGGTAGAGGTCGCTCACCTGCTCGCCGCACGGGTCGACCACCGTGAGCCGGTTACCGGGGGCCAGCTCCACGGCGACCCCACTCTGGGGGGCGATGCGGGCCCAGCCATCGCCCGGCGCCTCGGCCGACCCCGCGTAGGCCGGGGGCTCACCCGAGCGTGGGAAACGGACTCGAGCGGGGTTCACCGCTCGTCCGGAGCGACGGGTGAGGAGGGGGGCACGGCATCCGGGTCGGGCTCGAAGGGCGGGGTCCAGTCGTCCGGAACCGCTCGCCCGGCATACTGCCGCGCCTCGGAGGTCTCGCCGTGGTCGCTGACCATCGGGTTCAGGGAGCCCTGCAGCTCGGTGTCGCGACGGCGGATCGTGTCGCGCATCCGCAGGTAGCCGCCGTCGGCGCGCATCCGCTCGAACTGCGAGTGCAGGTTGAACACGAGGGTCGGCAGCGGGGCACGGCGGGCGACCCGCGAGGCGCTGGGGTGCAGGCCCACGACGAAGAAGGCCGTGCCCGCCACGCTGAACGCGAAGTGCGGGTTCTCCGGATCGGCCGCGACGCCGTCGGCCCACGGGGCGTCGTCGGTGTCGTGGAGGTGCTGCAGGGCGCCCCAGAGCAGGGCCTCGAAGGTCTGCTCGTCCTGCGGCACCGGGCCGCGGAAGCACGCGACGAACGACACGAGGTCGCCGTCGGGGTCGACCTCGTGGGCGTACTGCGCGAGGACCTCGCCCAAGGTGTCGAGCGAGCCCCCCGTGCTCGTGTCGGCGAGGTCGTCGAGCACCACCAGGGTGGCGGCGTCGCGACGGAACACCGACCGGGCTCCCAGGCACGGGAACTCGGGATGCGCCACCATCTCCTCGAGGGCAGCGACGATGTCGCTGCCCGGACGGTCGCCGAGGTCCTCGGCGGCCCGCTCCTCGAGCAGCTCCTCGAGGGGGTCGTTCATCGAACGCCGCCGAGTGGGGGCTTGCGGTCGGTCACGGGTGCTCCTCGCGTCGGTCCTCACATGCTCGCGCATACCCGCGGCGCGACGGGGGTATCCGCTCCTACCACTGGGCGGCGTCGAGGGATGCGTCACACCCCCGCCCGTCCCGAGTCGGGTGCTTGAAGGGTCGCCAGGGCAGGCCACGCGAGCACCCAACTCCGGGGATTCACTCGGCCAGGCGGTAGCCGATGCCGGGCTCGGTCAGGATGTGCCGCGGACGCGAGGGGTCGCCCTCGAGCTTGCGGCGCAGCTGGTTGCCGTAGACGCGCAGGTAGTTCGACTCGCGGCCGTAACCCGGGCCCCACACCGCCTTGAGCAGGTCGGCCTGGGTGACGACGCGGCCGCGGTGCTTGGCCAGCTCACCGAGCAGCCGCCACTCGGTGGGCGTGAGGTGCACCGGCTCGCCGAGACGGGTCGCGGTGAGGGTGCCGAAGTCGACCGCGAAGGCGTCGGTGGCGACCGGTGCGATGGCCGCGAGCGCCTCGCCGTCGCCCCCGCCACGGCGCAGCGCGGAGCGCACCCGGGCCATCAGCTCGTCCATCCCGAACGGCTTGGTGACGTAGTCGTCGGCACCCTCGTCGAGCGCCTCGACCTTGTCGTCGGACTCGTGACGCGCCGAGAGCACGACCACCGGCACCCGGGACGTGCGCCGCAGCCGACGCAGCACCTCGACCCCGTCGACGTCGGGCAGGCCGAGATCGAGGATGACCAGGTCCGGCGGGGCGTCCTCCAGGGTCGACAGGGCGTCACGCCCCGAGGCGACCTCCTCGACCTCGTAGCCACGGGCCCTCAGGTTGATCCGCAGCGTGCGGCGGATCGTCTCGTCGTCGTCGACGACGAGGATGCGCTCAGCCATGGGCGGGCTCCTCGAGGGGGGACCGGGTGTTGGGCAGCTCGATGACCATGGTCAGGCCCCCACCGGGCGTCTCCTCCGCGGACACCTCACCGTCCATGGCCTCCGCGAGGCCTCGGGCGACCGCCAGCCCGAGGCCGACGCCGTCGCCGGACGGGGCGTCACCCTGGCGCTGGAAGGGCAGGAAGATCCGCTCGCGTGCCTCCTCGGGCACCCCGGGGCCGCTGTCGACGACTCGCACCTGGGTGCGGCCTCCGAGCCCGCTGGTCGCGATCCGAACGCGTCCGGGCGGAGGCTGGTGGTGCAGGGCGTTCTCGACGACGTTGCCCAGCACCCGGTCGAGCAGCCCCGGGTCGGCGAGCACCAGGCGAGCATCCGGGTCGAGCGACCAGTCGACCCGGTCCGGGTCGGACACCGCTGCGACGGTGGCCGGCACCACCTCGCCGAGGTCGACGAGTCGCGGCGCCGCGACCAGCGCGCCCGCCTGGAGGCGCGACATGTCGAGCAGGTTGCCGATGAGCGCGTCGAGCCGGTCGGCGGAGTCCTCGATGGCGGCCTGCAGCTCGGCCTCGTCCTCCGCAGAGAAGGTCACCTCGCTCGACCGCAGGCTGCCGATGGCCGCCTTGATGCCGGCGAGCGGTGTGCGCAGGTCGTGCGACACCGCGGAGAGCAGGGCGGTGCGGGCCGAGTTGTCGCGGGCGAGAACGGCTGCCTCGCCCGCGGCGCGTTGGAGGGTGCGTCGCTGGAGGATCGCGCCGGCGTGCGCCGCGAACGCGGCGAGCAGCCGCTGGCGGTCGGCCGGGACCGGCACGCCGACCAGGACGAGGTCGTGCTCGTCGTCCGCGGTGGCATGGGTCTGCTCGTCGTCCTCGGGTGGCGCGGGACCCGACCCTCGAGGCCCGCCGGGTCCCGAGTCGTGTCTCGCGCCGGGTCCCGAGTCGTGTCCCGAGTCGTGTCTCGCGTCGTGTCTCGCGCCGGGTCCCTCGTCGTGTCTCGCGCCGGGCCCCGAGTCGGGCCCCGAGTCGTGTCCCGCGTCATGTCTCGCGCCGGGTCCCGAGTCGTGTCTCGCGTCGGGTGCCGCCTCGGGGTCGGCGACGACCTCGGCCACCACCTCGACCGGGAGGTCGGCGGTCGCCCGCCGCACGACGACGGCTCGCTGGGCGCCGAACATGTCGAGCGCGAACTGCAGCAGCACGGTCATCTGGTCGGTGGAGCCGAGCAACGTGTGGGTCAGCTCGGCGAGTGCCGCCGACTCGCGTTGCGCCGCGAGGGCACGCTCGGCGCGCCGAGCGCTCGTGTGCACGACGAACGCCACGACGATCGCGACCAGGACGAACACGACGAGTGCGACGGCGTTCTCCGGCTGGGAGATGGTCAGGGTGCCGACCGGGTGGGTGAAGAACCAGTTGAGCAGCAGGGAGGACAGCACCGCCCCGACGAGGGCCGGCCCGATGCCGCCGAGGAGGGCGACCAGGACGGTGGCGAGCAGGTACAACGGCACCGTCAGGGGGAGGCCGGGATCCTGGGGAACCAGTACCAGCAGACCGGTGAGGGCGAGCGGGCCGAGGACAGCCGCGGCATACCCGAGACGAACCCTCCTGCGGGGCAGCGCGGCCCGCGTCACACGCCAGCCTCGGCCGTGGGCGAAGGAGTGGGTGACCACGTGCACGTCGATGTCACCGGAGTGGGTGATCACCTCTTCGGTGGTGCTCGGCACCGCCAGGGTGCGCCACCGTGGCCGCCGGGTGCTGCCGATCACGACTTGGGATGCGTTGACGCCGCGGGCGACGTCGAGGATCGCCTCGGAGGGGTCCTCCCCGGTTACGGTGCGCCAGGAACCACCGAGCTCGTCGGTGAGCCGGCGCAGCGAGGCCAGGGTGGGCAGGGGTGGCCCGCTGAGTCCGTCGGACCGCGCGACGTGCAGGGCGAGCAGCTCGCCCCCGGTGCCCCGCGAGGCGATCCGGGCGCCCCGGCGAAGCAGCGTCTCGCCCTCGGGGCCGCCGGACAGCGCGACGACGACCCGCTCGCGGGTCGGCCAGGACGAGTCGATGCCGTGGTCGGCGCGGTAGCGGCCCAGGCCCTCCTCGACGCGGTCGGCGAGCCAGAGCAGCGCCAGCTCGCGCAGCGCCGACAGGTTGCCGACCCGGAAGTAGTTCGCCAGCGCGGCATCGACCTTCTCGGCCTTGTAGACGTTCCCGTGCGCCATCCGCCTACGCAGCGCCTCCGGAGACATGTCGACGAGCTCGATCTGGTCGGCGCGCCGCACGACCGCGTCGGGAACCGTCTCGCGCTGCACGACTCCGGTGATCGACTCGACGACGTCGTTGAGCGACTCGAGGTGCTGGATGTTGACCGTGGAGATGACATCGATCCCGGCATCGAGCAGCTCGTCGATGTCCTGCCAGCGCTTCTCGTGCCGCGAGCCGGGTGCGTTGGTGTGGGCGAGCTCGTCGACCAGGGCCACGGTGGGGCGGCGGGTCAGCAGCCCGTCGAGGTCCATCTCCTCGAAGGTCGTGCCGCGGTAGTCCAGCTGCGTCCGGGGCAGCACGTCGAGCCCCTCGATCATCTCCGCGGTGTGCTCGCGCCCGTGGGTCTCGACCAGGCCGACGACCACGTCGGTGCCGCGGGCCAGGCGTCGGCGTCCCTCGTCGAGCATGGCGACGGTCTTGCCCACGCCCGGGGCCGCCCCGAGGTAGATGCGAAGTCGACCGCGTGCCATGCCGCTATTCTCACTGATGCGCGGCAGCGGTGCCGGAGGTCGCGAGGGCGACGTTGAGCTCGGTGACGTTGACCCGGCCCTGACCCATGAAGCCGAGCGCGGCCTGCTGGGTGTGGTCGGCGATCAACGCCTGCACCTGTTCCAGCGAAAGCCCACGCGCCTCGGCGACCCGAGGCGCCTGGTACGCGGCGTACTCCGGGGAGATGTGCGGGTCCAGGCCGCTGCCGGATGCCGTGAGCGCGTCGGGCGGGATGGTCGCCGGTGCGTCGGGGTTGGCCTCGCGCAGGGCGGCCGCCCGCTCAGCCACCGCGGTGGCCAGGTCCTCGGCGTTCGGGCCCAGGTTGGAACCGCCACTGGTTTCGCCGGTGTGGTCGGACGCCGAGGGCCGGGCCTGGAACTACTGGGGCCCCTCGGCTGCCTGCCCGAGCAGGCTGGAGCCGACGACCTCGCCGTCGACCTCGAGAAGGGAGCCGTTGGCCTGCCCGGGCATGACGAGCCCGACGGCAAGGATCGCGGCGGGGTAGAGCACACCGA
The DNA here is from genome assembly GCA_038210185.1 of Actinomycetales bacterium. Lineage (GTDB taxonomy): Bacteria > Actinomycetota > Actinomycetes > Actinomycetales > Dermatophilaceae > Fodinibacter. The sequence goes on from JBBQWX010000001.1 coordinate 48,104, forward strand.
GCAGCACGGTGAGGACGAGCAGCGCCTTGAGGGCTGCAAGAAGCTGACGAGGAATGGCCATGGGGATCACCGAAGTCCGGGAATGAGGGAGAGAACGAGGTCGATCAGCTTGATGCCGATGAACGGGGCGACGATGCCGCCGAGCCCGTAGACCAGCAGGTTGCGACGGAGCATCTGGTGGGCGGAGACCGGGCGGTACTTCACGCCCCGCAGCGAGAGCGGGATCAGCGCAATGATGACCAGCGCGTTGAAGATGACCGCCGAAAGGATGGCCGTGTCGGGGCTGGACAGGCCCATCACGTTGAGCCGGTCCAGGCCCGGGAAGATGCCGACGAACATCGCCGGGATGATGGCGAAGTACTTCGCGACGTCGTTGGCGATGGAGAAGGTCGTCAGTGCGCCTCGGGTGATGAGCAGCTGCTTGCCGATCGCGACGACGTCGATCAGCTTGGTGGGGTCGCTGTCCAGGTCGACCATGTTGCCGGCCTCCTTCGCCGCCGAGGTGCCGGTGTTCATCGCCACGCCCACGTCGGCCTGGGCCAGCGCCGGGGCGTCGTTCGTGCCGTCGCCGGTCATCGCGACGAGCTTGCCGCCCTCCTGCTCGGCCTTGATCAGCGCCATCTTGTCATCGGGGGTGGCCTCGGCGAAGAAGTCGTCGACGCCTGCCTCGGCCGCGATGGCGGCGGCAGTGCGCGGGTTGTCGCCGGTGATCATCACGGTGCGGATACCCATCGCTCACAGCTGGTCGAAGCGCTCGCGCATGCCGGGCTTGACGATGTCCTTCAGGTGCACGACACCCAGGGTGCGCGCCGGCCCGCCCGGCTCGGCGAGCGCCACGACCAGCGGGGTGCCCCCGGTCGCGCTGATGCCGTCGACGGCGTAGTGCAGGTCGTGGGCGACGTGCCCGCCGCACTCCTCCACCCAGGCGGCGACGGCGGACCCGGCGCCCTTGCGCACCTTGGTGCCGTCGGGCAGGTCGACCCCCGACATCCGCGTGGAGGCCGAGAACGGCACGAACTCGGCGCCGGCCTGGCGCAGCTCTGCGAACGAGCCGGTGGCCGGGTCGACCCCTGACGCGAGGGCGTGGTCGATGATCGAGCGGCCCTCGGGCGTCTCATCGGCCAGAGAGGAAAGGTACGCGGCGCGGAGCAGCTCCGGTCGGGTCGCCCCCTCGAGGGTGACGACGTCGCTGGCCTGGCAGTTGCCGTAGGTGATGGTGCCGGTCTTGTCGAGCAGCAGGGTGCTGACGTCGCCGGCGGCCTCGACGGCGCGCCCGGACATGGCGAGCACGTTGTGCTGCACGAGCCGGTCCATGCCGGCGATGCCGATGGCCGAGAGCAGTGCGCCGATCGTGGTCGGGATGAGGCAGACGAGCAGGGCGACGAGCACCACGAGCGACAGCCGGGAACCCGAGTAGATCGCCATCGGCGCGATGGCGCCCACGGCGAAGATGAAGATCAGGGTCAGGGTGGTCAGCAGGATGGTCAGCGCGATCTCGTTGGGGGTCTTCTGGCGCGAAGCCCCCTCGACGAGCGCGATCATCCGGTCGATGAAGGTCTCACCGGGCTTGCTGGTCACCTTGACGACGATCCGGTCCGACAGCACCGTGGTGCCGCCGGTGACGGCGCACCGGTCGCCGCCGGACTCACGGATGACCGGGGCGGACTCGCCGGTGATCGCTGACTCGTCGACGGTCGCGACCCCTTCGACGACGTCCCCGTCGCCGGGGATGACCTGGCCGGACTCGACGACCACGAGGTCGCCGAGCCGCAGCTCGTTGCCGCGGACCTGTTCCTCGGTGCCGTCGTCGCGCAGCCGCCGTGCGGTGGTCTCGGTACGGGTCCTGCGCAGGGTCTCGGCCTGGGCCTTGCCGCGGCCCTCGGCGACGGCCTCGGCCAGGTTGGCGAACAGGACGGTCGCCCACAGCCAGAGCATGACCGAGATGGTGAACACCGATGGGTCCTTGACGGCCAGCACGGTGGTCAGCGCCGACCCCACCCACACCACGAAGATGACGGGCGAGCGGACGGTGTGGCGCGGGTCGAGCTTGGCGAACGCCTGAGGAAGCGCGTCCCAGCCGTTGCGGATCAGGGGGGTGGCGGTCATGACAGTGCCTCCGCGATCGGCCCGAGTGCGAGGGCCGGGAAGAAGGTGAGCCCGGCGATCACCACGACGGTGCCGGCGAGCAGGACGGTGAACAGAGGGGTGTCGGTCGGCATGGTGCCGGCGGTGACGGGCCGCCTGCGCTGGGCGGCGAACGCCCCGGCCAGGGCGAGCACGAGCACGATCGGGACCAGCCGACCGAAGAACATGCAGAACGCCAGGGTGAGGTTGAGGAACGGCTGGTCGGCGGTGAGCCCCGCGAACGCGGAGCCGTTGTTGTTCGATGCCGACGTGAAGGCGTAGAGCATCTCGGTGAGCCCGTGCGGCCCGCTGTTGAGCAACCCGGCGGTGGCCACCGGCAGCACGATCGCCAGGCCGGTGAAGATCAGGACCAGGGCAGGGGTGACGACGACGCTGAGGGCGACGTAAGTGATCTCCCTGCGGCCCACCGTCTTCCCCAACAGCTCGGGGGTGCGGCCGACCATCAGGCCCGCGATGAACACCGCCAGCACCACGTAGACCAGCAGGTTGTACAGGCCCGTGCCCACCCCACCGGGGGAGGCCTCGCCCAGCATCATGTTGGACAGGGGTACCGCGCCGCCCAGGGCGCTGTAGCTGTCGTGCATCGAGTTGACCGCCCCCGTCGAGGTGCCGGTGGTGGCGCCGGCGAAGACCGCCGACCAGGCGATGCCGAAGCGCTGCTCCTTGCCCTCCATCGAGCCCAGCGCCGAACCCGAGGCGGAGTACTCCGCCCACGCGGCCAGACCCATGCTCATGACGAGCAGGCCGGCCATCGTCGCCGTGGCGACGACGCCCTGGCGCCGGTTGCCGACCATCCGCCCGTAGGCGTAGGGCAGCGAGAAGGGGATGACGAGGATCAGGAAGATCTCGAACAGGTTGGTCCAGGCGTTCGGGTTCTCGAAAGGGTGGGCGGAGTTGGCGTTGAAGAACCCGCCGCCGTTGGTCCCGAGCTCCTTGATGACCTCCTGCGAGGCCACCGGTCCACCCTGCACGACCTGCTGGGCGCCGGTGACCGTGGTGATGGTCGTCGGGTCGTTGAGGTTCTGGATGACACCGCCCGCGAGCAGCACGATGGCGCCGACGACCGCCATCGGCAGCAGGATGCGCACGGTGCCACGCACGAGGTCGACCCAGAAGTTGCCGAGCCGGTCGGTGCTGTGGCGCGCGATGCCCCGGATGAGGGCGATCGCGACGGCCAGCCCCGTGGCGGCGGACACGAAGTTCTGCACGGCCAGGCCCGCGGCCTGCACGGTGTAGCCCGTGCCCGCCTCACCGGCGTACGACTGCCAGTTGGTGTTGGTCACGAACGAGACGGCGGTGTTGAGGGCGGTGTGCCAGTTCATCGAGCGGTCGAGGGCCCAGGGGAGCCAGCCCTGCACCGTGAGAAGCAGGAACAGTGCGACGACCGAGACCACTGCGAAGGCGACCACCGAGACCGCATAGCCGGTCCAGCGCTGCTCGGTGCGGGGGTCGACCCCGACGAGCCGGTAGACCAGTCGCTCGACGCGCCAGTCCTGCTCGTCGGTGAAGGTGTGGTGGATCCAGGTGCCCAACGGCACGTGGACAAGGGCGAGGAGCGCGACCAGGGTGAGCACGGCGGCGCCCGTGACGAGGACGGAGTTCACGGTGGCTCCTCCTCAGAACCGGTCCGGGCGGACCAGGGCGTACAGGAGGTAACCCACGAGGGCCAGCCCCACGGCGGCGGCGATGATGTCTTCCCACATGCCGCCAAGGACACACCCCGGCCGACGGCATCCCGACGCCGGTGACGGCCCGTTGACGCGTCTTGACGCGACCTTGATGCGCGACTGCAGCCCGTACCCCGAGTGACCTATTGGTCGATCCAGGTACACCCGCCCCGTACCCCGAGTGACCTATTGGTCGATCCAGGTACACCCGTCCCGTACCCCGAGTGACCTATTGGTCGATCTGGGTACGGGCTGGATCAGTGGCCGGTGAACTCCGCAGGCCGCTCGGCGAGGAACGCGGCGACGCCCTCGCGGTAGTCCTCGGTGTGCATCAGCGCTATCTGGCCGGCCTCCTCACGCGCCAGCGCGGCCTCCACGTCGATGGATGCCGCGTTGACGGCCGCCTTCGTCTCCCCCGGCGCTAACGTCGCGGCCGCCGCGAAGCCGACCACCAGGGCCTCGGCGCGGGCCGGGAACGACTCGGCCGCAACGCACTCGGCGACCAGACCCCACTCAGCCGCCGTCACGGCATCCAGCCTCTCGCCGGTCATCGCGAGCCGCATCGCCCGCGCCCGGCCGACCGAGGCGGCCACGAGGGCCGTCGACCCGCCGTCGGGCATCAGCCCGATCCGGGCGAACGCCAGCACGAACGACGCTGCGTCACTGGCCAGCACGTAGTCGCATGCGAGTGCCATCGGCACCCCGATGCCCGCAGCGACGCCGTTGACGAGCGCGACGACCGGTGTGCGCGAGGCGAGCAGCGCACGCACGAGGTCGGCACCGGCATACAGCGTGCCCAGGGTCGCCCCGTCGACCGACAGCGGCGCCCCGGAGCAGAAGCCGCGCCCGGCGCCGGTGAGGGCGATGACCCGCACGGCGGGGTCGTCGTCGAACGCACGCACCGCGTCCGCCACCACCTCGCACATCCCGGGGTCGACGGCGTTGAGCCGCTCGGGGGCGTTGAGGGTGATCCGGCCGACCACCCCGGTGGTCTCGACGAGGACGGTGGCGACGGCAGCGGTGCTCATGCCGCCCATCCAACCGCAGTGCTCAGGCCTGGACGACCGCACCCGCGGACACGAGGTCGGTGACCTCCGCCTCGCTGAAACCGTGGGCGAGCAGGTAGGCCGTCGTGTCGGCCCCGGGCACGGGCTCGGCGCCGGGGGCCAGCGCGGGGGTGGCCGACAGGCGAGGCCCCGTGCGCGGCACGGGGTGGCCGTGCGCGTCGGGGGCGAAGGTGCCGCGCCCGACGAGGTGCGGGTGCTGCGGGGCCTCGGTCAGGGACAGCACGGGTGCCACGCACGCGTCGGTGCCCTCGAAGTGCGCCGCCCACTCGTCTCGCGTGCGGGTGCGGAACGCCGCCGCGAAGGCCGCGCGCTGGTGTGCCCAGGTGTCGGGGTCGTACTGCTCGCCGTCGACCTGCACGCCGAGCCCCTCGACCAGCTCGGCCCAGAAGGGCGGCTCGAGCGCCCCCACGGCGACGAACCGTCCGTCGGCGCACTCGTACACGGCGTAGAAGGGTGCACCCCCGTCGAGCAGGTTGGCCTCGCGCTCGTCGCGCCAGCCGCCAACGCCGAGCAGCCCGTGCACCATCGAGAACAGGTGCGCCGCACCGTCGACCATCGCCGCGTCGACGACCTGGCCGCGCCCGGCCGTGCCCCGGGCGATCAGTGCGGCCAGCACGCCGACCACGAGGTACATCGAGCCCCCGGCGAAGTCGCCGATCACCGGCACCGGCGCGATCGGCCGCTCCGTGGCGCCGAGCGCGTGCAGCGTTCCCGACACGGCGGCATAGGTGATGTCGTGGCCGGCCCGCTGCGCCCACGGCCCGGTCTGTCCCCAGCCGGTCATCCGTGCGTGCACCAGCCGCGGGTTGCGCGCCAGGCACTCCTCCGGGCCCAGTCCGAGCCGCTCGACCACCCCGGGCCGGTAGCCCTCGACCAGCACGTCGGCGTCGTCGACCAGCCGCTGCACGACCGCGCGCCCGGCATCCGTCTTGAGGTCGACGGCAATGCTCGGCCGCGACCGGCGCAGGCCACCGGTGAGCGCGAGCGGGTTCGACTCCCCCGGCCGGTCGACGCGCACGACGTCGGCACCGAGCTCGGCGAGCATCATCGCGGCGAACGGTGTCGGCCCGATGCCACCGAGCTCGACCACCCGGATGCCGGCCAGCGGGCCGCCTGCCCCGCCGCCGGGGTCGCTCACGGCGCGACCCCGCGCACCGCGACCCGCGGAGGCCGGTCACCGCGGATCGACGCCACCATGTCGACGACCCGGCGGGTGGCCCGCACGTCGTGCGCGCGGAACACCGTCGCGCCCAGCCAGGCGGCTATGGCGGTCGCGGCCAGGGTGCCCTCGAGCCGGTCGTCGGCGGGCAGGTCGAGGGTCTCGCCGATGAAGTCCTTGCGGGAGAGCGCCTGCAGCACGGGGTGACCCAGCGCCACGATGGCCGCCGTGTGCCGGAGCAGGGCCAGCGAGTGCGCGGTCGTCTTGCCGAAGTCGAGGGTGGGGTCCACGAGCACCCGCTCGGGCGGGATGCCGGCGGCCACCGCCCGCTCGGCGCCCTCCCGCAGCGTGCGCAGGGCATCCGCGACGACACCCAGCGGCTCGGGCGGGTAGGTCACGCCGATGGGGTCGGTGCGCGGCGGAAGGCCGCCGGTGTGCGAGATGACGTACCCCGCACCGGCCCGCGCGGCCACGTGCACGAGGTCGGGGTCGTGGCCCGCCCAGGTGTCGTTGACGAGGTCGAGCCCCGCCTCGGCCGCCGCCACCCGGGCCACCTCCGAGCGCCACGTGTCGAGGCTGAGCAGGAGGTGTGGGTGGTCCTCGCGGGCCCGGGCGAGGAAGGGCACGACCCGCTCGATCTCCTGGTCGGGTGTCACGACCTCGCCGTCCTGGCCGGCCCGGACTCCTCCGACGTCGACGATGTCTGCACCCAGCGCGACGGCTTCGTCGAGGGCGCGCCGGGCGGATGCGACGTCGGCGTGCCGGTTGCCGGCCCAGAACGAGTCGGTGGTGCGGTTGACGATCGCCATGACCGCCGGTCGCGTCGCGTCGAAGGAGTGACCGCGCAGCCGTAACGCGGCCGGGGCGGGCGGGACCGGGTCGGGCTGCGGGATGCCGTGCGCGCTCACCTGCCGCTCACCTGCCGCTCACCTGGGGGCGGGGGTCAGCTCGCGCAGGCCGGGGAGGACCTGCTCGGCGAAGGTTGTGAGGAAGCGCTCCTGGTCGTGGCCGGGGCCGTGCACGACGAGGTGGTCGAACCCGAGGTCGGTGTAGACCCGCAGCGCCTCGACGACCTCCTCCGGGCGCGAGGCCACGACCCAGCGCTTGGCGACCTGCTCGATCGCCAGCTCGTCGGCTGCCTGCTCCATCTCCGCCGGGCTGTGGATCGAGTGCTTCTGCTCGGCGGAAAGCGACAGCGGCGCCCAGAACCGGGTGTTCGCCAGGGCCCGGTCCGGGTCGGGGTCCCACGAGACCTTGATCTCGATCATGCGGTCGATGTCGTCGTGGCCGCGGCCCGCCGTGTCCAGTCCCTCGTCGACGGCCGGCACCAGGGAGTCGGCGTAGAGCTCTCGGCCCTTGCCCGACGTGCAGATGAAGCCGTCCGCGACGCGACCGGCATACCGGGCCACCATCGGCCCGCCCGCAGCGACGTACACGGGCACCGGCTGGTCGGGGCGGTCGTAGATCGCGGCGTCCTCGGTGCGGTAGTAGTCGCCTTCGAACGTCACCCGGTCGTGCGTCCACAGCTCGCGCATCAGCCGAACCGCCTCGCGCAGGCGGCCGAACCGCTCCTTGAACTCGGGCCACTCGCCCTCGCCCACCGAGCCGACGGCCACCTCGTTGAGCGCCTCCCCCGTGCCGACGCCGAGCATGACCCGACCGGGTGCGAGGCAGGCCATGGTGGCGAAGGTCTGCGCCACGACGGCGGGGTTGTAGCGGAAGGTCGGCGTCAGCACGGAGGTGCCGACCAGCACCCGCTCGGTGCGGGCGAGCACCCACGACATCCAGGCCAGCGAGTTGGGGGCGTGCCCGCCCTCGAGCCGCCACGGCTGGAAGTGGTCGGAGATCGTCACGGAGTCCAGGCCCAGTTCTTCGGCGCGCACGGCGTGGCCCGCGAGCTCGCCGGGCGCGAACTGCTCCGCCGATGCCTTGTACCCGACCCGCAGTCCGCCTGGCTCCGTCATGGCCCCATCCTGCCCCACGGCGTCCGGGTGACCGGGGCTCGAGGGATAGCGTGGCAGCCACCGACCGAGCACCAGGAGCGCCCCATGGCCACCGACCTCATCGACCTCACCGGTCACGAGCAGGTCGCCTTCTGCGCCGACCCCGAGACGGGGCTGCGGGCCATCATCGCCCTGCACGACACCGCGCTCGGTCCGGGCCTGGGAGGCACCCGCTTCCACCCCTACTCCTCGATGGACCAGGCGCTCGCCGACGTGCTGCGCCTGTCGCGGGCCATGACGAGCAAGAACGCCCTCGCGGGGCTCGACCACGGTGGCGGCAAGGCCGTCATCATCGGCGACCCGCACCACGGCAAGACACCCGAGCTGCTCCGGGCCTACGGCCGGTTCGTCGAGTCGCTGGGCGGTCGCTACGTCACGGCGTGCGACGTCGGCACCTACGTCGCCGACATGGATGTCGTCGGCGAGTCCACCCGGTGGGCCACCGGTCGCTCCGTCGAGCGCGGTGGCGCCGGCGACTCCTCGGTACTCACGGCCTACGGGGTCTTCCAGGGGATGCGCGCCGCTGCCCAGCACGTGTGGGGGAAGCCGACCCTCGCGGGTCGGCGGGTCGGCATCGCCGGCGTCGGCAAGGTTGGCCGCCGCCTCACCGAGCACCTGCTCGAGGACGGTGCCGAGGTCGTGGTCACCGACGTCGACGCGGATGCCGTGGCGTCGCTGCTGCGGGTGCACCCCCACGTCCTGGCCGTCGACGACCTCGACGACCTGGTGCGCCAGGAGCTTGACGTCTTCAGCCCCAACGCCCTCGGCGGCGTTCTGGACGACGAGACCGTCGACACGCTGCGGGCCCGGGTGGTCTGTGGCGGGGCCAACAACCAGCTCGCCACCGAGGGGCAGGGCGGCACCGCCGACCGCCTCCTGGCGCGCGGCATCACCTACGCGCCCGACTACCTGGTCAACGCCGGCGGAGTCATCCAGGTCAGCGACGAGCTGCACGGCTTCGACCTGCGGCGTGCCCGCGCGCGCACCGGCACGATCTTCGAGCACACCCTGGAGGTGCTGCGCGACGCCGATGCCGACCACGTCAGCCCCGCCGTGGCGGCCGACCGGCTCGCCGAGCGGCGGGTCGCCGCAGGTGGTCGCCGCCCCTGGCTGCCCGGCGACCGAGCCGGCTCCGCGCAGGACTGAAGGCGACGCGTGGCACCGTTGTCGGGACGGCGTCGCCGGGACGCGCCGCACTCATGTACCGTGGGCATCACGACACACACACGATTCCCGGGACCGCTCCGCGCCGTGGGATGACCCTGAACACGGGGCCGTCCGACGAGTGATGCCGCCCCGGCAGACGCACGAGGGGGTCACGCCATGGGGCGCGGCCGAGCCAAAGCCAAGCAGACGAAGGTCGCTCGCGAGCTGAAGTACTACAGCCCGGACACCGATCTCTCCGCGCTTGAGCGAGAACTACACGGAACCGCCCAGAGCGGGAGTCGAGCGAGCAGCGACGACCGCGACCGGGAGGACGACGACGACTACGGGCAGTGGTCGCCAGGTCGTCGTTGACCCCACCCTGACCTGCCTCTTCGTGCGGCTCGTGCCAGTGGCCGAGCCCGGGTCGTGCACCCGCGCAGCTGCTGACGGCGCAACCGGCGACGCTCGTTGCATCGGGCCTATGCTCGCCCCATGACTGACACGACGGTCGCCGCAACGACGCGGCTCGGGGTCGAGACCACGGGCATCGAGATCATCGACGAGGCCGAGCGTACCGCTGTGCCTCGAGACCTGTTCTGGCCGTGGTTCGCGGCGAACGTGTCGGTGTTCGGCATCTCCTACGCCGCGTTCGTGCTGGGCTTCGGCATCTCGTTCTGGCAGGCGGCGCTGGTCACCGTCGTGGGCGTCATCGTCTCGTTCGCCCTGTGCGGCATCATCGCCCTGGCCGGCAAGCGCGGGTCCGCCCCGACCATGGTCGCGTCGCGGGCGGCCTTCGGCGTCAACGGCCAGAAGGTCCCGGGCGTCATCTCGTGGCTGACCTCGATCGGCTGGGAGACCTTCCTGGCGATCCTCGCCGTTCTCGCGACGTCGACGATCGTCGAGCAGCTCGGCTGGGGGGGTGGCACGGCCACCAAGGTCGTGGCCGCGTCCGTGGTCGCGCTGATGATCGTCGCGGCCTCCGTGGCCGGCTATCACATCATCATGCGTATGCAGTCCGTGCTCACCTGGGTCACCGGCATCGTCACCGTCGGATACATCCTGTTCACCCTGAAGGACGTCGACTGGGCCACGGTGCAGGCTCTGCCCAACGGCTCGTCGCAGGCCATGATCGGCGCCCTCGTGCTGGTCATGACCGGCTTCGGGCTGGGCTGGATCAACATCGCCGCCGACTGGTCGCGTTACCAGCGCCGCGACGCCTCGGGTGCGGCGATCGTCGGATGGAACACCTTCGGCGGAGCGGTCGCACCGGTGATCCTGGTCGTGTACGGCCTGCTGCTCGCGGGCTCCGACCCGACGCTGTTGGACGGCATCCAGAACGACCCGATCGGAACCCTCGCCACCCTGCTGCCGACCTGGTTGCTGGTGCCCTTCCTCATCGCCGTCATCCTGTCGCTGGTCTCGGGCGCGGTCCTCGGCATCTACTCCTCCGGGCTCACCCTGCTCTCGCTCGGCGTGCGCATCCCCCGGCCGGCAGCGGCGCTGGTCGACGGCGTCATCCTCACCCTCGGCACCATCTACGTCGTGTTCTTCGCCGAGAGCTTCATCGGGCCGTTCCAGAGCTTCCTCATCACCCTCGGCGTTCCGCTGGCCGCATGGGCGGGGATCATGATCGCCGACATCGCCCTGCGCAAGCGCGACTACGACGACGAGGACCTCTTCGACGCCCGCGGCCGGTACGGCGCCTTCGACTGGGTGTCGATCGGCACGATGGTCGTGGCGTCGGCGCTCGGCTGGGGGCTGGTCGTCAACAGCTTCGCCGCGGATGCCGCGTGGAACAACTGGCAGGGCTACCTCCTGGAGCCGCTCGGGCTGGGCACCTACGTCCCCACCGGCGACGGGGCCCCCTACTGGGATGGCAACTGGCCCTACTCCAACATCGGCGTGCTGCTGGCTCTCGTGCTGAGCTTCGTCGTGACCTACGTCGCCCGGCGCGGGCGGGTGCGCCGGCAGGAAGCAGCCGCTCCGACGACCGCCGAGACCGTGGCCCAGCGCGAGCCGGCCCGGTGACCGACGCCTTCGACGACGGCTGGCTGGTCGTCGTTGACCCCCAAGGGGTCTTCGCCGACCCGGCGACCTCGCCGTGGGGGTCACCGATGTGGGCGGCGGCGGCGCCGCGCATCGTCGAGCTGGCGGCATCCTTCGGGCCAGCCCGCACGGTGGTGACGCGCTTCGTGGCCGACCCCTCGCTCGGCGGGTCCTGGGGGCCCTACTACCGCGACTGGGCCTTCGCGCTGGTGCCTGACGACGACCCGCTGTATGAGGTCGTGCCCGAGCTCGCCGACGTCGCCTCGCACGTCGTCACGGCCGGCACGTTCGGGAAGTGGCCGGTGCTGCGCAAGCTGCTCGGTGACGACGCCCACGTGACGCTGACCGGGGTGTCGACCGACTGCTGCGTGCTCTCGACGGCGCTGCCGGCGGCGGATGCCGGTGCCACGGTTCGGTTGGTGGGCTCGGCCTGTGCCGGGTCGAGCCCGGAGAACCACGAGCGAGCCCTCGCGGCGATGGCCCTCTACGCCCCCCAGATCACCATCCTCTAGCGCAGGCCCGCGAAGGTCAGCAGGGCCGCGCCCGCCGTGGTGCCGACGGCACCGGCGACCAACCCGGCGGTCCGGGGTCCGAGGGTCGCGCCCCCGGCGAGCACCGCGCTGGTGGCCAGACCGGTGCACCAGCCGACCAGCAGGGCCGGGGCGGCCAGCCTGGCGACGACGAGAACGTCGCCGAAGTTCGGCGCGGGGTCGGCTGGTGCGTTTCCCAGCGGCGCGGACGTCCCCGACATCGCAACGAGCACGGCGGTGTAGGCCAGCAGGGCCACCGTCGACGGGGCGAGCACACCGATCGCCCAGCGCTGCGTCGTGGCCACCCGGGTCGCCTCTGCGGACCGGGCCGGGCGGGCGGAGTGCAGGGCGGCGTGACTCATGCGGCCCACCTTCTCGGGTGGGCGAGCGGCCCGGCATCCGCACTCGTACTCAGATCTGTCGAGCGGGTTCCCCGACTCCGAGCGACGTGTGCGCGGCGCCGGCCCTTCCCGGGCGTGCCAGACCGTGGGTACGTCGCACGAGGTCAGGGTGGGTCAGGCGGCGGGGTGCTCTCCCACGACCTGCACCGAACCGCCGTCGACGCCCTTGGCCCCGCGGACCACCTCGACGCCGCCCTCCACCGGCGCGGCGTCGGCGGAGAACACCTCACCCATCACCCAGGTGTGGATGCCGCGCGCCTCGAGCAGCGCTGTGGCCGCGTCGACCCCGGCGGCGGGGAGCACCGCGACGAAGCCGACCCCCATGTTCAGGGTGCGATCGAGGTCGGCGCGAGGCACCGCCCCGAGGGCACCGACCGTGCTGAAGACCGGGGGCGGGGTCCAGGTCGACCGGTCGAGCCGGGCGTGCACGTGATGCGGCAGCACCCGGGCGAGGTTGGCCGCAAGGCCGCCACCGGTGACGTGCGACAGCGCGTGCACGTCGACGGCATCCGCGCGCACCAGGTCGAGCAGGTCGGCGGAGTAGACCCGGGTGGGCTCGAGCAGCTCCTCGCCGAGGGTGCGACCGAACTCGTCGACGTGCCGGTCGAGCTCCCACCCGACGTGCGCGATGACCCGCCGCACGAGCGAGTAGCCGTTGGAGTGCAGGCCGCTGCTGGCGAGGCCGAGCACGACATCACCGGGGGCGACGCGCTGCGGGCCGAGCACGGCATCGCGCTCGACGACGCCGGTGGCCGCCCCGGCGACGTCGTACTCGTCGGGGTCGAGCAGGCCGGGATGCTCGGCCGTCTCACCCCCGATGAGGGCGACGCGGGCCTGGGCGCAGGCGGCGGCGATGCCCGAGACGATCGCGGCGATCCGCTCGGGCACGACCTTGCCGCACGCGATGTAGTCGGTCATGAACAACGGCTCCGCGCCGCAGACGACGATGTCGTCGACCACCATGCCGACCAGGTCGAAACCGATCGTGTCGTGCCGGTCGAGGGCCTGGGCGATGGCCACCTTGGTGCCGACCCCGTCGGTGGAGGTGGCGAGCACGGGGTGGGCGAAGGCCTTCAGGGCAGTGGCGTCGAACATGCCCGCGAAGCCGCCGAGCCCGCCGAGCACCTCGGGGCGGGTGGCACGCCGGACACTGGCCTTCATCAGCGCGACGGCACGGTCGCCGGCCTCGACGTCGACACCAGCCCCCGCATAGGTGATGGACGTCGGCTGCTCGGTGTCGCTCACGCCGCGAAGCCTATCGGCGGCCCCGGACCACTCGGGTTGGGTGCTCAGATGGTCGCCCCGGCAGCCACCTGAGCACCCAACTCCGGACACCACCCGGCGTGAGTGCGGAACCGGTGGCGGATGGCGCCCCGAATCGCTATCTTGTGACGCATGGAACCGGGCGACAGCGCCATCCTGACTCACCTGAGGCGCGGCGCCCTCGAGCACTGCGTGCTGGCCCTGCTCGACGGCGAGCCGCGCTACGGGCTCGACATCGCGCGCAGGCTCGGCAGCGACGGGGTGCTGCTGGCCGGCGAGGGAACGCTCTACCCGCTGCTCGCCCGGCTGCGCAAGCAGGGGCTGGTCGCGACGACCTGGGCCGAGTCGACGAGCGGGCCGCCCCGTCGCTACTACTCACTGACCGCGCAGGGGCGCATCGCCCTGGCGACGTTCGAGCGCACCTGGAAGCTCTTCCGCGACGCCGTCGACGCCACTCTCCACGGGGGACACCAGTGAACAGCTCGGACACGCGCGTGCAGACTTACCTCGACGACCTCGCCCGGATGCTGTCCGACCTCGACCCCGGGGAGCGCGACGACGTGCTCGCCGGCATCCGTGAGCATCTCGACGCCACCCTCGACGAGCACCCCGACGACCCCGGCGCCGTCGATGCGGCCCTCCTCCGCCTCGGTCCGCCCGAGCGAGTGGCCGCCGAGGCCCGCGCCGACCAGCCGAGCCGCACCCGCGAGGCGCGTGCCGGCGACATCACCTCGGCCCTCCCCCACCGGCGCTGGCTGCTCGCGGCCATCCTGCTCACGCTGGTGACCACCGTGCCGTTCACCCTCGCAACAGTCCTCGACCGGGCACTGGCTCTCGTGAACAACGACTCCGTCAGTTGGCCCGCGGCCGTCGCCCTGTTTCCCGGGGTGGTCACGATGTTCCTCACCTGGCCCCTGTGGGTGGCAGGAGTCGCCTGCACGGTCGTGGCGAGGCGACTGGCACCGAGGTCTTGGGGGATGTTGCTGGCGTGCGGACCGATCTGCTTCGCCGCCACCGCCATCGCGACGTTCTGGCGTGAGCCCGACGTGGTCAGCGCGCTTGTCAGCGTGGCGCTGCTGCTCTGCGCGACGGGCCTCACAGCCGCCACTGCACGCACGGCGTGGCGCGAGCCAACCCCTACCCGAAACCACGAGTTGGGTGCTCAGGTGGTTGCTCCGGCCGCCACCTGAGCACCCAACTCGTGAGACCACGGGGCTCGAGGCCGAAAAGGGTCAGAGGGCCTTGAGGATGTCCTCGACGCGGTCCTTGGCGTGGCGGAACAGCTTCTGGGTGTTCTCCTTGAAGAACAGCGGGTTCTGCACCCCCGCGTACCCGGTGGCCATCGAGCGCTTGAACACGATCACTTCCCCCGCCTCCCACACCCGGATCACCGGCATCCCGGCGATGGGTGAGGTGGGGTCATCGAAAGCGGCCGGGTTGACCGTGTTGTTGGCCCCGATGACCAGCACGACGTCGGTGCCGGCGAGGTCGTCGTTGACCTCGTCCATCTCGAGCACGATGTCGTAGGGCACCTTGGCCTCGGCCAGCAGCACGTTCATGTGCCCGGGCAGGCGCCCGGCGACGGGGTGGATGGCGAACTTCACGTCGATGCCGCGTTCGCGCAGCTTGCGGGTGAGGTCGGCCACCGGGTACTGCGCCTGGGCGACCGCCATGCCGTAGCCGGGGGTGATGACGACCGAGCGGGCCTCGGTGAGCAGGTCGGCCGCACCCTCGGCGGTGATCTCGCGGTGCTCGCCGTAGTCGACGTCGGACGCGATGGTGCCGCCCTCGACCCCGAACCCGCCGGCGATGACCGAGATGAACGACCGGTTCATCGCGCGGCACATGATGTAGGAGAGGTAGGCACCGGAGGAGCCGACGAGGGCACCGGTGATGATGAGCAGGTCGTTGCCGAGCAGGAACCCGGCCGCGGCCGCCGCCCACCCGGAGTAGCTGTTGAGCATCGACACCACGACGGGCATGTCGCCACCGCCGATCGACGCCACCAGGTGCCAGCCGAGCGCCAGAGCGATCAGCGTGACCAGACCCAGGAGCGACGCCCGCAGCATCTCGGCGTCCTCGGGAACGAGCACGTAGACGACGGTGAGCACGAGGAACGCGCCGATCGCGCCGAGGTTGATCCAGTTGCGTCCGGGCAGCATCAGCGGCGCCGACTTGATCCGTGCCGACAGCTTGAGGAACGCCACGATCGAGCCGGTGAAGGTCACCGCACCGATGAAGACGCCGACCATCACCTCTCCCGAGTGGATGCCGGGATAGGCCGTCTTCTCGTAGGACGAGTTCCAGCCCACGAGCACCGCGGCGAGGCCGACGAAGCTGTGCAGCATCGCGATCAGCTCGGGCATGCCGGTCATCTCGACCTTGCGGGCCCGGTCGAGCCCGATCGCGGCTCCGATGCCCATGGCCGCGAGGATCATCGCCAGCCCGAACCACCCCGAACCCGAGAAGCCCAGGGTCACGTTGCCGACCTCGGCGACCGACACCCCACCCGTGGCGGCCAGGATGGTCGCGACGAGCGCTATGCCCATGCCGATGATGCCGAAGCGGTTGCCGGCGCGCGCGGACTCGTGTCGCGACAGCCCGGCCAGGGCGAGGATGAAGGACAGCCCTGCGACGATGTAGGCCCCTTGCACCAGGGTGACGGGCAGCGTCATCGCACCGGCTCCTCACGCTTGAACATCTCGAGCATTCGGGCGGTCACGCGGAACCCGCCGAACACGTTGATGCTCGCCACGAGGATGCCGATGAAGGCCAGCACGGAGACCGCGACGCTGTCGTGGCCGATCTGCAGGATGGCGCCGACGACGATGATGCCGCTGATCGCGTTGGTGACCGACATCAGCGGAGTGTGCAGGGCGTGGTGCACGTTGCCGATGACGTAGAAGCCGATGACGACCGAGAGCATGAAGACCATGAAATGGCCCAGGAACGGCTCGGGCGAGACCGATGCGACGAGCAGGAAGACCGCGGCGGCGATGCCGAGGTACCCCAGCCGCCGGTTGGCGCTCATCGGGGCCTTCTCGACCTTCACCGCAACCGGGGCGGCGACCGCGGCCGGGGCGGCGGACACCTGCACTGGCGGCGGCGGCCAGAGCACCTCCCCGTCGCGCACCACGGTCATGCCGCGCTGCACGGGGTCGTCGAGGTCGAGGGTGAACTCGCCGTCCTTGGCCGGAGTGACGAGCTTGAGCAGGTTGACCAGGTTGGTGCCGAACAGCTGTGAGGCCTGCGTCGGCAGCCGACCGGGAAGGTCGGTGTAGCCCAGGATGGTGACCCCGCCCTCGGTGACGACCTTGGTGTCGGCGACCGTGCCGGCGACGTTGCCGCCGTTCGAGGCCGCCATGTCGACGACGACCGACCCGGGCTTCATCGAGGCGACCATGGCCTCGTCGAGAAGCCGCGGGGCCGGGCGTCCGGGGATGAGCGCCGTGGTGATGATGATGTCGACGTCGGCGGCCTGCGCCGCGTACAGCTCGGCGGCCTTGGCGTCGAAGTCGGCGGAGGTCTCCTTGGCGTAGCCGTCGGCCGACGGGCCGGTCTCCTCGACGTCGATGCGGAGGAACTCCGCGCCCATCGACTCGACCTGCTCGCCCACCTCCGGGCGGGCGTCGAACGCGCGCACCACCGCGCCGAGCGCGCTCGCGGTACCGATCGCTGCGAGCCCGGCGACGCCGGCCCCGACGACGAGCACCTTGGCGGGCGGCACCTTGCCGGCGGCGGTGACCTGGCCGGTGAAGAACGACCCGAACTCGTGCGCGGCCTCGACCACGGCGCGGTAGCCGCCGATGTTGGCCATCGACGACAACACGTCGAGTGACTGGGCGCGCGAGATGCGCGGCACGGCATCCATGGCCAGTGCGGTCACTCCCCGCGCCGCGAGGGACGCGACGAGGTCGGGGTTGAGGGCTGGCGACACGAGCGAGGCGACGACCTGACCAGGCCGCAGCAGCGCGATCTCGGCGTCGCTGGGGGCGTTGATCTTGAGCAGCACGTCGGCGTTCCAGACGGCTTCGTCGATGACGTCGGCCCCGGCGCGCACGTAGGCGGCGTCGTCGAAGCTCGATGCGACGCCCGCGCCGCTCTCGACGAACACGGCGTAGCCGAGCGCGCGGATCTGCTCCACGGTCTTCGGCGTCGCCGCCACCCTGGTCTCACCCGGTCGGGTCTCTCTGGGCACTCCGATGCGCACGGCGGTTCCTCTCGGCCTGCTGGGGACGGCTCGAACCTATCGGTTCGACTCCCCCGGGCCCCACACGTGTGACCGTCATGACCCCCGTGGCGCGAAGCCCGCGCCCGTGGAGCGGTCGCTCGGGTCAGCCGTGGGCGCGGAGGAACCCGCTGCGCTCGGCGGCCCCCCCATCGTAGAACCAGACGTCCGGCTCCTCCGAGTCGTAGCCGGGGTCGCCCGGCACCCGGAAGGTTCTCGAGTCGAGATCAGCCTGCACCGGGTGGTCGAGCGGCTGGGCGCCGTCGTAGAGCGGTGCGGCCGAGCCGACCCCGAAGCCGCCGTCGCGCAGCTCCTCGAAGGCGGAGATGCGTCGACCTCCGGACGCCGTACGCTCGCCTGCGTCGTCGGATGCCGTCGCCTCAGCGGTCTCGTCGGATGCCGTGGCGTCCGCGGTCCCGTGGCCGGCCTGCTGGGCCAGCTCGGCGCGCCCGGCCTCGAGCCGCGCTCCGCGCTCGTGGGCCTCCTCGAGCAGCTCGCCCTCGTCAGCCGCCCAGTCTCGGGTCGGCGTGGGGTCGTACCGCTCCTCGGCCGGCTCCTCGGCGAGCTTCGCGGTGCTGCGGTCGATGTCGGCGGTCTCCGCGACGGCCGCGCCGGCCGCGCCGGTCTCCGCAGGAGCGTGGTCGGTGGCCGGCTCGTCGGGCGCCGCATCCGGCTCGTCGACGAGCGCGGGGCCGGCGACGTCATCCGGGGAGGCGTCGTGCGGCGGGCCGCCCCACTCACCCTGAGGCGACTGCGCGTCGTGGGAGAGGTCGTCCGCCTGCACGCTGCGGTCCTCGGTCTCGGTGCTCGGGCGCTCGTCCATGCCCGACTCGCGACCCGCGCCACTCGGCGACAGAACCTCGGTCCGGTCCAGCGCCGGCTCCTGCGCCGGGTCCACGGGCACGTCGTCACGGAAGTCGGCGGCCGAGGCGATCCGCTCGCTCTCGTGGCCGGCGTCCTCGCCCTCGCTCGTGTCCCGGGCGGATGCGCCGAGGGCAGCGGCGCCGACCGCGGGGGCCGGCGGGCCGGGCTCGACCGATGTGCCGGCCTCCTCGGCCTGCTCGGCCTGCTCGGCCTGCTCGGCCTGCTCGGCCTGCCCGGCCTGCTCGGCCTGCCCGGCCTGACCGGCCTGACCGGCCCAACGGCGCTCGGCGCGGGTCAGCTGGGTTCCCGCCTCGGCGGGGTCGGTCGCCACGGCGGAGTCGGTCGCCACAGCGGGGTCGACCGGGGGGAAGGACGACTCCTTGACGTCGGGGTCGATGTCATCGGCGCGACGCATGGTGGTCTCGTAGTCGCGCTGAGTGGCCTCGACCGCGGCCCGCTGCTCGGCCGCCTCGGCCTCGAGCCGCTGGGCCTCACGAACCTGGCGCTCGGCCTCCACGCGGGCGACCTCGGCACGCTCCGCCGCCTGGTCGGCGAAGGCGGTCTGCCCGGACATCGTCGTGGCCAGGCCGTCGGCACGAGTGCGGAGGTCGGCGGCCTCGACGCGCTGGGCGTCGCGCTGCGCGGAGCCACGTCGCAACAGGACGACGACGAGCACGACCGCGCCGAAGATGAGGAGCAGCAGCAGGATCAGTCGAGCAGTCGTCATGGGCAGATCCTGTCGTCGAAGGGGCCCCCGCGGGCGATGTCGCCGCACAACCTACGGGATGGGGCGGCTCGGGCGCGTGCCGTGACCCAGCCCGTGCGATCCGGAAGCGGAGTGCGCAACGGTTGCCACGAGGTCCGTCCGACGTCGGCGGCCAGGGTGCCAGCCCCGCCAGTGCGCGGCGGGCTTCCGCGACCGGTGCCCCGTCGCCCAGCAGGGTGCCGAGCCGCTCGAGGTTCGCCCACCCGGCAGTCTCGCCGGGCGCAGGGCGACCACCCTGCGGAACTGCGTCTCGGCGTTTCTGCGTGCGCCCCAGCTCGGCGAGGACGACGCCACGCTGGAGTGCGAGCTGGAGGCGGCGGCGCGGCCGAAGTCAGAGGCCCAGCTCGCTCACGGTGACCTGGCGCATCTCGACCTTGCGCACCTTGCCGGTCACCGTCATCGGGAACTCCTCGACCACCCGCACGTACCGCGGGACCTTGTAGTGCGCCAGCTGGCCCGTGGCGAACTGCCGCAGCGACTCGGGGGTCAGCGGCTCGGCACCCTGTCGCATCCGCACCCACGCGCACAGCTCCTCGCCGTACTTCGCGTCGGGCACGCCGATCACCTGGGCATCGAGCACGTCGGGGTGGGTGTAGAGGAACTCCTCGATCTCGCGCGGGTAGATGTTCTCGCCGCCGCGGATCACCATGTCCTTGATCCGGCCGGTGATCTGCACGTAGCCGTCGGCGTCCATGACCGCGATGTCGCCGGTGTGCATCCAGTCGTCGACGAGCACCTCGGCGGTCTTCTCGGGCTCGTTCCAGTAGCCGAGCATCACCGAGTAGCCCTTGGTGCAGAACTCCCCCGCCTCGCCACGCGGCAACGTCTCGCGCGTCACGGGGTCGACCACCTTGATCTCGAGCTGCGGGTGCACCGCGCCGACCGTGCCCACCTTGCGCTCGAAGGAGTCGTCGGTGCGCGTCTGGGTCGACACGGGGGAGGTCTCGGTCATGCCGTAGCAGATCGTCATCTCCTCGATGCCGGCGTCTATCAGCTTGGTCATCATCGACGCCGGGCAGGGCGAACCGGCCATGATCCCGGTGCGCACCGAGCTCAGGTCGAACCCACGCGGGGCTTCGCCAGCCGTGCTCCCCTCGGACTCCACGAGGGCCCACTCGGCGATAAACATCGTCGGCACGCCGTAGAGCGAGGTGCACCGCTCCTCGGCGACCGCGGCGAGGGTCAGGGCGGGGTCGAAACCGGGCGCCGGGATGACCATGCACGCGCCGTGGCTGGTGGCCGCGAGGTTGCCCATGACCATGCCGAAGCAGTGGTAGAACGGCACCGGGATGCAGATCCGGTCCTGCTCGGTGTACCGGCACAGCTCACCGACGAGGTAGCCGTTGTTGAGGATGTTGTGGTGCGAGAGGGTCGCGCCCTTCGGGAATCCGGTCGTGCCGGAGGTGTACTGGATGTTGATGGGGTCGCCCGGCTCGAGCCCGGCCTGGAGCATGGTCAGCCGCTCGGGGCTCACCTCGTCGGCGCGGGCGAGCAGGTCGTGCCACGACTCCTGCCCGATGACGACGACCTGCTCCAGCCCGGGGCACTCTTCACGGGCGGCTGCGACCATCGCGACGTAGTCCGACGACTTGAACGTCGGCGCGATGACCATCATCCGGACGCCGGCCTGGCGCAGC
This sequence comes from Actinomycetales bacterium, assembly GCA_038210185.1. Lineage (GTDB taxonomy): Bacteria > Actinomycetota > Actinomycetes > Actinomycetales > Dermatophilaceae > Fodinibacter. Next base: position 69,026 of record JBBQWX010000001.1, read on the forward strand.
ACGTAGACCAGCTCGTGCGAGCGGTAGGCCGGGTTGATGTTGACCAGGATCGCACCCACCTTGGCCGTCGCGTACTGGGTGAGCACCCACTCGGCGCAGTTCGGTGCCCAGACGCCGACCCGGTCACCCATCCCGATCCCGGCTGCGACGAGCCCGCGGGCGAGTCGGTCGACCTCGGCCCCCAGCTCGGCATACGTCATCCGGATGCCGGTCGCGCGGTCGACCAGCGCGTCGCGGTCAGGGACCCGCGCCACCGTGGCGTCGAGGTTGCCGCCGATGGTCTGCTCGAGGAGCAGCGGCTCGGCCGGGCCGACGGTGTGCGACAGGGCGGGGTCGGGCGTCTCAGGGGGCATCGGGGTCCTTCCGGCTGCGGTCACGACCGCCCCAGCCAACACGGCTGCGGGAGCGGGGGCAAGCGCTCGAGGCAGACGACCTGCCCGCCACCCGCACTTGCCCCATGCGCTCAGCCGCTGCTGGGGCGCAACAGGCGGTCGAGCACGCCGAGGAGCAGCACTTCGCGCAGCGGCGCCGGGCAGGCGTCGAGCAGGGCGTTGACCGGTGCCATCCGGCGCGGCAGCGTGAGCGAGCCGTCGGCCCCGGCCAGGCCCGCGGCGGCGAGCAGCCCGGCGAACCCCTCGTCGTCGAGGCCTGCGGGGTCGACCGACCCCAGCGGGCCCGCCAGCCCCGGGTCCAGACCCACGGGCCCGGCGGCGCGAGCAGCCCCCACCGACTCGCGCAGCGCCTCGACGAGCTCGGGAACCGACGGCGCGGTCGCGGCCGACAGGGTGAGGTGCAGGGTGGGCGGCACCTGACCGAACGACAGCTGCGGCTGCACGAACCAGCCGCGCTCGAGCATCTCGTCGGCGATGGTGAACACGTCGCACGACCCGTCGGTCACGAGGGCGACGAGGGTGGCGTCCGGCGGCGTGAGCACGCCGATGCCCGCGATGCCGTCGGCCGCGTCCGCCACGGCCAGCGTCGCTTCCCGTGCCTGGCGGGCGAGCGCGGCATACCCGTCGACGCCGATCCGCCTTGTGACCGCCCAGGCCGCAGCGAGCGGACCGCCGGAGCGGGTGGACTGCATCGTGCTGTTGAGCATGGTGTAGCCGGGCCAGTTCGCCGACGCGAAGAAGTGGCCGCGGCGCAGCGCCGGGGTGCGGTGGAGCAGCACCGAGACCCCCTTGGGGGTGTACGCGTACTTGTGCAGGTCGACGCTGATGCTGGTGACCCCGTCGACGGCGAAGGTCCACGGCGGCGCGTCGTCGAGGTGCGGCAGCACCCACCCACCGATGCACGCGTCGACGTGGCAGCGGATGCCGCGCCCAGTGGCGAGGGCCGCGATCTCGGGCACCGGGTCGACGACACCATGGGCGTACGACGGTGCCGAGGCGACGACCAGCACCGTCGTGTCGTCGATGGCGGCGGCCATGGCCTGCGGGTCGGCGCGCAGGGTCGCGGGGTCGACGTCGACGAGCACCGCTCGCACCCCGAGGAACTCGGCCGCCTTGTGGAAAGCCGCGTGCGCCGAGGTCGGCAGCACCATGCTCGGGTCGGTCGTCGAAGCCCCGTTCCGGGCCGCGAGCACCGCGAGCAGGATCGACTCGGTGCCCCCGGAGGTGACCGACCCCGCGAACCCCCCGGGCGCCTCCAGCAGCCGACCAGCGAGGGCCACGAGGTCGTTCTCCATCTGCAGCAGCGAGGGGAAGGCGGTGGGGTCCAACCCGTTCGATGCGGCGAACATGGCGAGCGCCTCGAGCCCGACGGCATCGGCATCGGCGAGACCGGAGTCGTAGACGTAGGCCAGGGTGCGGCCGCCGTGGGCGGGCAGGTCCATCGCCTGCAGCGCGCGCAGGGTGGCGAGCACCTCGTCGGTCGTGGCAGCGGTCGTCGGTGGGGTCACCGGGACACCTCCTCGTCGAGCCGGTACGTGCGGAGCACCAGCAGCGAGACCGCGATGAGTGCGGCAGGAACGACCGTGAAGCCCAGCGCGATGGCGGTGTGCGCCGAGTCGGGCTGCACGGCCGCGGAGTCGGTCGAAGAGACGTAGCCGCCCAGGGTGAGCACACCGGCATACAGGAACGGTCCGAGCGCGAGGCCGAGCGTCTCTCCCGCGGTCCACACCCCGGTGTAGGTGCCGGCCCGGCTCTCGCCGGTGCGGGCGGTGTCGGCGGCGGCGACGTCGGGGAGCATCGCGAGCGGGAACATCTGGCAGGCCGCGTAGCCGATGCCCACGACCGCCACGCTGGCGGCGGTGGCCGCCACGCCGACCTGCACGGTGAGCAGGGTGGCGAGCGCACCGCCCCCAAGGAGCACTGAGCCCCAGAGGTAGCCGACCCGCTTGTCCCGGGCTTCGCCGACCCGCTGCCAGAGCGGGGTGACGAGCAGGGCGGGCGCGACGAAGCAGACGAACAGGACGGTGGAGGCGCCGGAGCTGCCGAGCAGCACGCGCGCGACGTAGTCGACCCCGGCGAGCATCGCCCCGGTGGCGAGCGCCTGGAGCACGAAGACCGTGAGCAGGGTGCGGAACTCGCGCGACGCCGCGACCACTCGCAGCTGGTCGCGCAGGCTCCCGCCGGCCGTGGCGGCATCGCTCATGTGGGTGTTGCGGGTGCCCCACCAGGCCCCGAAGGTGCCGATGAGGATGAGCCCGCCGACGAAGATGCCGACACCGCGGTAGCCCCACTCGGGGCCGAGGGCGTTGCGGATGACGGGTGACAGGCCACCGCTCACCAGGATCGTCAGGGCCAGGATCGCGACCCGCCAGGTCATCAGCCGGGTGCGCTCGTCGTAGTCGTCGGTCATCTCGGCCGGCATCGCGACGTAGGGCACCTGGAAGAACGCGTAGGCCGTGGCGCAGGCGAGGAAGAGCACCACGACCCAGGTGGCGGCCAGGCCGGTGGGCGATGTCGGGCCCGCGAAGAGCAGCACGAACGCCAGCGCCAGCAGACTGCCGGAGCGGATGAGGAACGGGCGGCGGCGGCCGCCGGGGTTGTCGGAGCGGTCGCTGATCCGGCCCGCTATCGGGTTGAGGATGACGTCCCAGGCCTTGGGCAGGAAGACCACCAGGCCCGCGACCCCGGCGGCCACGCCGAGCCGGTCGGTCAGGTAGGGCAGCAGGAGCAGCCCCGGCACCGTGCCGAACGACCCGGTGGCGACGGACCCGAGCCCGTAACCCCGGCGTGCCGCAGGGGTGAGGCGGCCCGGGGGGCCGAAGGTTCGACCGGACGAGGATCCGGCGGGGGGCGCCGCTGCCATGCCCGGACCCTAGTGGGGAGAATGCAGTCGTGGGAGTGCGTCAGAGGTTTCGGGGCCGGATCGCCGGCGTGGGCTCCACGAGCGGTATCCGCGTCGTCGTCGGCTGGTGGCACGAGAGCCCGTTCGGGCCGTTCGCCGACGCGATGATCGAGCGCCCCGACGGGCGGCGCATCCTCCTCGCCCCCACCGAACAGGTGCGCGACCTCGTGGCCACGACCTACGTGTTCGACGAGACCCGCATCGAGCCGTTCTCGGTGGCGGCCGGCGGCGAGGACTCGCGCTGGGTCGTGGACTCGCCGTCGCTCTCGCTGCGCCTGGACGTCGGCGGCCGGATGCCGGTCGGCCACCTCCTGCGCCTGCTGCCCCGCGGGGTCGCCCAGAGCCCGGCGTTCGCGACCCTGGCTGACCCGGTGGCCCGGGTGGCGATGCGCGGCGTGCGCACCCGTGGGATGGCCCGCGCCGGGCGGCGCGAGTTCTACGGGGCGACCGACCTGCGCGCGGTGACGGCCCTGGCCGGGGCGCTCGACGGCATCGAGCTGGGGGCGCTGGCGCCGGTGGACCCGCCGTGCCGGTTCGGCTTCTCGTCCACCCCGCGCCGGCCCTCGGTCACCGACGTCGTCACCACCATCGTCCAGACCGACTGACGCGAACGTTTGACAAACCTTCATCGGCTCGGTCCTCGCGGCCCTGTCGCCGCAGCGCCGACCTAGCGTGGACAGACGCCGTCTTCTCGCCGTCCCGTGGTCGCTGCCGCGGTGGCGGCGACCGGGCTCGCCGCGATCTGCCGGGCCGGCCTCGGCCCGACCTCGCAGCTGTTCGGGTCGTTCCCCTACCGCGGGGAGGCCACGGAGCGCACCGTGGCGCTCACCTTCGACGACGGCCCCAACGAGCCCTGGACGTCGCGGCTGCTCGACGTGCTCGCCGACAAGGGAGTGCCGGCGACGTTCTTCCAGGTCGGCCGTTGCGCCCGCTGCCACCCCGAGGTCACCCGACGCGTCGTCGCCGAGGGCCACGTTCTGGCCGACCACAGCGAGAGCCACGCCTTCTCCCGCCACGCCAGGGAGCCGACCCAGCGACGCGAGCTGGAGCGCGGCCGCGCCACCCTCCACGAGGTGTCCGGGCGCATCCCCCTGCTCTACCGGCCACCGTGGCTGTGTCACTGGCCGTGGGTGCTGCGGGGCATCGCCGGCACCGGGTCCCAGGTCGTCTCCGGCACCTTCGCCCACCCGCTGGAGATCTTGCAGCCGCGCCCCGAGGTGCTGGTCGCCGGTGCCGTGCGACGGGTGCGGCCGGGCGGCATCGTCATCCTGCACGACGGCCGCGAGGCGCATGGAGGCCACCGCGGCTCGTCCGTGGCCGCCGTCCGCCGTGAGGGCTTCGCCGGCTACGACACATCGCTGACCCAGGGTGGCGACGAGGTCGACCTGCTGCGACGGCTGCGTCGGCAGGGCCGGGTCAGGTGGGATGCGCGGAATGCGGTCCGGACGTCGTCGCGTCGTGTCGACCAGGGGCTGGCCCACACTGTCTTCGTGTCCTCCGGGTACTACTACGCCGCGGACTACGTCGTGAACCGGCTGGCCCGGCGGCAGGTGGTCGGCTCCGCGCCCCCCATCCGGCCCGACGATGAGGCCAGGGTGCAACGGGTGCGACGGCGCTGGCGCCTGATCGTGGTCGGGGTCGCCGCAACCGCCGCCCTCGGCCACCTCGCCCGGGTCAGGGCTTCGGGGCGATCCGGATCAGCTTGTCGTCGTCGCCGTTGGTCGTCGTGACGTACAGGGCACCGTCCGGGCCGAGGCGCGCCGCCCGCAACCGGCCGTAGGGCCCGTCGGTCTCTTCGGGCACCGACACGTTCGCGAGCGTCCCGTCGGCGTTCAGCGTCAGCAGCAGCAGCTTGGCGCCCTTGAGGGCGGTGACGACCAGCGCCCCCTCGAGCCCACCCCACTGGGCGCCCTCGAGGAACTCGGCCGCGCAGACCGCCTGGGTCGTCCTCCCCGACTGCCACACCGCCGGCACCGCGTCGGGAAAGCGCTTCCGGTCGGTCATCGGCACGCTCTCGTCGTAGCCGCCGACCGTGCCGCCCTGCGAGGGGTCCCAGCCGTAGTTGGCGCCGGACTCGATGCGGTTGACCTCGTCGTTGTTGCTCGGCCCGTGCTCCGCCGTGTAGACGCTCGCGGTGCCCGGCTGCACGGCCACCCCCTGGATGTTGCGGTGCCCGTAGCTCAGCACGTAGCGCTCGCGACGGTTGGTCGACGACGCGAACGGGTTGTCCGGCAACGGTTCTCCGGTCTCGAGGTCGAGCCGCAACACCTTGCCGCCGAGGTTCGTGCGGTCCTGGGGAATATCCCCCTGAGCCGTGTCCCCCGTTCCGACGAGCAGCGCGCCGTCGGCCGCGAGCTCCGGGCGGCACCCCGAGTGCCGTCCGGTCGAGATCGGCAGGCCGCTGAGCAGGGTGCGCACCCGCTGTGCCGAGCGGCCGTCCGCCGAGAGCTGCCACGTCACCAGCCGGATGTCCTTCGGGTCGCCGCCCTCCGAGAACGTCTGGCAGGTGGTGAACTCGCGCGACGTCGCGAAGTCGCTGTGCACCACCATCCCCAACAGGCCGCCCTCCCCCTGCACGTACACGTCGTCGAGGTCGGCCCGCACGGTGGTGCGCCGGGCTCCCTCGCGCAGCCCCGACACCAAGGAGATCCGCCCGGGGCGCTCGGTCACCAGGGCCCGACCGTCCGGCAGGAAGCCGATGTCCCAGCCGTGCTCGAACCCCGCAGCAACCACCTCGACGGCCAGGTCGGGCACCGCGGTGGCACGCGGCGCCGAGCTCGCCGACGGTTCACTGCTCGCGGAGGCCGTGCTGCTGCCGGATGCCGTGGTGCGCACCGTCGACGGCACTTCACCCAACGAGTCGTCGTCCGAGCAGGCGGTCAGGCCGGCCGAGGCGAGCAGGGCCAGGGCGGCGAGCGGGGCAGCGGAGCGGGACCTCATGCCCCAGTCTCACCCGTGCAGGTCACCCGTGGCCCGCTCGTAGTCCGTGTCCAACCTCGCGAGGTCGGCGCGGTAGTCGGCGATCCGGCATCCGCGGCCGTTCGGCTTGAGCGCGATGCCCTCGGCGGCCCAGCGTTCGCGGGCCTCGTCCAGAAGCTGCACCGGAAGGTCTCCGGAGGCGTTCGTCACCCGCCACCACGTGACGTTGGAGCCGTAGGTGCTCAGAACCCGGCCGACGAACCGGGGGCCGATGCCCACGAGGGCCCCGAGGTCGCCGTACGACACGACCCGGCCGCGCGGCACCTGCTCCACCGCCCGCAGCACCCTCTCCACGACGACGTCGTCCACGGCCGCAGTCTGCCCGACGTCCGTGGCCACCCGGCACCCGGCACCCGGCCTCACCGCCGCCCGATGTCGGACCCGATCTCCCACGGCGCCACCGGGGAGTGCTCGAGGACCCACGTCTCGACGTCCTGCATGAGGCCGGTCGCGATGAGCACGCCCATGACGACGAACAGCACCCCGAGCCCCCGGCGGAACGCGGAGTGCGGGTCGGCAGCCCACCGCAGGCGGCTCACGAGGCGCTGACCGGCGAGCGCGATGGCCAGGAGGACGGACACGAGCCCGACGACGTAGGCCGTGAGCAGTGCGAGCCCGCGGACCGGCTCGGCCGGCAGCACCGTGACGACGACGTAGCCGAAGAGCGGGCTGCACGACGTGAACACCGGCCCGAGCGCGGCACCCGTGAGCACCGCGCCGAGCGTGCCCCCGCGGCGGTGCGCCGCCGACAGCCCCCGGGCGCTCCGGCCACCCAGCCCGGACGCGACCGAGACGCGGTCCCACAGCTCGGGGACGATCGCCACGACCCCGAGCCCGATGAGCAGCCCTCCGCTGACCCACCGCCACACCGACGGAGGGACGTCGATGAGCGAGGTCGTCGCCTTCAGCGCAAGAGTGAAGACGAACACCGACGCACCGAGCGACCCGGTGACGAGCAGGGCCCGACGCACCGCGGCCCGGTCCGCGGCCCCCGTCACGGAGCCGCCGACGACGACGGGCAGGAGCGAGAGCGCGCACGGTGCAAGGGTGGTCAGCGCCCCCGCGAGGAGTGCGCCGGCGAGGGCCAGGAGCACGTCAGACCGTCTTGGCCTTGATGTCGGCGCCGGTCTGCGAGCCGGTCCACTTCGCCAGCTCCGCGCCGTCCGGGCCGACCTGGACGAACGTGTGCTGGGTCGTCACGCCGTACTCCTTGCGCAGGTCGGTCTCGCTGTCGTAGTCGACCTTCACGACGGTGAGTCCCGGGGGGATGCCGTCGCGCGCGATGGCCGCCTCCGTCGCGCGGCAGGTGGGGCACCAGGACGCGTGGAAGAAGTAGACGACCTTGGTCCCCTCCCGTGCGGCCATCTGGCTCTGGTACTGCTCCTTGGTGAGGTAGGCGCCGGCCGCCATGACGTCGCCGCCGGCAGCTGGCGAACCGGTCGGTGAGGCGGTGGCCGCGGCACCGGCCGTCGCGGTGGCGCTCCCGGGGGCCGTCGTACCCGCACCGCCCGTCGCGGTGGTGCCGTCGCCGGCCGATCCACAGGCGGCGAGCAGCAGGGCCGCGGCGGCTGCAGCGAGGCTGGCGGACAGGGTCGAGGTGGTGCGCATGGTGGGCTCCTTCGTCGAGGGTGGTCTCGGGTTCCAGTGCACGCCACGTGGCCGACCGCGGACCACCGCCACGGCGATCACGTCACCACCGGGTAAGACCTTCGGCCCCCGGCGGGGAGTCCACTGGTGCCGGGAGCGCCCGCCACGACCGGCTCTACCGGGCGGTGCTGACGGGGAAGGAGAGCGAGACCGTGCACCCCGCGCCGTCCGGCCGGTTGCCCGCGAGGGCATCACCGCCGTGGGCGCGGGCCACGTCTCGGGCGATGGTGAGGCCGAGCCCCATCCCACGGTCGTGACGGGCGGCATCGCCCCGCCAGCCGGGCTCGAAGACCCGCGCGACGTCGGCCTCGGGGATGCCGCCGCACCCGTCCGTGACGTGGACCTCCGCCCGCTCGTGCGCGGCCATCGTCGACACCTCCACCCGGCCGCCGGCAGGGGTGTGCTGGACCGCGTTGCGCAACACGTTGGTCACGGCACGCGTCACCGCCCCCGGGTCGACGTCGACGGTGGCGCCCTCGAGGGCGACCGCGACGACCTCGACTCCGGCGGCCGACGCGAGCGGCGCCACGATGGCGACGGCGTCGGACACGAGGTCGTCGAAGGCCGACACCTCGGAGCGCGACGTCGGGCTCGGTCCGTGCAGACGGGACAGCTCGGCGATGTCGTCGACCATCGTGTCCATCCGGTCGACCTCGTGCACGATCCGGGCATGCGCGGCCCGCGGGTCCTCGACCGCGCCGTCCTCGAGCGACTCGGCGAGGGCACGGATGCCGGCCAGCGGCGTGCGCAGGTCGTGCGACAGCCACCGGACCGTCTCGCGCCGCGACTCCTCGACCTCCCGGGCCCGCTCCCGGTCGGCGCGCTCGCGGGCGGCGTCGCGCTCGAGGCCGAGCACCCGCCGCGCGAGGACGAGCCCGACCACCACGGCCATCGGTGCACCGGCCAGGAGCACGAAGACGAGGGTGCGGTAGTCGTCCTCACCGATGAGCATCGACCGGCTCGCGACGGCGACCCCCGCGGCGAGCGCCGCGACGAGCACGATGGGCGCACCGAGCGCGGCGACCGAGGGGCGGTCGCGCGCCACTCGCGACAGGCCGACGGCGCCCACCGCCGCCACGGCGGCCGTGACCGTCGCCGACACGACGACGGCGCTGGCCTCAGGCCCCACGGCGCACCCCCCGCCCGAGCCCGCACCGGCCCGCGCGAGCTCCCCTGTTCAGGAGCATCGTCATCGCCCTACCCTCGCACCCAGGAGTCCCGGTACGGGCCCGGCGACGGAAGGTCGGTGGTGGAGGTGCAGCGGGTGGCCGTGTGGGTGCAACGAACGGTCGCGATCGTGGTCCTGCTCGGGCTGGGCGTACTCAGCCTGTCGCTCGTGGCCATGGTGTTCGACGAGGAGGGGTCGCAGGGCTGGATCATCCCCGTGCAGCTCGTGGTCATGGCCCTGGTCGGCGCGGGTGTCGGGAGCCTCGTCCCGGCGCTGGCCGGTGTCGGTGCCTCCCGCCGCCGCGCCGCGACGGTCGGGGCGGTGATGGGGGTGGCTGGCGCCCTGATCGGCGTCGGGCTCTTCCTCCTGCTGCTCGCCGGGCTCGACGGCCTCTGACATCCGCGTCACGCCCCTGCCGGCTCGGTGCGGTCCCAGCGGTAGCCCCGCCCGAACACCGTCGCGAGCCGCACCGGGCGGCCCGGGTCGGCCTCGACCTTCTCGCGCAACCGCCGCACGTGCACGGTGACGGTCGAGGCGTCGCCGACCTCCCAGCCCCACACCTGGCGCAGCAGGTCGTCGCGGCCCCACACGACACCGGGGTGCTGCACGAGCCAGGCGAGCAGGTCGAGCTCACGCGCGGTGAGCACGAGCGGTGCCCCTGCGCGTGTCACCGAGCGGGCCCCGAGGTCGACGACCAGGTCGCCGTCGCGCAGCACGTCCACGACGTCGGGGGCTGGCCCTGCGGCCCGGCGCAGCACCGAGCGCACGCGCAGCTCGAGCTCGCGCAGGCTGAAGGGCTTGGTGACGTAGTCGTCGGCGCCGTGCTGCAGTCCCTGCACCCGTTCGTGCTCCTGGCCGCGCGCCGTGAGCATGACGACGGGCAGGTCGCGTCGCATCGAGCGAAGGCGGCGACAGACCTCGAAGCCGCCCAGGCCCGGCAGCATGAGGTCGAGCAGCACGAGGTCGGCCGGCTGCTCGACGAACCGCTCGACGGCGACGTCGCCGGACGCGACGGCATCCACCGTGTACCCGGCGCGCGTCAGGAACACCGCCACGGTCTCGCGGACCGTCGGGTCGTCCTCGACGAGCAGGATGCGCACCACGGGCCAAGGCTAGGCGGGCACCCGCGCGCGGCACGGCATCCACGGGTCGTGCGGTAAGAACCCGGCAACCCGCCTCGCGCGGGACCGTTCGGGCACCGCCGGCCGGTGCCGTGCCGCGCGTCACCACGGACGCACCCACCGCCCACCGTGCCGGGCTGGAACACTGGCCCCATGCGTCGGATCGTCCAGAGCAAGAAGCTCCAGCACGTGCGCTACGACGTGCGCGGCCCGATCCTCGTCGAGGCCCAGCGGCTCGAGGCCGAGGGCCACAAGATCCTGAAGCTCAACATCGGCAACACGGCTCCGTTCGGCTTCGAGGCCCCGGAGTCGATCCTCGCCGACATGATCCACAACCTTCCGCACAGCCAGGGCTACGCCGACTCCCGGGGCATCTACTCCGCCCGGACCGCGGTCGCGCAGTACTACCAGTCGCACGGGCTCACCGACACCACGGTCGACGACGTCTATATCGGCAACGGGGTCTCCGAGCTCATCACGATGGTGCTGCAGGCCTTCGTCGACGACGGCAACGAGGTGCTCGTGCCGGCTCCCGACTACCCGTTGTGGACCGGCGCGGTGTCGCTGAGCGGCGGCACCCCGGTGCACTATCGCTGCGATGAGGGCAACGGCTGGAACCCCGACCTCGACGACATCGAGGCCAAGATCACCGAGCACACCCACGCCCTGGTGATCATCAACCCCAACAATCCGACCGGGGCGGTCTACTCCCCCGAGACCGTGCGCGCCCTGGTCGACATCGCCCGCCGCCACCAGCTGGTCGTCATGGCCGACGAGATCTACGAGAAGATCCTCTTCGACGACGCCGTGCACCACCACGCCGCGACCTACGCCGGCGACGACGTGCTGTGCCTGACCTTCAGCGGCCTCTCCAAGGCCTACCGGGTCTGCGGCTACCGGGCCGGCTGGGTCATGGTGTCCGGCCCCAAGCACCTGGCCGAGGACTTCCTCGAGGGCCTCACCCTGCTGGCGAACATGCGGATGTGCGCGAACGTGCCCGCCCAGCACGCGATCCAGACCGCTCTCGGTGGCTACCAGTCGGTGACCGAGCTGATCGTCCCCGGTGGCCGGTTCCACGAGCAGAGCAAGCTCGCCGCGAAGCTGCTCAACGACATCCCGGGCGTCTCGTGCGTCGAGCCACGCGGCGCCCTCTACTGCTTCCCGCGTCTCGACCCCGAGGTGTACCGGATCGAGAGTGACGAGGCCTTCGTCATCGACCTGCTGCGGGCGAAGAAGATCCTCGTGACGCACGGCACCGGCTTCAACTGGTTCGAGCCCGACCACTTCCGGCTCGTGACGTTGCCCGACGTCGAGGTGCTCACCGAGGCCATCGGCCGGATCGCCGACTACCTCGAGACCCTGCGGGCCTGACGGGTGGCGCAGCCCGGCGCGCGCGTCGACGTCCCCACCCTGGCCACCGTCGCGGTCGGCGGCGTTCTCGGCTCGCTCGGCCGGTACGCCGTGGGGGTCGCCATCCCCCACGCATCGGGCTCCTTCCCCTGGGCGACGCTCCTGGTCAACGTCAGCGGTGCCTTCGCGATGGGCCTGCTCGTGGCCTACCTCGTCGACCGCCCGGGCGTGCACCGGCTGGCGAGGCCGTTCGTGGGGGTCGGGGTGCTGGGCGGCTGGACCACGTTCTCCGCCCTCGCCATCGACGTCGTGCAGCTCGGTGCCGCCGACCACGTGCAGGCGGCCCTGGTCTACGTCGCCGCCACCTTCCTCGTCGGAACTCTCGCCGTTGCCTCAGGGTCCGTTCTCGGACAACGGTTCTGGCCCGGCCCATGACCCTCACCGATGCCTTGCTCGTCGCGCTCGGCGCCGCCGTCGGCGCCCCGCTGCGCTTCGTCGCCAACTCCGAGGTTCGCGCGCGCCTCGGTGGCACCCCTGCCGCCGGCACGCTGGTCGTCAACGTCGTCGGGTCCTTCATGCTGGGGGTCGTCGTCGGGGCCGGCGTCGGCAGCGCCCCCCTCGCCCTGGTCGGCATCGGCTTCTGCGGAGCCCTCACCACGTTCTCCACCCTGGCTCTGGAGCTCTGGGACGCCATGAGCGACGACCGCTACCCGCATGCCGTCGCCAACGTCACGCTGTCGCTCACCCTGGGCCTCGGCGCCGCCTGGCTCGGCTGGTTCCTGGGCGGCTGGTGACAGGACAGTAGGCCCGTACCCACATCGACCAACAGGTCACACCAGGTACAGCAAGCCCGTACCCACATCGACCAACAGGTCACCCGGGGTACAGCAAGCCCGTACCCACATCGACCAATAGGTCACTGCGGGTACGCCGGATGCCGCCCGCTCCGGCATGAGCGGACGGCATCCGGGTGCGGGGTGGGTCAGCGGTGGTGCGGCCACCCGTGGCCGTGGCGCTTCGCCACGACTCCCAGCGCGTTGACGATGCCCTCGCCGTAGAACGAGTTGAACCGTGCGGTGCCGGTGCACAGGGCGTCGAACTCGGCCGACCGACCCACGTCGACGTACGACTGCAGCGGCGGCGTCGGGCAGGCGTGGTCGGTCGCGGTGCCGAGCACGAGGCGGCGCACCGTGCCAGGCCGCAGGCCGAAGCCGGACCGGCCCGACGACTTTCCGTGGGCGGACACCGCGAGTGCGGCGACACCCGCGGCGTGCGGTGAAGCCATCGAGGTGCCCTGGAGGAACTGGTAGTACCCACACACCTCGCGCTTGCCCTTGCCCTGCTTCACCACGGCGCAGTCCTTCATCGTGCCCAGTGCCGCGCCGTCGGGCGTGATGTTCCCAGCGGCGTCCACCTGGCCCTCGGCCTGCATCACGTGGAGCGGTGCCGCCGAGAGGATGAGGTTCTCGTTGGTCCGATACGTGGGGGTGCCCAGCCCGTCACGGAACCAGCCGCCGGGGGCCGCGACCTCGAGCTCGCCGGAGCGCAGGTCGGTGGCGTAGTTCGAGTAGTCGGCCTTGCGCTCGGACGGGCCGACCGCGGAGACACCGAGGACGTGCGGACCCTCGACGGGCAGGTCGAAGCACGTGTCGTTGTCGATGGTGCGCGGGTACGCGGCACCGTCCGGGTAGTCCGGGCTCGAGAGGTCGGTGCGGGGGTTCGACAGGTCCTCGTGGCTGTTGCCGAGGGCACCGACGAGCGTGACGCCCTTGCGGTGCGCATAGCCGAGCGCACGGCGCATCGTCTCGATGATGAGGTCCTGCTCGGCGGCCTGCTCCGGGCCGTCCTCGGGGGCGCCACCCTCACAGTTGTAGAGCCAGGGGTCGACGTAGAAGGACATGTTGACGACGTCGAGCCCCACGTCGCCGGAGTAGGTGAGGGCGTTGGCCGTGGCGCTGAGGAAGAAGTAGCCGCTGTCCTGGCCGGCCCGCACGTTGACGATGCCGACGTCGGGGGCGACCCCGGACACGCCGATGCCGTTCATCGCACCGGCGATGGTGCCGGCGACGTGGGTGCCGTGACCGTCGTCGTCGACCGTCGCCGGGTCCACGCAGCTCGCGACCTCGCACGGGCCGTCGATGTCGACCATGTCGGTCGTGAAGTTGCGCGACAGGCGCCGGTCGAAGTTCGGCGCGATGTCGGGGTGGGCCGCGTCGACGCCGGTGTCCATGACCCCGACCTTGACGCGCTTGTCGCCCATCTCGACCTTGTGGGCCGCCGGGGCGTCGATCATGTCCATGCCCCACAGGTAGGAGTCGAGGGGGTCGGCCTTGGTCCTGCCGCCCTTCGGGTGGTCGTCACGGTCCTTGCGTTCCGACGAGCCGCCGGGGCCGGAGAGGTGCTCCTTGAGCACGCGGTCCCGGTCGCTCCCGGCATCCGGGGTGCGGCCGACGACACCGTCGGCGGCTGCAGCTGCCACTCCCGACAGGCCACGAGCGCGCTGGAGAAAGCCGCGCGACGACGCGCTGACGGTGACCAGCCCGATGGCCGAGTTGACCGAGGTGACGGTGGCGCCACCGCGCTTGAGCGTCGCGGCAAGGGCCTCGACGTCGGCGCCCGGCTCGGCCAGGACGACGTACGTCCCCGAGCCGCTCGCCGTGGACACCGCCGCGGTGACGGTGGTGGTGCCGCCGGATCCACTTTCTGCAGTCGCGGTGCTCGCGCCGAGGGCGGTCGTGGCCAGGGCCACCGCTCCGGTGAGGGCGACCAGGCGAGATCGTCGCATTCGTCTACTCCTGAGGTGGGGTCAGACCGGTGCGTCCCGGCCCATCCGCTCACCGTAGGGGTTCAGCCCGCCGCATGGGAGGTTGGGGAACGTATGCTCCGAGCATGCGCCGAAGACCCTCCGGACCCGTTCCGGACGTCTTCGAGACGTTCGCGCACCGGGTCGACTCGGGCGACGACCGTGGTGACGACACCCCGAGAGTCGGTGCCGTCGCACGCTCCGCCGGCATCACGATCGGGCTCATGGTGCTCACCAGCATCGCCTTCGTCGGCGGCGCCTCTCTCGCCGGCCGGGTACGCCCCGAGCTGGTCTTCGCCAACCTCCTCTGGGAGGGCGTGGCGATCACCGTGTGGTCGATCGCCTGGGGGGCGCTGGCCGCGATGGCGGTGCTCGCAGCAGGCGTGGTCGCCGTCGGCCTGCCGTGGATGCGACGTCAGAGGGACACCCGCTCCACCTCGACCTCCACGCCATAGGTCCACCCCGGCATCAGCGGCAGGCTGTCGCCGCTCCAGAAGCGACCCGGGTCGTACCAGTTGGTCGGGACGTCGCTGCGCAGCACCCCCATCTCCTCGAGCGTCACCGCCACGACCTCCGCACAGTAGGCGTCCTCCGGGCGCAGTCCCTTGCGCTCGGCCTCTCGGCGGGACAGGTGGCCGTCACGCCCCCGCAGCCACCGCCACGCCAGCCCCATGGTGCTCGGGAACGACACCCCGTCCAGGCGGGCGACCGTGCGCAGCACCGCGTCCTCCTGCTCGCGGCCGATGTCGGGGGTGAGCTGGCGCAACCAGGCCTGCTGGCCGTACCGCGCCTGCCAGGTCGTCACCGCCTCGCGCAGGTCGTGCAGCTGCACGCCACGGTGGTGGTCGCCGGTCCAGTGGTCGCGCAGTGACCGTCCGAGCTCGGCGTGCCACATCAGCGGCGGCAGGTCGTCGAGCACCACGGCCATGCCGACGTGGTTGACCGGGGCATTGCTGGCGGTCTGGATCAGCCGGTCGGCGGCCGTCGCGCCACGAAAGATCCACAGGTCGCCGGTGCGGGTCGTGTCGGCAGCCGTCTCGAAGGAGACGGGGTTCGAGCCGGTGCGCGCCATGGCCCCAGTGTGCCCAACCCGGACCGGCTGCGCCGCACCCTATCCGCGCGGGTGCGTCACGGCATACGGTGAACCCGTGCGCACGAAGCGCAGGAAGCAGGGGCTCACCGTGCAGGCCGTGGCCGGCACTCACACCGTGCTGCTCGGGTTCGACCTCGAGAACCCGTCAGGCTGCCTCGGCTTCGCGATCCACCGCACCGACCACACCGAGGGCGAGGCCCGCTGGCTGCGCGGGATGAAGACGTTCCAGAGCGTGGTGCCCGACCCCCCACCGGGCTCGGACTGGCCGACCAACGTGCACCCCGTGCAGGGCTTCCAGTGGGGCGACTACTCGGCCAAGCCGGGGCACGACTACACGTATGCCGTGTCGGCCGTCAGCGGGACCGCGACGGCCCCGGTGGTGACCGCCACCGTGTCGCTCGCGCTACGCACCGAGGTCGAGGACGACGGCGAGCACGGCATCTGGTTCAACCGGGGTGTCGCGGGGTCACAGGCGTTCTCGCGGCAGTTCGCCGGCTGGGTGCCGACCTCGACACCGGACGAGACGCACCCGGCGATGGTCTGGCTCTCACGAGGGCTCGGCGAGGCACTGCTGGCGTTCGTCGGGGAGGCCCTCGACGACGGGTGGTCCTTGCGCGGTGCCCTCTACGAGCTCACCTGGGGCCGGTCGCTGCAGGCGTTCGCCGACGCACGTGACCGGGGGGTCGACATCCGGCTCGTCGTGCACGGACGCGACCGTGACGCACCGACCGACACCGGCCCCGACAACCTGGACCGCACCGCCGAGCTCGCCCGCAAGGCGGTGCACGACAACGGCATCGACGACCTCGTGACCTGGCGTGAGGCTCCGGCCAACAGCGCCCTGCACCACCACAAGTTCCTCGTGCTGAGCCGGCACGGCGTGCCCGAGGCCGTGTGGACCGGCTCGACCAACCTCACCCTGGGCGCCGTCTACGGCCACTCCAACGTCGGCCACGTGGTGCGCGACCGGGCGGTCGCCGCCCGGTTCGCCGCCGAGTGGGACCGCCTCGAGTCGGGGATGCCGTCCGCAGACCTCCGCGTCGCGCACGCCAGCGACCCGGCTCCCGCACGCACGGTACCGGTGCCGGGTGGCGTCGGCCTGGTGTTCTCGCCGCTGACCGGCACCTCGCTGCTCAGCTGGTACGCCGACGTGTTCGACTCCGCCGTCAGCTCGTCGCACATCACCGGCGCGTTCGGGCTCAACCGGGTGTTCCGCGAGCGGCTCGCCCTCGACCGCTCGCCGGTCACCCGCACCGTCCTGCTCGAGAAGGTGCCGCCGCCGCAGGGCAGGATCCCTCGCACCGACGACCACGTGCGCATCTCCACCGGCAGCCACCTCGAGGGAGACCCGTTGCAGCAGTGGGCGACCGAGCGGCTGACCGGCTTCAACACCCACGTGCGCTACATCCACACCAAGATCGTGCTCGTCGACCCGCTCGGCCCGGATCCCACGATCCTCACCGGTTCGGCGAACTACTCCGACGCCTCGACGACGACCAACGAGGAGCACACGCTGGTGATCCGCGCCGGGCGCACCCGGTCGGCCTCCAAGCGCGCCGTGCTGCGGGTCGCCGACATCTACCTCACCGAATACCACCGGCTGTTCATGCACTTCGCGTTCCGGGCCATGGCCCAGGACCGTGAGCTGAACACCGGTGTGACGCAGTGGACCAGGTACCTCGACGAGACCGACACCTGGACGCAGCGCTACTACGTCGCCGACTCGTGGCGCGCCGCTCAGCGGCACCTGTTCGCCGGGTCGTGACGGCAGGCTCGTCGCTAGGGTGGCGGCATGCCATCATCCAACCGCGCGTGGAAGATCGTCGGCCTGGCCGGCCTCGTCGGCGTCGTCGCGACCGGGGCACTCGTCGCCCGCAACGAGCGGGAGCGGCGGGCCTACACCCCCGACGAGGTGCGCGACCGGCTCCAGGAGCGGCTGCGCGCGGCGGAGGGCGAGCAGGCCCCGCGGGGCAGGATCATCGGCTGACCCCCCGCCCCCGGCGGGCCGTCCCCGCGGGTCACCCGGTCGGGGAGACGATGGCGTCGAGGCGCTCGTAGCCCTCGGACATCCCCTTCTGCATGCCCGACTCGACCATGGCGTCACGGCCCTCGACGGTGCGACCGATGCTGCGGCCCCGCAACCGGGTGCGGCCGTCGCCGAGGTCGTCGAACCACATGAACTCCAGGGCGACCTCGTCGGGCGCCCCGTCGAACTCGAAGGTCTGCAGGGCGAACTCGTTGTCGCGGATGGTGTGGAACACCCCACGGAAGCCGAAGTCGCCGTGCTCGGTGCGGTGCAGGTAGCGGTAGCCGCCGCCGGTGGTGAAGTCCCACTCGTCGACGACCATCTCGTAGCCGTGCGGGCCGAGCCACTGCTTGACCTTCTCGGGGTCGCGGTGCGCTTCGAAGACCGCCGCCACGGGGGCGTCGAACTCGCGGGTGAAGTCGATCCACGGCACTGCGGCCGGGATGTCGAGGTGCAGGCTGTTGCTCATGGTCACTCCTGATCGGTACGGGTTGGTGTGGTCGGCGCTCCGAGGATGGCGTCGAGCCGGCGGAACCGCTGCTCGTGGACCAGGCGGTAGCCGTCGATCCACGCGGTGAGCGCCTCGAGCGCGTCGGGGTTGAGGTGCACCGGGCGGCGCTGGGCCTGCCGGGTTCGGGTGACCAGGCCCGCGTGCTCGAGGACCTGGATGTGTTTCGAGACCGCCTGGAGGGAGATCGCGAACGGCTCGGCGATCTCGTTCACCGTGGCCGGCCCGCGGCTCAGGCGAGCGATGATCGCCCGGCGGACGGGGTCGGCCAGGGCCGCGAAGCCCAGGTCCACCGTGGTGCTGTCGTCCGCCATGCTGGTATTCAATCAGCACGTTGATCAATCGTCAAGTTGATCACCGAACCACATCGCCGCGAGTCCGGAAGTGGTCGCCAGGGCAACCACTTCCGCACTCGAGGCCTGGTGGGTTCAGTGGTGGGAGAAGCCGAGCTGGCTCAGCCGTGCACGAACGGATGCGGGTGACCCGGCGCCCGGCCCTGGAACGACAGGATCGCGTCGTTCTGGATGACGCCGTCGCGGATCTCGATGGCCTGGCGCACCGTGGGCTCCTTGTCCCAGGCGACCGGCCCCTCCATCACGGTGCGCAGGAACGGCAGCAGCGCCTCGCTGATCTCCCACGTGGCCGAACCCCACAGGTACGAGGGGCTGTGGTCGACGGCGTAGTAGAGGACGTTGTGGCCGACCACGAAGGTCGGCTCGGCGAAGGTCGTGGGGCGTGCCCAGCTGAACCCCATCCCCTCGTCGCACGACACGTCGACGACCACGGTGCCGGGGTCGAGCGCGGACACGTCGTCGTCGCTGAGGAAGACGAGCGGGGCGTCGGTGTCCTGCAGCACGCAGTTGACGATGATGTCGTGCTGGCCGAGGAACTCCGCGAGCGGCACCCGCCCCCCGGGTGTGACGGCATGGCTCACCCGGCCGGCGGAGTCGTCGCAGTCGAAGTGCAGGATGCGGGCGGAGTGGATCGGCGAGGCGACAGCGGCGACCTGTCGGTGGGTGAGGATGTCGACGTCGTGCACACCGAGGGCGGCGAGGGCCGTCACGGCCCCACGTGCCGTCGCGCCGAAGCCGATCACCACGGCACGCAGCCGGGGGCCGTAGTCGCCGGTCGTGCCGGACAGCTGCATCGCGTGGAGCACCGAGCAGTAGCCGGCGAGCTCGTTGTTCTTGTGGAAGACGTGCAGGTTGAACGAGCCGTCGGGCTTCCAGTGGTTCATCGCCTCGAAGGCGATCAGGGTGAGCCGGCGGTCGACCGCCAGCTGGGTGAGCACCTCGTCCTGCACGCAGTGCGGCCACCCCCACAGCACCTGTCCCTCACGCAGCTCGTCCACGTCGCCGTGCAACGGCTTGGGCTGCAGGATGACGTCGCACTCGTCGACGAGCTGGCCGTGGGTGCGCAGCCCGGCGACCAGGTCGCCCAGGTCGGAGTCGCTGACCCCGAAGCGCGCGCCGTACCCGGCCTCCAGGTAGAGGCGGCTGCGCAGGTCGGCCGGGATGCGCTCCACGTGACGCGGATGCAAGGCCAGCCGGTGCTCGTTCTCCTTGTGCGACGTGCCCATGACTCCGAGGCTGAGCTGGTGGCTCGTCATGTCAGTCCGTCCAGGGACCCGCGGGCCCCGCATCGCAGAAATCAGGGCCGCTGAGGAGCAGTTCACCTCAGGCGACGGCCCTGCTCGGCACTCTACGCCGGGCCGGGCACGCGAATCCGTCGCCTGCATCACTCCGCCTCCGCGGTCGGGCCCGCAGGACGTGGTGGGCACCATGCCCTCGGGACTACAGTCCCCGAACAGTCGAGGGACTCAGACATTGGGGATGACGTGACCGAGATCGTGCTGTTCCACCACGTGCAGGGACTCACCCAGGGGGTGCGGCGGCTGGCCGACGAGCTGCGGGCGGGCGGGCACGTCGTGCACACCCCCGACATCTTCGACGGGGCCACCTTCGCGTCGATCGACGAGGGCTTCGCCGCCGTGCGGGCGCGGGGCGAGGGCGCCGTCGGCGCCTGGGCCGACGGCGCGGTCTCCGACCTGTCCGACGCGATCGTCTATGCCGGCATCTCCCTCGGCGTCATGTCGGCCCAGCGCCTGGCACAGACGCGACCCGGAGCGCTCGGTGCGGTGCTGCTGGAGGCCTGCGTGCCGGCATCCGAGTTCGGCGACGGCTGGCCGCAGGGGGTGGCGGTGCAGGTTCACGGGATGGAGATGGACCCGTTCTTCGGGCTCGAGGGCGACGTGGACGCCGCCCGGGCGCTGGTGGCCTCGACCGACGACGGCGAGCTGTTCGTCTACCCCGGCGACGTCCACCTGTTCACCGACTCCTCGCTGCCGTCCTACGACGAGGCAGCGGCCACACTGGTGGTCGAGCGCGTGCTGGGGCTGCTCGCCCGACTCTGACCCCCGCCCCTCTTCGCCCGAGTGCGGAAGTGGTTGCCCTGGCGACCACTTCCGCACTCGAGGCCGGATGCGTGGCGCCCCAGTCCGGATGCCGAGGCGCCGGATGCGTGGCGCCCCAGGCCGGATGCCGTGGCGCGGATCGCCACCATCCGGGACATCGCCGAAGTCCGGTGGCAGCGCGCTACGACTGCGGTTGAATGTCGCTGTGGACGACCCCGGGCCGGAAGCCGCCCCAGAGCCCCGGCGCGGAGCGACCGCCCGGGCGGTCGACTGGTCGCGGGTCCGGGCCCAGCGCGCGTCGGCGTGGAGCCTGGACGCCCGGGAGTCGCACCGCTCCGTCGACGTGGGGTTCCGACTTGCCGACCGCGACAAGCGCGTGGCGGCCGGGGTGCTCGCCGGCGGCGTCGCCTACCGCTTGTTCTTCTGGCTGCTCTCGGTCTCGGTGCTGGCGACCGGTGCGTTCGGCATCGCCCGGGGCGACCGGGTCGACGAGGTGCTGCACGATCTCGGCCTCGGGCCGGCGACCAGCGACATCGTCAAGCAGCTGATGCGCGGGTCCGACGACGCCCGCTGGCTGGTCAGCGCGGTCGGGGCGTGGCTGGTGCTGTGGACCGGATACCTGGGAGCCAAGGCGCTGGTGCTCGTGCACGCCGCGGTGTGGGGCGTGCCGGCACCGCCAGCGCGCCGGCACTGGGCGATGTCGTTGGCGTTCACCGGAACCACGCTCGGCATCCTGGTCGCAATGTCGCTGGCCGCCCGGGTGCACACGGAGGGCCTGGCCGTCGGCGTGCTCGCCGACGTCCTGGCCGCGGCAGTCCCGTTCACGGCCTGGCTCGTGGTGTCCGGCTGGCTACCCCGCCGCGGCGAGGGCTGGCGCGACCTCCTGCCGGGGGCCGTCCTGATGGCCATCGGCGTCGAGACCTTCTACCTCGTCGCGACCTGGTTCCTCGCCCCGAAGCTGGCCAACGCGACCCAGCTCTACGGCCTGCTCGGCATCTCGGCCACGATCCTCTTCTGGCTCTTCATCCTGGGCCGGCTCATCATCGGGGCGGCCACTTTGAACTTGTCCCTGTACGAGAACCGCATCGCCACGCGGCCGTCGGTGAGCGAGTAAGAGCGCGCCGTGCGTGCCCGGTCGTGACCGCCGGATGCCTTGGGCGGAGGACCGGCGGCGATGGTGCGCCACCGGACGGCGTCCGCCCAGCGCCCGCCGCCCGCCGCCCGACGCCCGCCCGTCCGCCGCCCGCGTATGACGCGGCTCACTGCGGTGGCAGTGCACCGCTCCTACGCTGGCGTCATGACGGCACCGGTGACCGTGCGCAGCTCGCAGGGCCCCTCCGGTCAGGCTCGCGACCTGACCCTTCGAGCCTTCGCGTGGGGCAACAAGAACGTGATGCTCCCGATGCTGGAGAACCGGCTCGTGGGTGCCTGGATCGGCAGCCCGGTGAACGGCTACTTCCTGAGGCTCACGACGACGGGGCGGCGCAGCGGGTTGCCCCGCCAGACCCCACTGAACTACGCCATCCTCGACGGTCGGGTCTATCTGCTCTCCGGGTTCGGCAGGCAGGCCGACTGGTACCGCAACCTCGTCGCGCACCCGCAGGTGTCGGTGGCCCTGCCCGGTCGGGACCTCGAGGGCACTGCTGAGCCGGTGGACGACCCGGCCGAGGCGGAGCGGGCGGCGGTGGCGGTCGTGCGCAACAGCGGTTTCGCCCTGGTCTTCGAGGGCATGAACCCGCTGACCGCGACCGACGAGCGGCTGCGGGTCCAGCTTGCCGGTCGCCCCGTCGTGCGCATCACGGCCAGCGAACCGGTGCGGCCTGGCCGCCACGACCCGGGGTCGCCGTTCTGGCTGCTCCCGCGGACGCTCGGTGTGTTGGCACTGCTGGGCGCCGCCAGGGCGCTCCGCCGCCGCTAGAGGCGATTGGCGTTGCCGCTCACGGTGCCGTTGGACGACTCCGGTGGTGGGGAGTGTGCCGCCAGAGGCCAGTTCGGTCGCGAGCTCACGACCTGGTCGATCGTCTCAGCCGGGACGGGCCGGGAGAACAAGAACCCCTGAGCCCGGTGGCAGCCGAGCCTGGTGAGCGCCTCGCGTTCCGCCTCGCGTTCCACCCCTTCGGCCACGACGGTGACACCGATGCACTCCGCGAAGGCGACCACGCCCCACACGAAGCGCCGCCGGGCCTCGTCGGCGTCGAGGTTGCCGACGAAGGAGCGGTCGATCCTGACCTCGTCGATCGGGAGGTCCCGCAGTCGCGACGGCGTGCTCTGGCCGGCGCCGAAGTCGTCCAACGACAGCCGCGACCCGAGAGGTCGCAGCTCGTCGCAGACCCGTCGGCTCGTCCTGGTGTCGGGGAGTCGCTCCGTCTCGGTGATCTCCAGGCACAGCTGCTCGCCGGTCAGCCCGTGGCGCGCGAGCTCGGCTGCAACCACCCGGGGAAGGGCGTGTGCTGCGAGCTGACCGGGAGTGATGTTCACCGTGACCCGCAGGTCGAGGCCGCCAGGAAGGCTGGTCCACCGGGCCAGATCGGTGCACGCGTGCTCCAGGACGAACGCGAACAGCTCGTCGAGGAGACCCCAGGTCTGGGCGACCCGCACGAAGACCTCCGGCGAGAGCTGTCGACCCCCCGGTGCCCACCGCACCAGCGCCTCCAGCGTGTGCAGCCGCCCGGTCGACAGGTCCACGATGGGCTGGTACGAGACCGTCACCTCGCGGTTCGCCAGAGCCAGGCCGTCGGCGTGGGCCAGGGCCTCGTCATCCACCTCTGTCAGTCTCAGCCCCGCGGTGTGCAGCAGCACGTCGGCCCCACCGCACTGCTTCACGACGTACATCGCCAGGTCGGCACGGATCAGCAGCTCGTCGACGCTCGGGGTCGGGTCGAACAGGCCGACCCGCGCCATGCCGATACTCGCCGACACCGACACCTTGCGGCCTCCCACCACGAACGGCTCGCTCAGGCTTCCGAGCAGCTCCCCGGCGACCACGAGGGGGTCGAGCTGGGCTTCCATCAGCACCGCGAACTCGTCCCCGCCGAACCGCGCGATCGTCTCGACCTCGGTCAACCGTTCCCGGAGGCGGGCTGCCACCTGCCTCAGCAGGTCGTCACCCGCACTGTGCCCAAGGCGTTCATTGACCTCCTTGAAGCCGTCGAGGTCCAGGAACCAGATCGCGACCGGGCGTTGGTCGCGGCGGTGCAGGTCCAGGGCGTGGGTCGCACGGTCGATGAAGAGCGCCCGGTTCGCGAGTCCGGTCAACGGGTCGTGGAAGGCCTGGTGGCGCAGCTGCGCCTCCCTGAGGGTCAGGGCTTGGGCCAGCTTCTTGTTGTCCCACACGGTCAGGAACTGCCGGGAGAACTGCAACAGCACGAGGACGACGAAGAAGCCGAGCTCCACGATCGAGATCGCGTGCGCGGTGGCGATCTGCCAGGTCATCAGACCCAGCGCGCCAGCGAGGATGACGTAGGGCATGGCAGCGCCGGCGACCATCGGGAGCTCGTGGTGGGGGCTGGCCCCGGTGGCGCCAGGGGTCAGCGCGGCGAACGCGAGCAGCCCGAACGCGAAGAACCAGCCGAGGTCGATCAGGCTGTCAGTTAGGAGTCCGTGGCCGCGAGGTAGGCGAAGCCACTGTCGGCGACGGCCATGAGGGCGAGCCCCGAGGCGATGACTGCCAAGGGGGCGCGGTGGGCCCGGGACCGGGACATCACCAGCACGCAGACGACCAACAGGGCGATGTCGGATGCCGGGTAGGCGACCGACACGGCCAGTGCCAGCGGGAAGTCGGCACCGGCACGCACGACGGCGCCCAGGGCGGTCGCCCATGAGAGCAGACCGATCGCGCACGCCATCATCGAACCGTACAGGGCCATCCGCCAACGGCCGGCGCCCGAGACGTCGGACGGGAAGAGGGCCAGGGCCAGCACGGCCCCGAGCGGGAAGCCGAGGAACCCGAGGTCCGCCAGCCCGGCTGTGGCGCAGCTTGACGGGCTCCTCCTGCTGCGGCGCATTTCGGGTGCGCGGGTAGCGTCGTGCGCACCGCCGCCCTGTGGGCCGGTACCAAGACCCCCGGCCTGGCCATCACCCCCGGGGTCGCCGCCACCGACGACGCCGTCGGCGCCGTTCAGACCTGGACGGTCACCGAAGGGCGCACCAAGATCGCCGAGGTCACCGTCACCTGGGTGACCACCGACAACGGCTGGAAGCTCGCGGCCCTGCCGACCTTCTGACCCTGACAGCACCGGCCCCGCAGAGCTCTGCGGGACCGATGCCGGATCGTTGGCGGAGGGCCTAGCCGGACGGCGTGGTCAGCCTCAGCCGCGACGGGTCCGTGCCTGCGGGCACCCACACCAGGACCCAGCAGCCCTGGTGCGCGAGCAGCACGGCCGCGCCGTCGGCGAGCTCGTGCACCGCGCTGATCAGCAGATCCTCACCGAGCACGCCCCACCCCGCGGACGGGGCGCGCATGCCCCCCGGCACCGGGTCCTCACGCTCCAGCGACTGCAGCAACCCGGCCGGCACCTGACGGCCCCGGTCCTGCAACGACATGGCGATCATCGCCGCGAGGGCCACGCCCGCCTGCGGCGCCTGGTCCAGGTCGTCCCGCTCGTCGCGGTGCACGCCCTGGGTCGCCACCGCCCACGGGTTGACCCCGTCCCCGAGCAGCACCCACACGTCGCTTGCGCCACCGGCATGCACGACCGCGGGGGCCTCGACCTCGACCGGCCACCACCGCTGCAGCACCGGTCGTGAACCTTCGGACCCTGCCAAGGTCACTTCGCCGACGTGCACAGCTTGATGGTGCCCGAGTTGTTGTTGCACACGTCCCAGCCCCGGAACGCCACGGTGGCGCGCTTGCCCGTCGACCACAGGGCAGTCATCGACACCATCGGGAAGACCCGGTTGCTGCTGGCCGACCCGAAGCTCTTGTTCAGCGACAGGGGCGGGTTCAGACCCCCAGAGGCTGAGTGGTCGGCGCCACCGCCCGCGCACAGCTGGTCATTGCCCAGCGTGACGTTCCTGCCGCAGTAGTACGAGTAGGAGAACGACACCCCGGTCGTGCCGAAGTCCTTGGTCATGGTCCCCGTCAGCAGCCAGCGCCTCGAGGTCCCCCCGTAGACATACTCCTCAAGCTTTGCGGTCCACCGGTCGATCGTCACGCACCCGGTGGTGGTGTTGCAGCGCTGGTGGTTCAGGCCCCAGTTGCTGGAGTTGTACGTGTAACCGCGGGAGTCGCGCACGCCCGGGTTCCACAGCACGAAACCGTTCGGCGTGTCAGTGGCGGCGACCGCGTCCGGCCCGCTGGGAACGGGGGCGCTCTCCGAGGCCACCGGGGTGGGTGCGTTCTGCGCCGCTGCCATGGCGTCGGCCTCCATCTTCCGCAGCGCGGAGTCGGAGTGCACCACGTTGGGTTCGAGCAGCGGCCCGGACACCGTCATGTAGTAGTCCCCGCCGACCGGCACCGCCTGCGCCGGAGCGCTGATGACCGCAGCCGAACCCACCGCCGCCGCGGCCATGACCGTGACCGTGCGAGCCCGGAACCTCATGTGAAACCCCCGACCGTCGATGGAAACGGGCGATCTGGCCCGTGGCGTGATCGTGGCAGCGGAGCTGGTTGCCTGGCAAGGATTTCGCGGCACGAATCGCCCTGCTGCCCGAAGGGCAACGGCGCGCCGCCTGCAGGTCGGGGAGCACTCGATGGACTTCCACCCCGACGCGATCATCATGGTGACCGACGGCTACGCCGCCCCGATCGCCCCCAAGGAGTCCGACCGCTGGATCTGGCTCATCACCGAGGGAGGCTCCGACGACTGGATCCGCGAGCAGCCCACCAACGTCCGGATCAAGAGCCACCACATCAGCACCGCTGAGGCCGCGGCCGAGACCGGCTGAGCGCCACAGCACCACCAAGGGCCCCACCACCGCTACCCGCGGTGGTGGGGCCCTTCCACGTCGTGGGGGAGTGCGCCGCAGCTGACCTGGGCGGACCAGTGCCAGCACGCCTTGCCCGCCCGACGCCGCCACCACGGTCGGGTCCATATCCAGCGAACGCGGCTGCCCGCGAACTCGGTCTCCATCGATTTCGTGCCTCAGGAAGCCCGGCGCCTGATGCCCAGGATCAGTAGCGAAGCCACCAAGGCGATCGGGATGGCTGACACCGCGCCCACTGCCGGGGTTGCTTCACCTGCCAGGCCGACACACCGCCCATCGGCGGGACAACGTCCCGCGACATCGCATCTAAGGGCCGGGCTGGACGAGACCGTGGTCGAACGCGAAGATCACTGCGGCGGCGCGATCGCGCAGGCCGAGCTTGGCGAACACGTGGCCGACGTGGGACTTGACGGTGCCTTCGCCAAGGACCAGTTTCGCGGCGATCTCACCATTGGTCAGTCCGGCGCCGATCAGGGCTAGCACCTCGCGTTCACGCGGGGTGAGGACTTCGACCTCCGCGCCCGGGAATGCCGGCGTCGTCCCTTCCCTGTAGCCACGCAGTACCCGTGCGGTCACCGACGGGTCCAGCCACGCGCCGCCTGCGGCGACCGCCCGGACGGCCCGCTGGAGGTCCTCGGCCGGAACGCCCTTGAGCAGGAACCCGGCGGCACCCGCCCGCAGCGCCCCGGCGAGAACCTCTTCGTCCTCGAAGGTGGTCAGCACGAGGACGGGCGGAGTAGCCGCAACTTCACGCAGCCGCCGAGTCGCGGTCACGCCGTCCACCCCGGGCATCCGCACGTCCATCACGACCACGTCGGGCGAGGTGCGGGCCACGGTCTCGACCACGCGGGACCCGTCTGCGAGTTCGCCGACGATCTCGAACCCGAAGCGCTCCCGTAGGAGTCCCCGCAAACCGGCACGGATCAGCTCCTGGTCGTCGACCAGAAGCACGCGAATCGCATCGGTGGTGGGTTCATCACTTCGTCTCATGGCAGTACCGCCTCGACGCGCCAACCGTCGCCGCGGGGGCCCGCTGTGAGGTGGCCACCCAGGGCTTCGGCCCTCTCGCGCATGCCGAGCAGCCCGCTGCCCCCTTCCGTAGGACGGCCCGGGGCGCCGGCACTGTCCACGACCACCAGGGTGCCACCGGATCCGAGTTCGAGCCGCACTGTAGCGGCCGATCCGGACGCGTGCCGCACGACGTTGGTGAGGGACTCTTGCACGATGCGGTACGCCGCCAGCCCGGTCGCAGCGGGCAGTGTCGAAGGGTCGCCGACCACTTCGCAGGTCACCGGCGTGCCTGCGTGACGGAACGACTCCACCAGCTCGACGAGATTCGAGGCTCCCGGTAGCGGTGCGGACGCTCCGGACGTCGTACGCATCAGACCAACGGTGGCCCGGACCTCCTCGAGGCTGCTGCGGGCGAGCCGCTCGGCCTCGGCCAGGGCGGCACGCGCCTCGTCGGGGTCCTCCTCGATCGCGAGCCGGGCGGCGCTGACATGCATGAGCGAGACGGTGAGCGCGTGCCCGATCACGTCGTGCATCTCGGCGGCGATCCGGTTGCGCTCCTCGGCGCGCGCCCGGTCGGTCAGGCCCGCCTGCGCCTCCCGCAGCTGGTGGACCAGCGTGCGCTGGTGCCCGCCCAGGCCGCACACGACCGCGGTGAAGAATGTGCCCGTGGCCCACGCGCCCCAGCCCACCTCTCCCGGGTTCTGGAGCGCCTGGGCGAGGTAGACGAGGAGCAGTCCGAGGCCGAGCACCACCGCTTGCGCCGTGCCAGCACCCAGAACGCACCAACCCATCACGATGCACAGCGCGAACCAGCCGAGGTTGGCTGACTCGCTGCTGCCGATGAACACGACCCCGGCCGTGACGACGGCCAGGCCGGCCAGGAGAACCCAGCCGGTTGCCCTCCGGGCGGCCAGGGCGATCGCCACCGCGACCGAGACGATGCCGGTAGGCACGGCGAGCTCAAGCGGCTGCGCCGTCAGGAGCAGGCCCACCGCGACGAACAGGGCGACCGCGGCCGGTGCGAGAAAGTGCGCCGCACGGTCCATGGCATGGAGCCTATGACTCAAAGAGACGTGCGCCGTGCAGCGAGCGCTGTCGCCACGACGCCAATCGCGAGGGTGACCACGAGCGGCCCGGAGCCGTTGCCGATGCCCAGCCACGGCTCGCGAATGGCGTCGTTGGCCAAGGCCAGCGGGAGTACGTCGGCGATGTCACGCAGTGCCGGGCTCATCACCGCCGGCGGCGGACCGCCGACGCCAAGCAGGAACGAGGGAAAGAACAACAGCAGCCCGACCGCCTGCGCCGACCGGGCCGAGGGCAGCAGGGATCCGAGCAGGATCCCAAGGCTGACGAACGCCACCGCGGCGGCGGCGATCCCGGTTGCGACGCGGAGCGGGTCCTCGACAGTCGGTACGCCGTATACAGGGCCAGCGACTGCGAGCAACATCGCCCCGGAGATCGCGACGGCAACGAGTCCGATGCTCAGCTGGGCGATCGCGAACGACCAGCGCGGGAAGCCGGCAGCCGCCAGCCGTCGCAGCACGCCGTGCTCGCGGTACGACGCGATGTGCACCGGCAACATGATCAGTCCGGTCGCGCCTATCACGACGGTGAAGTATGACGCGACGTACCAGTGCGAGGGATTGACCGGGAACACCTCGTCGGGTGTGGTCCCGAACGAGCCGCCGATGATGAGCATGGTCACTATGGGAAAGACCAGTACGAACGTCAGCGTCAGCGGGTCGCGACCCAGCAGGCGCAGCTCCGCGGCGACCAGTCGGCGGGTTGCCGAACGGTGCCGGCGCGTCGCGGGGGCAGTGGCCTCGGGGACAGTGCCCTGTGGGAAGGTCTGCGTGCTCATCACGCGGCTCCGATCTCGTTGACGGTGTTGTCGAGCAGGCTGAGCAGGGCGGTCTCGAGATCGGGGATCTCGACTCTCAGGTCGCCGGGGACCGGCCCGCGTCCGACCAGCCAGGCGCCGGCGTACGCGATCAGCTCGCGGTCACCGTGCACGCTCACCTGGCCCCCCGAGCGGCGGACGTCGCGCACGCCGGGCAGCGCACTCAGCTCGGCCAGGTCCACGTCGGGGGGACCGGCTGGGAGGCTGAAGCCGACCATCGCGCCTCCGCCGTGGCGGGCGACCAGCTCGGCAGGGGTGCCCTGGTCGAGTACTCGGCCCTCGCGCATGGCAACCACCCGGCCACAGAGCCGCTCGGCCTCGTCAAGCTCGTGGGTCACCAGCAGAACCGTCGTACCGGCCTCGCGCAGCTGCGCCACCGCCTGCCACACCTCGCGACGGGCCGAGGGATCCAGCCCCTGGGTGAGCTCGTCGAGGATGACCAGCCGCGGCTGGTTGAGCAGCGCCAGCACCAAGAACAGCCGTTGCCGCTCGCCGCCGCTCATCGCGCCGAAGGCGTACCTGCGCCGGTGTCCCAGCCCGAAGCGCTCCAGGAGCGCCGCGCCGTCACGCGCCCTGCGGCCGGAGAACAGCTCGAGGGCCTCCGAGACCCGCATCCGGTCGGGTAGTCCTGAGCTCTGCAGCTGGCTGCCGATCAGGGGGCGCAGCTCCTCGGCGTCGCGCGTGGGGTCGAGCCCCAGCACTTCGATCGTGCCGGCGTCGGGCCGGCGCAGGCCTTGGAGGCACTCGACGGTCGTGGTCTTTCCGGCACCGTTGGCACCGATCAGTCCGACGACCTCCCCGACGGACACGTCGAGATCGAGGTCCTCGACGACCACGCGCCCGCCGTACGACTTGCGGAGGCCACGCACGGTGACGACCGCTTCTTGCGAAGGGTTTGATGTCATGCCTCGATGGTGCGACCCAACCGTCGCGTCGCACATCGGCCGGTAGACACGAATCGTGGTCTGCCCGTGGGCCGAGGACAGGCTCGGGAAGGTCAGCCCGCAGGCAGTGGCATCGCCTAGGTGTACTGAACCGTGAGGTTGGTCAAGCGGGTGATGGTGGTTCGTTGCCGCGGACGCTCAGCTTCAGGAGGTCGGTTGGTGCGGTGAGGTCGATGTGCTCGACCGGAGAGCCGAACAACGCCGGAAGCGAAACCCTGCCGGAGGCGTGGCCGCAGTTTCAGACGACCCTTCTGATGAGAGATCCATAACCCGTCCAACACCGGCTGCTGCCGCCCGCCCATTGCCAACGGCCAAGCTCAGGTCGCCGCTGTGGGGCAGGGAGGGCTGACGCACTGGCTACTTGCCGTATGAAGATCGGAGTGCAGGTCGCAGACTTCACCTGGCCCGGTGGTCCGGCCACCATCGGCCCCACCTTCGCCCGGATCGCCCACGACGCGGACGAGGCCGGCATGGCGGGGACCTGAGCTTGGCCGTTGACAGCCTGTGGGTGATGGACCACTTCTTCCAGATCTTGATGATCGGCCCGCCGGAGCACGAGATGCTGGAGGGTTACTCCGCGCTCGCGTACGCCGCGGGCGTCACGAGGACCATCACCCTGGGCACCCTGGTGACCGGCGTGACCTACCGCCATCCCGGGCTGCTTGCGAAGACCGTGACGACCCTGGACGTCCTGTCGGGCGGCCGGGCCTGGCTGGGGATCGGCGCGGCGTGGAACGAGGAGGAGCACCGCGGGCTAGGCGTGCCCTATCCGGGCACCTCGGAACGCTTCGAGCGTCTCGAGGAGACGCTGCAGCTCGCCCAGCAGATGTGGGCCGGCGACGACAGCCCCTTCGAG
>JBBQWX010000002.1:0-78819 GCA_038210185.1 Actinomycetales bacterium
GGTAGGCCGGAGTTCAGGGCGATCAGCAGGTCCAGGCTCTCGCCCTGACGGACCTCGCCGACGATGATCCTCGACGGCCGCATCCGAAGTGCCTCCTTGACCAGGCGCCGCAGCGGGATGTCACCCGTGCCCTCGAGCGACGGCTGCCGGCACTGCATGGAGGCGACGTCACGATGGGGAATGCGGAGCTCGAAGACCTCCTCGCAGGTGACGATGCGCTCTCGCGCGGGCACCGCCGAGGCCAGGCAGTTGAGGAGGGTCGTCTTGCCTGCCTGCGTTCCGCCGGCCACCAGGACGTTCAGCCCGGACACGACAGCGGCCTCGAGAAAGCGTGCGGCTTGGCGGGTGATGGTACCGAGTCGCACGAGGTCGTCCATCGAGTCCGCCTTGACGACGAACTTCCGGACGTTGACGTACCAATGGTCGCGGGTGATGTCCGGGATGACGACGTGCAGCCGACTGCCGTCGGGCAGCACGGCATCGACGAAGGGTGAACTGAGATCGACCCGGCGGCCGGACGACTTCAGCATGCGCTCGACGAGGTCTCTCACCTGGTCGGTCGACAGCAGCGTGGTGGTCAGCTCGGCGACACCGTCACGTGCCACGAACACCCGCGACGGCTCGTTGACCCAGATCTCCTCGACCGACGGGTCGTCGAAGTACTGCTGCAACGGCCCGTATCCGGCGACGGTGTCCCACACGGCCCGCGACGCGGCGTCGACGTCGGGCAGCACCGGCATCCCGCCGAGGAGGGAGCGGTCGTCGTAGTCGGCGACCGCCTCGCGGACGAGGCGACGCACCTGGGTCTCGTCGCGCGCCGGGTCGAGCCCCGAGCGTCGAATCAGCTCGCGCACCTCGCCCTCGAGCGTCCGCACGGCGTCCACGGCCCCCCCTCCTCCCGGTCGAACCCCTCCGCCGACCAGCGACTGTCGCCATAGCCAACCCGACCGGGCTCGGTTCCGCATCCCGAGAGCGGACGGCCTGTGGACGAACCGGGTCCGGGCAGCCGGCTGTGGACAGCCGCCCGGGTGTCGGTCGAGTGGCTCGGGCGGGCCTGTGGAAAACTTCCGCCGCCCGTCGGTCGGCCTACCTACGGTGGAAGCCATGGAGATGACCCTGACAGTCCACCTGCCGCGCCGACGGCCCCGAGCGGTCGACGTCGTCGTCGAGTGGTCGGGCGGGTCGACTGCCGCTGAGCTCTGCACGGCGCTGGCGGAGCACCTCCAGGAACCGGTTCCGGGGCTGATCTGCCGGGGCGGCGCGATCAGCCCCGAGTGCCTGGTGGGGATGCCGCCGCTCCTGCACGGCGCCTCCGTCGCCGCCGCTTCCAGTTCCGCCGTCGTGCCCGCCGCCCCGCCGCCGGTGGTGGCGGGATCGGGCGGCCTCCTCGACCTGGTCGTCGTCGGGGGTCCGGATGCCGGCCGCCGCCATCCGCTGGTCCCGCCAGGTGTCCACGTGGGCCGCGCCGTCGAGGGGCTGACAGTGGCGGACGAGTCCCTGAGCCGCTGTCATCTCTTCGTCTCCGTGAGCTCGACCGGCGTCACCGTCGAGGACTGCGACTCCACGAACGGGGTCACCGTCGACGGCAACCGCGTCGTGGGCGTCCTCAGCGTCGACGCCCGGTGCGCCTTGGTGGCCGGCTCCACCACGCTGCGCATCCGGCGTGCGGGAGGAGCCGGGCCGCCGGTCAGGCTCCCGGGTGACGGCACGGTGCGCTTCAGCCCAGCCGCCGGTGCGCCGACCGGGGCCGAGGGCATCGAGGTCCCCTGTCCGGCGGCTCCACCCCGACGGCACCGGGCACGGATCCCCTGGCTGGCAGCCCTGGTGCCCGTCCCGGTGGCAGTGGCCCTGGCCGTGTTCCTCGGGCCACAGCTGCTGCTGTTCGCCGTGCTGGGGCCGGTCACCCTGCTCGGTGGCGCCCTCGGTGACCGATGGGGGTCCGGTCGCGCCCACCAGCGCGACCTGCTCGAGCACTCCGAGGCGATCGCCCGGGCCCAGGGCCGCCTCGCCGAGGCCCTGTCCAGCGAGCGTGAACGACTCGACCGCGCCCATCCCGACCCGGCCAGCGTGCTTGACGCAGCCGAGCGGCACGGGAGCGGACTCTGGCGAGGGGGCGAGATGGCGACCGTCCGGCTGGGCCTGGGCGACGTCCCCACCCGGGTGACGTGGCTGGACGGCGCCACCCGCACCCGGCCGACGGCGGCGCGTACCCCGTTCGTCATGGACCTCGGTGCGATGCCGTGCCTGGGCGTCGTGGGGCAGCCGCCGACCACCGACGCAGTCCTGGCGAACCTGGTCGGGCAGCTGTGCACGGCCCACCCACCCCACGAGCTGACGGTGTCGGTCGGGTCGACGGATCCCGGATGGGCCTGGATGCACCGGCTGCCACACGCGGCAGCGGCGCCTGCTCACCGGGCCGACGTGCCCTCGCGTGCAGCCGGGGCGCCGCCCCGTGCGGCCTTGCCCGGCGCCCGCCCGGTCCATGTCGTCGTGCTTCCCGGGCCGGGCCCCGAGTCGGCCGCCCTCGTGCGCCAGGCCCGCGAGGCAGGCCATCTCGTCCTCACGGCAGCCACCACGCGCACGGACCTTCCGTCAGGGTGCGACGCCGTGGTCACCGAGCTCGATGGCGCGCACGTGCTCGACCACCCGACCGGTCGCCAGGCGTTCGTGGCCGATCGGGTGGGGACCTGGTGGACCGATCGGCTCTCCCGAGCACTGGCGCCTCTGCGGTGCTCGGCCGACGTGCGCGGAGGTCGGCTGCCGTCGCGGCTCGCGCTCGCCGAGGCGTTGGGCGGCGTGGACCTCACCGACGCCTGGGTGGCCCACCGGTGGGCCGCCCGCCGCGCCGCGGCCGGCGACGGGGCCCGGCCCTCCCCGGCCGCCGTCATCGGGCAGAGCCCTGACGGTCCCTTCGTCCTCGACCTCGTTCGGGATGGCCCGCACGTCCTCGTCGGGGGCACCACCGGTTCGGGCAAGTCGGAGTTCCTGCGCACCCTGGTCACCTCGTTGGCCCTGTCGGCTCCACCGAGCGAGCTGACCTTCGTGCTCGTCGACTTCAAGGGTGGAGCCGCGTTCGGGCCGTGTGCGACCCTGCCCCACGTCGTCGGCCTCGTCACCGACCTCGACGACCACCTCGTGGCCCGTGCCCTGTCTTCGTTGCGGGCCGAGCTGCGACGGCGCGAGCGCCTCTTCGCTGAGGTCGGCGCCGGCGACCTGGAGTCCTACCAGCGACGCCGACGGCCCGGCACCGAGACGGTCCCCCGGCTGGTCCTCGTCATCGACGAGCTGCGAGCACTCGTCGAGGAGCTGCCGGACTTCGTGTCCGGGCTGGTTCGGCTCGCGGCGCTGGGTCGATCGCTCGGTGTGCACCTCGTCCTCGCCACCCAGCGACCCTCGGGGGCTCTCAGCGCGGAGATCCAGGCCAACGTGTCACTGCGGATCGCCTTCCGGATGCGGGACCGCTCGGACTCCCTCGACGTGCTGGACGACGACGCGGCAGCCGCCATCAGCTCCGGCACCCCCGGTCGGGGCCTGGCTCGTGGGGGCGACGGCGTGCTGAGCAGCTTCCACGCGGCGAGCACGTCGACCCGCCGGGCCCGGTGCCCGACCGGCGTCGCGGTCCGACGACCCCGGTATGACGCCGGAGCCGCAGAAACCCCCGACTCGCCCGAGGAGGAGACCTGGGATGCGGTCGAGGCGGTGCGGGGTGCGCATCGCCTCGTCGGCGGACCCACCCCCCGGGCGCCGTGGCTCGCGCCGCTTCCCAAGGTCGTGCGACCTGACGACGCCGGTGCAGGACCGCGCGGGGCCGCCGGACCGAACGGAGCCTCCGGACCGAACGGAGCCTCCGGACCGAACAGGGCCGCCGGGTCGAGCGTGTCGTGGTTAACGGGCCTCGTCGACGAGCCCGACCACCAGCGGGTCTCATTGCTGTCCTGGGTGGAGTCCGACGGCACCTGGTTGCTCACTGGCGCCTCGGGGAGCGGTCGCACGACGGCGCTGCGTGCGCTGGTGCTGGAGGCGGTGACGCACGCCGGCCCTGACGCCCTGCACGTGCACGTCATCGACGCGCACGGGGCGCTCGGCGACCTGGCCCGACTGCCACACGCCGGCACCCGAGCGCGGCCGGACGACCCGCGCGCGTGCTCAGCCCTGGTGCAGCATCTGCGCGACGAGGTGGACCACCGCCTCGAGGAGTGCGGCGCTGCCCCACCCTCGAGTGCCGGGCCGGCGTGCACCCCTGAGGGCGCAGCCGAGCCGGCCCCGACCATCCTCGTGGTCGTCGACGGCTGGGACCTGCTCGTCGAGGCCCAGCCCGGGCACGCGCCCGACGAGCTGCCGGGCGAGCTCCTGCGGGTGCTACGTGACGGGCGGTCCGTGGGAGTGCTCGGGGCGATCTCCGGCGGGCGCAGCCTCCTGCACCCCAGGTGGAGCCCGGTCGGGGCCTGCTCGTACCTCCTGGGCAGCATCGACCCCTTGGATGCGGCCCTGGCCGGCCTGAGAGCCGTCGATCTGCCGCGCGACCCTCCGCCCGGACGCGCCGTTCGGGTGCACGACAAGCGCGAGGTGCACTTCACCCGGGCGACTCCGGACGACACCGTGGTGATCGCCGCCCGTGCCGGGCCGCGACCCGCAGCCGGCGGCGCGTGGCAGCACCGACCTCTTCCGAGCACGATCCGGCGACACGAGGTCCTTCCCGTGCCCTCGCTGCACCCCCGCCCCGAAGCGGGGGGCCCACCACCGGACGCCGGCATCCTCATCGGGGTCGGCGGCAGCACCAGCTCGCCCTGGCACTGGCAGCCCGCGAGTGACGGAAGGCGGCTCCTCATCGCCGGGCCACCGGCATCCGGTCGCACGAACACGCTTCGAGTGCTCGCCCAGTCGCTGTGTGCCACAGGCCGTCCCGTCGTCATCGTCGTACCGAGTCCCTCGGTCCCCATGACTGCCTGGCCGGACGGGGCCGTCGTCACGGGCGCCGAGTCCCCCGACCCGCTGATCCGGCTGCGGAGGAGCCACCCCGACCTCGTGGTGCTGGTCGACGACGCCGATCGGCTCGGTGACGCCGCTGTCGTCCCCGTGATCCGCGAGATCGTCGGGCTGGCGGACCGCGACGGCGGCCTCGTGGTGGTAGCGACGACCTCCGCGGAGGTCGTCGCCCGCTTCCGCGGCATCGACATCGACGTGGCCCGGCACCGCACCGGCATCCTGTTGAGCCCGGTCACAGCCGACCGCGACGTCCTGGGCGCACCCGTTCCCGACGGCATCCCGCGGTTGCCCGGTCGCGGCGTGTTCGCCTGCCACGGCACGACCACCGAGGTGCAGGTCCTGCTGGCCGAGGAGTCAGCCGGGGGCGTCGCTCCCGGGGAGCACCTCGATGTCGGGCTCACGGGCCACCCACGCTGCGCCGATCGTGAGCAGTGCCACCACGATCACCACCCAACCGACCAGCACCCGGTTGCCCTGCACGAGGCTGAGGCCGACCGGCAGGAGCAGCACGTCCCACACGATGGTGGGCGTGCGTGGCCACGTTCCGGTCCCGAGCCAGCCGCGCGCCAGGGCGCCGAGGCCGAGCGCGCCGAGAAGGATCAGCAGAGCCGACATCAGCACGCGGGCGGCGTCGCTCCCCTCGCCCAGCGCGAGCTCGACGACGTAGTAGGCGGCGAAACCGGCCAGGGCCAGAGCCTGAACTCCGGTGAGCAGTGCGGCGAGGCGACGGGGGCCGCGTGAAGGGGGCTCTTGCACGGCATCCACCCTAGTCAGCGGGGTGGGGAACACTCACGCCCCCCGTGTCCGTTGAGCGGAGGTACCACCCGGCCGTTCCTCTGCTTGTCGGGACACTCACACGCCCGTTTCCTTCACGGACTGGGACGGTCCCGGTAGTGTGGCCGAACGGACGTCTGTGCTGTAGACGTCCGTTCCGGCTGCGATGGCGCAACCAGCGGCGCCTGCGGCCACCCCGAACAGGCGCCGATCCGACTGCACGACCCCTGACAAGGAGCACCCCGCATGGACTGGCGCGATCGCGCTGCCTGCCTCGACGAGGACCCCGAGCTGTTCTTCCCCATCGGGAACACCGGCCCGGCGATCGCTCAGATCGAGGAGGCCAAGGCCGTGTGCCGGCGGTGCGAGGTGGTCGACACCTGCCTGAAGTGGGCCATCGAGTCGGGTCAGGACGCCGGCGTCTGGGGCGGCATGTCCGAGGACGAGCGCCGTGCCCTCAAGCGCCGCAACGCCCGGGCCCGCCGCGCCGGCTGACCACCCGGCCGACCATCGGACGGCGCGCCCTCAGTGCAGCGGGCGAAGCCGGCAGACGAACTCCACCCGGGTGCCGCTCGGCTCGTTGTTCTCCCAACGGATGCGGCCCTTGAGGTCGCTTGCCAGCGACGTCACGATCCGCGTCCCCAGACCCGCGAGCACCGGCCGGAATCCCGCCGGCAACCCCACCCCGTCGTCGGTGATCACCACGGTGAGCTGTTCCTCGCCGCTGTCGAGCGTCTGACGGGTCACCGCCACCTCGACCTTGCCGTCACGGTCCTCGAGGCCGTGCTCGACGGCGTTCTGCACCAGCTCGGAGACGATCATCGCGAGCGCGGTGGCGTCCTCGGCCCGCATCCGCCCGAAGCTGCCGACGAACGTCGACTCCACCTGGTGCTCCCGGGTGGCGATGTCGACGACCGCGCGCAGCCCCCGCACCGCGATCTCGTCGAAGTCGACCGTCTCGTCGAAGCCCTGGCTCAGCGTCTCGTGCACCAGCGCGATCGTGCCGACCCGCCGCACGGCCTCCTCGAGCGAGGCGCGGGCGGCGTCATCGGTCACGCGCCGGGCCTGCAACCGCAGCAGGGCCGCCACGGTCTGCAGGTTGTTCTTGACCCGGTGGTGGATCTCGCGGATGGTCGCGTCCTTGGTCAGCAGCTCCTGCTCGCGTCGCCGCAGCTCGGAGACGTCACGCACCAACAGCATCGCGCCCTTGCGCACGCCGCCCAGGGTGAGCGGGATGGCGCGCATCGTGATCGTGGCACCCGCCGTCTCGACCTCCGAGCGCCACGCCGCCCGGCCGGTTGCCACCACGGCCAGGGACTCGTCGACGTTCGCGCCGCTGCGCGAGACGAGGTCGGTGACGACCTGGGCGAGCACCTCGCCCACCACGTCGCCGACGTGCCCCATCCGGTGCACCGCAGAGACGGCGTTCGGGCTGGCGTACTTGACCAGGCCCTCGGCATCGAGGTGGATGACGCCGTCGCCGACACGCGGGGCGCCGCGCCGCATCCCCGTCGGGGCGGACGTCGAGGGGAACTCACCGGCAGCGACCATCCGCATGATCGAGTCTGCGAGGTCGCGGTAGGTCAGCTCCAGCCTGCTCGGGGTGCGCCCGCCGGTGAGGTTCGCGTGCCTGGTGACGACTGCGATGGCGCGGCCACCGCGCACGACGGGCACGGCATCCTCGCGGATCGACATGTCGTCGCGGATCGTGGGAACCGCAGTGTCCACCAGGCGGAAGGAGCGTGCCGCCTCGTCGAGCATCGAGGCCCGGGAGCGGCTCGACGTGCTGCCGACGATGTCGTCGTAGAAGACCATCGGCCCGGTGTTGGGCCGCACGTGCGCGACCGCCCGCCAGCCGTCCATCCCACCCCGTACCCACAGCACCAGGTCGGCGAAAGACAGGTCGGCGAGAAGCTGCCAGTCACCGGCGAGCAGGTGCAGCCACTCCGACTCCGCCGGCTCCAGGGCCGTCGTGTCGCGCAGCATCTCGGCGAGGGTGCTCACGCGCGCCACCCTAGGACACCGCCCGAGCCCTGATGCCAGTCGCCCACCCCAGGCGTACCCCCAGTGACCTATTGGTCGATCTGGGTACAGGGCACCCGTACCCCCAGTGACCTATTGGTCGATCTGGCGACGGTCAGGTGCTGGCGCCGACCCGGATGACCGAGCGCAGCGTGCGCAGGGCCACCGACAGCGCCGCGATGTTCGGGGTGTCCAGGCGGCGGATCGCCGACAGGGCCGTCTTGCTGCGCTGCACCGAGTCCTTGTTCGCCCTCTCCCAGGCCTCCCACTGTGCGGCGGGCTCGGCGTCGGCGGCGCCGACCTCGATCACCGAGCGGGTCAGCGACTCGAGCACGGAGTAGAGGTCGTCACGGAGCGCCCCGCGCGCCAAAGCGTCCCAGCGGTCGTCGCGCGGCAGGCCGGTGACCTTGCCGAGCATCGCGTCGATGCCGAACCGCTCCGAGACCAGGTAGTACAGCGGCGCCACGTCGATCGGCGCGCGGCCGGTGTCGGTCGCGATGTCGACGATGTCGAGCAGGGAGTACCAGTCGAGCAGGGAGGCCGCGCGCACGGCGAGCTCGTCGGGCACACCGGCCTTGGTCAGCTCGGCCGCCCTGCGCTCGAGGCGGCGCTTCTCCTCGCCGCGCAGCAGCGCCGGCACCTGGGTGCGCAGGTCGCGCACGATGCCGGAGAAGCGCTCGATCTCGGCGCCGATGTCCAGGGTCGACGGCCGCGCGGTGAGGAACCACCGCACCGAGCGGTCGAGCAGCCGGCGGAACTCGAGGTAGAGCGCGGTCTGGGCGGATGTGCCCACGACGTTGTCGAGCGCTTCGACCTCGCGGACGTAGTCGGCCAGGCCGAACACCTCGCGGCACACGACGAACGCCCGGGTGACCTGCTCGGGGGTCGCCCCGGCCTCCTCCTGCGCCCGGAACGCGAAGGTGATGCCGCCGCGGTTGACCATCGAGTTGACGACCGCGTTGGTGACGATCTCACGGCGCAGGGGGTGACCCGCGAGCTCACCGGAGTAGTGCTCGCGGATCTGGGGCGGGAAGTACTCGGCCAGGGTGCGCTCGAAGTACGGGTCGTCGGGGATCGAGCTGGCGAGGATGTCCTGCTTCAGGGCGAGCTTGGCGTAGGCGACGAGCACCGAGAACTCCGGTGACTTCAGGCCCAGGCCGTCGTGGACCCGCTTCTCGATCTCGGCGTCGGTCGGGAGGAACTCCAGCGCGCGGTCGAGGTCACCGCGCTCCTCGAGCCAGCGGATCAGCCGCTCGTGCACGCTGGCCATCGAGTTCTCCTGA
Organism: Actinomycetales bacterium; assembly: GCA_038210185.1. GTDB lineage: Bacteria > Actinomycetota > Actinomycetes > Actinomycetales > Dermatophilaceae > Fodinibacter. The sequence continues at coordinate 9,066 of JBBQWX010000002.1, forward strand.
GCCCGCGCGTTGCCCAGCAGCACGTTCTGCTCGTAGTTGTCGCGCAGCACGTGCTCGGCGACGTCGTCGGTCATCGCCGCGAGTAGCTCGTTGCGCTGCTCGATGGTGAGCTCGCCCCGGCGGACCACCTCACCGAGCAGGACCTTGATGTTGACCTCGTGGTCGGAGGTGTCGACCCCGGCCGAGTTGTCGATGGCGTCGGTGTTGACCCGCACCCCGCAGAACGCCGCCTCGATGCGGCCGAGCTGCGAGAGCCCGAGGTTGCCGCCCTCGCCGACCACCTTGACCCGAAGCTGCTTACCGTCGACCCGGATGGCGTCGTTCGCCCGGTCGCCGATCGAGAGATGGTCCTCGGTGGACGCCTTGACGTAGGTACCGATGCCGCCGTTCCACAGCAGGTCGACCGGAGCGAGCAGGATGGCGTGGATCAGCTCGGCCGGGGTCATCGTGGCGACCCCGGTGATGCCGAGCGCCCCCGCCATCTCGGGCGTGATCGGGATGGACTTCAGGCTGCGGGGGAAGACCCCGCCCCCGGACGAGAGGAGCGAGGTGTCGTAGTCGCCCCACGACGAGCGCGGCAGGCCGAACAGGCGACGGCGCTCGGCCAAGGAGGCCGCGGCATCCGGGGTCGGGTCGACGAAGACGTGCCGGTGGTCGAACGCGGCGACCAGCCGGATGTGCTCGGACAGCAGCATGCCGTTGCCGAAGACGTCGCCGCTCATGTCGCCGACGCCGACCACCGTGAAGTCCTGGGTCTGGGTGTCGAGACCCATCTCGCGGAAGTGCCGCTTGACCGACTCCCAGGCGCCCCGGGCGGTGATGCCCATCGTCTTGTGGTCGTAGCCGGCCGACCCACCCGACGCGAAGGCGTCGTCGAGCCAGAAGCCGTAGGACTGGGCGACACCGTTGGCGATGTCGGAGAAGGTCGCGGTGCCCTTGTCGGCGGCGACGACGAGGTAGACGTCGTCGGGGTCGTGACGCACCACGTGCTCCGGCGGCACGGCCGCACCCGCGAGCCGGTTGTCGGTGATGTCCAGCAGGGCGGAGATGAACATGCGGTAGGCCGCCTTGCCCTCCTCCAGCCACGCCTCGCGGTCGACGGCGGGGTCGGGCAGCTGCTTGGGGTAGAAGCCTCCCTTGGAACCGGTCGGCACGATCACGGCGTTCTTGACCATCTGGGCCTTGACCAGCCCGAGCACCTCGGTTCGGAAGTCCTCGCGCCGGTCGGACCAGCGCAGGCCGCCGCGGGCGACCGGGCCGAAGCGCAGGTGCACGCCCTCGACGCGGGGGCTGTAGACCCAGATCTCGTACCGGGGGCGGGGCGCCGGCAGGTCGGGAACCGCCTTCGGGTTGAGCTTGAGCGAGACGTAGGACTTGATCCCGCCGTCGGCGCCCGGCTGGTAGAAGTTCGTCCGCAGCCCGGCCCGGATGACGCCCAGGAAGGTCCGGATGATGCGGTCGTGGTCGAGCGAGGACACCTCGTCGAGTGCGTCGCCGACGTGACCGGCGACCTGATCCTCGGCGGTGGTGCGCTCGCCGGTGACGTCACCGGCATACCGCTGGGGGTCGAACCGGGTCTCCCACAGCTCGACGAGGTCGCGCGCGATGGCGGGGTGCGAGACGAGGGCGTCCTCCAGGTAGTGCTGGGAGTACGTGGCCCGGGTCTGGCGAAGGTACTTCGCGACGGTGCGGAGCACCACGACCTGCCGCCAGGTCAGCTGGGCCGCCAGCACGAGCCGGTTGAAACCGTCGCTCTCGGCGTGGCCGTCCCAGACGGCCGCCACGGCGCCCTCGAACAGGTCACGGAGCCGGTCGGCGGGGAACTCCTCCCACATGGCGGCGTCGGGTACCCGCAGCCCGAAGTCGTAGACGTGCAGATGGGTGCCGTCGGCGCGAGCGACCTCGTAGGGCTGCTCGTCGACGACCTCGACGCCCATGTGGGTGAAGATCGGCAGGATGTCGGTGAGGCTGAGTGGGTCGACGCGGAACAGCTTGAAACGGCGCACGTCGTCGTGGGCGTCGGCAGGGCGGTAGAGCACGACGCTCGTGCCGGTGCCGGCCCCGAGCCGGTCGAGGTGGCTGAGGTCGGCCACGCCCTGGTTGACGCTGAACGTCTCCTCGTAGGCGGTCGGGAAGGCGCGTCCGAACCGGTCCATGAGCCGGTCGCCCGCTTCCTCGCCGTGGGCAGCACGCAGCGCGTCGCCGAGCCGGTCGCTCCACGTGCGACTGACCTCGACGAGGCGGTGCTCGAGGGCGTCCTCCTCGGCGCGGCCGAGGGTGCGCACCCGCTGACCCTTGGGCAGGCGCACGACGAACTGCAGCCTGGACAGGGCCGACTCGCTGACCCGCGCCGAGAACTCCACCGACTCGCCACCGAAGGTGTCCTTGAGGATGTCGGCCATCCGCAGCCGAACAGTGGTGTTGTAACGGTCGCGCGGAATGTAGACCAGGCACGACACGAAGCGGCCGAAGTCGTCCTCGCGGATGAACAGCTTGGTGCGGCGGCGCTCCTGCAGCTGGGTCACCGCTATCGACGTCTCGTAGAGCTGCTCGACGCTGGCCTGGATCAGCTCGTCGCGCGGGTAGCTCTCGAGCACCCCGAGCAGGTCCTTGCCGGTGTGGCTGTCGGGAGCCACCCCCGACCGCTCGAGCACGGCGTGCACCTTCTCGGCCACCAGTGGCACCCGCATCACCGACTCGGTGTAGGCCGTCGACGCATACAGACCGAGGAACCGGCGCTCGCCGACCACCCGGCCCTGCTCGTCGTACTGCTTGACCCCGACGTAGTCCAGGTGGGTGACCCGGTGCACGGTGGAGCGGGTGTTGGCCTTGGTGAGCACCAGGATGTTGGGCTCGTGCGCCTTCGCGGACGCCTGTGGGGTCAGCAGGGCGGGGTCCTGGCCGAGCGGCGGGTCCGAGCGCAGCAGCCCCAGCCCGGACCCGGTGACCGGGGAGATGAACTCACCCTCGGCGGTCTGGCGCAGGGTGTAGTCCCGCAAGCCGAGGAATGTGAAGTGGTCATCGGCCATCCAGCGAAGGAAGCGGATGGCCAGCGCGGTCTCGTCGGCATCCACACTCTGCGGCGGCGACCCTTCGAGCTCGGCGGCCAGCACGAGGCACCTGCTGCGCATCTTCGGCCAGTCCTCGACGGACTGCCGTACGTCCTCGAGCACCAGGCGCACCGTGCGCTCGAGCTCGGCACGGCGGTCCTCGTCGCTCTCGCGGTCGATCGACAGCAGCATCCACGACTCGGCCAGCTCGCCCACCGCGACCTTGACCTTCCTGCCGGTGACGTCGCGGGCGACGACCTGCTCGAGCTCACCCGCGGCGTCGCGGCTGACCACGAGCTGGGGGTGCACGATGAGGTGGATGTCGATGCCGGCGTTGACCAGGGCGCCGGTGACCGAGTCGACGAGGAAGGGCATGTCGTCGGTGACGATCTGGATGATCGTGCGGGCGTTGGACCAGCCGTCGATGTCGGTGCTCGGGTTGTAGACCCGCACGTTGGCCACGCCGGGCAGCCGGTGCTGGGCGAGCTCGAGGTGGCTCGCGGCCGCGCCCGCGTAGATGTCCGGGGTCCGCGAGGTGAGCTCGTCCAGAGGCACGTGACGGAAGTAGCGTGCGACGAACTCGGCTCCCTCGCCGTCCGGCGCGGCCGCCTCGAACGCTGCAGTGATCGGCTCGAGCACGTCCTCGCGGGTGCGAACCTCAGGGGTCGACATGGTGCGGTGACACTCCTTCGTCGCTTCTCACCGGGTGCGGTGGGGCACGTCATCGTGTCCTTGGCCGAGCCTATCCACTCCCGGAGGATCTGCCGGGGGACGAAGCCCGCCATGTCTCGCGGACGGGACACCCGCGGGGGGGGCGGCGGTGCTCAGCCCGAGCCGATCCGACCGGCGAGCATGCTGGTGACGATGACGGAGGTGATGGTCGGCGGCCTCCCGTGGGCCCACATCGACATCGCCGGCACGGGCCAGGCTGAGGCGAGCACCCGCTGGATCCCCAAGGGCCCCACGGCCTTCGGCTCACGACTGCTCGTGGAGCTCGCTGAGCACTTCGAGCCCGCCACCTGACCTGCGCGGAGTGAGGGCCGCCGACGAGGATCTCCGGCCGGGCTCCTCCTACTCGGCGATGACGTCGAGGGTGTGCACTGTCGGGTCGGCGGCATAGGCGATCCGACTGCCGGCCGCTCGGGCGGCCTGCAGCGCCTCCACTGCCTCGAGGGTGACCTCCTCCCCCGGCGCCAGCACCGGGATGCCGGGTGGGTAGGGCGCGACCAGCTCGGCGCTGACCCTGCCCACCGCCTGCGCGACGGCCACACTCTCGCGAGGTGCGAAGAACGCCTCGCGCGGGCTCGTCACGGTGATCGGGTCGACCGCCCACATTCCCGAGGTGACGACCGCACGGGGGCGCCCACGGTGCCGGTCGACGGACTCGGCCAGCGCGATCGCGAGGTCGACCAGCCCCTCGTGCGTGTCGGCGAGGGTCACCATCGCGACGACGGTGTCGCGATCGGCCATCTCGACCGGCATCCTGCGGGCGAGCAGGTCGGCCTCCACGGCGTTGCCGTCGGCACCGGTGCCGGGCAGCACCAGGGTGAGCCTCATCGGGTCGACCCCCGGGCCGTCGAGCGCCACAAGGCCGGGCACGCGCGCCAGGCGCTTCCGCACCGTCGCCACGGCCTCGATCACCGGGCCGAGCAGGGCGGCACCGTCACGAGCGAGCAGGGCCCGGGCGGCGTCGATGCTCGCGAGGATCGCGCCGGACGGGCTGGTCGTGGCCGTGGCCTCGACCGCCGCGTCGAACCTGGCCCGGCCGAGGCGCCGGCTGCGGGCCAGCACCAGAGCCCCCTGCGACCAGGCCGGCAGCGCCTTGTGCGCACTGGTCACCAGGGCGTCGGCGCCTGCTGCCAGTGCGTGGGGCGGCAGCGACGGGTGGAACCCCAGGTGCGCACCCCACGCGGCGTCGACAACGAGCGGGATGCCGTGCCGGTGCGCCACCGTGGCCAGCCCTGCCACGTCGCCGACCGTGCCCACGTAGGACGGGTCGCCGACGAAGACCGCGTGGGCGTCGGGCGCGGCCGCCAGGGCGGCCTCGAGGGCCGTGGGGGTGACCCCGGTGGGCAGGCCGTGGCCCGGGTCGACCTCCGGGCGCAGCCACACCGGCTCCAGACCCGCGAGCACCAGCCCGAGCAGCATCGAGCGGTGCAGGGTACGAGCCACGACCACTCGGTCTCCCGGGGCCGCGACGGCCAGGGCCAGTGCCTGGTTGCCGTGCGTGGAGCCCCCCACCGAGAAGCGGCACAGGTCGGCGCCCCAGAGCCTGGCGGCTCGCAGCTCGGCCTCGGCGAGCACCCCCCGCGCCAGCTTCATCGTGTCGAGGCCGGCGTAGAGCGGCACGTCCCCGGCGACGACGTCGCCGACGAGGTCGTGGCGCTGCTTGTGTCCGGGGATCGTGAACGGGGACGACGCCTCCTCCTGGAAGCGCAGCCAGGCGTCGAGCAGCGGCGCGTCGCCGCGCAGGCGCCGGGGGTCAGTGGGCATGCTCGGCCACCCAGCCCTCGACCACGGGGGTGAACGGCGACGGCATCCCCTCGACGCCGACGGTGTCGAGGTGACCGGTCAGCACCACGGTGGGGCCTGAGGGTGCCCCCGGGCCGATGGCGACCAGCTCTGCGGCGAGGGCTGTCGCGGCGGCACGAAGCACCTCGTCGCGAGGCGCGTCGGAGCCGACGTCCAGCAGGGCGTGGGGGCGGTCGTCGATGGCCACCCGGCGACCCTACGCCGCGACTGGCGAGCCCTGCAGGTTCGGTCCGGTGTACCCACAGTGACCTATTGGTCGATCTCGGTACGGGCCGGTGTACCCACAGTGACCTATTGGTCGATCTCGGTACGGGCCGGTGTACCGGGAGTGACCTAATGGTCGATCTCGGTACGGCTGCGCCTGCGGATCGGGGCTGTGGGTAACCCGGCCGTCCCGTCGCCCGGAGTCCCTAGAGTGGGCGGGTGCCCCTCGGACCCGACCCGGAGCGTGCCCGCACCGCCCTCGCGGAGCTCGACACCCTGCGCGACACCGTGACCGTGGCCGAGGACGACGTGCTCGCCTGCCTCGTCGTCACCGGCGAGCCCGGGCCGCAGCGCGTGCTTGACGACTGGCTCGACCAGGTGGCCGACACGCTGCGGGCCCTCGGCGAGACGGCCGCCGACCTGTCCCCCGTGCTGGCGCGGTACACGGTGACCGGCCCGCCCGCGCCGACGCCGGTCGAGCGCCCGATCGACGCACCGAGGATGCCGTGAGCGTCGTGCCGGGTGACCCGGCATCCCTCTCGGCGTGCGCGAGCACGGCGCGCTCGGTGGCGCAGCGGCTGGGCGCGCACTCGACCCGCGTGCGCACGGCATCCGATGGCGTGGGCGATGGCTGGACCGGCCGCACCTCGACGGCCACCCGTCGGCGCGCTGCCCTGCTCGCGGAGTCGGCGGAGGCCACGGCGGCCCAGCTCGACCTGGTCGGCCGGGTGCTTCAGGACCACGCGACCGACCTCGCCGACCTCGTGGCGCGAGCCCGGACGCTCGAGGAGCGGGCCCGGGCCTCCGGGCTGGACGTGCGAGACGGGCGGGTCGAGATCGGCTGGGGCGTCACCGGCACGGCCGACGCGGGCGCCGACCGGGCCCGCGAGCAGGCGCGCGCGGCGCTGCAGGCCGAGCTCGACCTCGTGCTGGCCCAGCACCGGCGGCGTCGCGACTGGGTGCTGGGCGAGCTGCGCACCTCGAGGACCACCCTGGCCGACCTCTCCCACCGGTTGCGCGGCGGGTGAGAGGATCGCGTCACCGACCGAGCGAGAGGACGCCCAGTGCGACTGACGACGCGTGAGAAACTGAGCGGGAGCGTGGACGAGGTCCACGCCCTGCTCATCGACCCGGCCTTCCAGGAGGCCAAGTGCGCCGCAACGACGAACAACGGCGTCTACACCGTCGAGGTCGGCGGCGGCATCGACGGGCACCGGGTGCGCACCGAGCGGCAGCTCCCGTCCGACGGGCTTGCCGACATGGCGCGCTCGTTCGTCGGCGAGCACCTCACCGTCATCGAGGTGCTCGACTGGAGCGGGATGGGGCCCGACGGCTCGCGGGCCTCGATGTTCGACATCCACATTAAGGGCGCGCCGCTCACGGTCAAGGGCACGGTGCGGCTCGAGCCCCACGGCGACGAGACCCTCGAGCTCATCGAGGCCGACCTCAAGGCGAACGTGCCGCTCATCGGCAGCAAGCTCGAGCGGGCGGCGGCCGACCCCATCAACGCGGCGATCCGCATCGAGATCGAGCTGATCCGGTCGTGGCTCGCCCGCTGACCCCACCCGCGACCTCGTGCGAGGCTCAGCCCATGTGGGGGTAGCCGTGCGCCTTCGGGGGGACGAAGTTCTCCTTGATCGAGCGCACCGACGTCCAGCGCATCAGGTTCGCTGCGGAGCCGGCCTTGTCGTTGGTGCCCGAGGCCCGACCACCGCCGAACGGCTGCTGACCCACGACCGCACCGGTGGGCTTGTCGTTGACGTAGAAGTTGCCCGCCGAGAAGCGCAGCCGCTCGGTGGCATCGGCGATGACGGCCCGGTCCTGGGCGATGATCGCCCCGGTCAGCGCGTAGGGCGCGAACGACTCCATCTGGTCGAGCACCTTGGAGTACTGCCGGTCGGGATAGACGTGCACGGCCAGGATCGGACCGAAGTACTCGGTGCTGAACATCTCGTCGGTCGGGTCGCTGCTCTCGACGACCGTCGGCCGCACGAAGTACCCCTCGGAGTCGTCGTAGGTGCCACCGGCGACGACATCGAGGTGGCGCGTGGCGTGCGCCCGGTCGATCGCCGCCTTGTGCTTGGCGAAGGCGCGGTCGTCGATGACCGCGCCCATGAAGTTCGACAGGTCGGTGACGTCGCCCATGGCCAGGCCGTTGGTGATCTCGGCGAGGTCGCTCTTGATGACCTTCCACACCGAGCGGGGCACGTACGCGCGCGAGGCGGCCGAGCACTTCTGCCCCTGGTACTCGAAGGCCCCTCGCACGAGTGCGGTGCGCAGCACGTCGGGGTCGGCGCTCGGGTGGGCCAGCACGAAGTCCTTGCCGCCGGTCTCGCCGACGATGCGCGGGTAGTGCCGGTAGCTCGTCAGGTTCTCGCCGATCCGCCGCCACAGCCCCTGGAACACCGCGGTCGAGCCGGTGAAGTGCAGCCCGGCGAACTCCCGGTGGCTGAGGGCGACGTCGGACAGCTCGCGGCCGTGCCCGGTGACCATGTTGATGACGCCGGGCGGCATCCCGGCCTCCTCGAGCAACTCCATGGTCAGCTGCGCGGCGAGCTGCTGGGAGTGCGAGGGCTTCCACACGACGGTGTTGCCCATCAGCGCCGGCGCGGTCGGCAGGTTGCCGGCGATGGCGGTGAAGTTGAACGGCGTCACCGCGTAGACGAAGCCCTCGAGGGAGCGGTAGTCGCTGCGGTTCCACAGCCCGCGCGAGTTCTCCGGCGGCTGCTCCTGGAGGATCTGGCGGGCGAAGTGCACGTTGAAGCGCCAGAAGTCGATGAGCTCGCAGGCCGCGTCGATCTCGGCCTGGTAGGCCGTCTTGCTCTGCCCCAGCATGGTCGCGGCGTTGATCCGCGCTCGCCACGGCCCCGCCAGCAGGTCGGCGGCCTTGAGCAGGATGGCGGCGCGGTCGTCGAAGGTCAGGTCACGCCAGGCAGGGGCGGCGGCCATCGCGGCGTCGACGGCCGCACCGGCATCCGCCTTCGTGGCACCGCGGGTGACGCCGAGCACCTTGCGGTGCGCGTGCGGCTGGCGCACCTCGATCTTCTCCCCCTTCCCCATGACCCGGGCGCCGCCGATGGTGTGCGGCAGGTCGTGGCGCGTCTCGGCCATCTCGACGAGCGCCACCTCGAGCGAGGCCCGCTCGGGGCTCCCGGGGGCGTAGTCGAGAACGGTCTCGTTGGTGGGGGTGGGAACGTGGGTGACAGCGTCCATGCGGTGAGGCTCCTCGGTTCCGGTCGCGACGTCGGGATCACCCCCACTCTTGCGCCCCGCCTTCGCGAGATGCAAGCCGCGGCTGCGGGGCCCGCTCGGATGGAGCGGTCAGGGCCGGGCGACGATCGCTCGCACGTCGGCGAGCTCGGTGACGTCGTACCAGAGGAGGTCGGTCGGCTCGCAGCAGCCGGGGTCCTCGTCGACGTGGAACGAGACGATCCGGCGCCGCTCGACCGGCGCCGAGACCTCGACCCGTGACGGCACGTCGGGATCGGCCGGGAACGCGACGGCGGTCGCGTCGACGTCCGCCGCCGCGATGACCCGACGGCGGGGCGCGGCCCCGGGCGGTGCGATGGCCTCCTCGGTGGCCGCGACCCACGCCGCGTGCTCGAGCTCCTCCTCGTCGGTGACCAGCCCCGGCTTGCCCAGCGCCGGGGTCACGGCGTGGGCCGGCCGCGGGATAGGGCGAAGAGCCATGCCATCGGCCAGTGCCCTGAGGTCGGCAGGGGTGATCGGGAGGTAGACCCGGGTGAGCGGCATACCTGCTCCTCTCTGTGGTCGATGAAGCCGGTCCTGGTGACCGTGGTCAGCGGGAGCCGACGCGCGGGGCGTCGAGCAGCTCGTGCAGGGCATCGACGACGCCGCGGCCGAGCACGTCGGCGTCGGGCATGGCGTCGCGGTCTGCGTACAGACCGTAGTAGACGCCGCCGTCGTAGGAGGTCAGCCCGATCGAGAGGGCCTGCTCGCGGCCGAGCGGCGTCACCGGGTAGGTCGAGACCATCCTGGCGCCCGCCGCGTAGAGCGGTGTCTGCGGGCCGGGGACGTTGGTGATGACGACGTTGTAGAGGCGGCGCGACACCATGCCGCCGAGCCGGGCACCGAGGGCGTGCATCGTCGGCGGGGCGAACCCGCCCAGGCCCGACAGGGTGTCGGCCGACACCGCCCGACTGGAGCCGCCCTCCATCTGCTGGCGCATCGAGAAGGCGATCTGGTGCAGGCGCATCGACGGTGCCGGCTCCCCCACGGGCAGGTCGACGAAGCACGCCGTGACCTGGGACCCCGTCGGCGGGTCGTTGCCGTCGTGCACTGACACGGGCACCATCGCGCGGATCGTCGTGCCGGGGTAGACCGACTCTCCGCGGGTGAGCAGCCACGACCGGAACGCCCCGGCGATGGTGGCGAGGATGACGTCGTTGACGGTCACCTCGTCGGCGAAGGAGCCGCGGCCCAGGCGAGTGCGAACCTTGCGGTAGTCCTCGAGGTCGGTGCCGATCATCACGTAGCGCCGGGCCCGGCCGACCGGCGCGTTGAGCGGCGACTCCGGCGCGGGCCGGGCCGAGAACCGGGCCAGCGTGGAGATGACGCCACCGGCAACCGAGGCCACCTTGCCGAAGGCCTTGGTGACGTCGGCGACCCCGTGCTGCACGGTCTCGACCACCTGGCTCGGGGTGCGCGCCGCCTCGCTGAGTGCAGCGACGACGAGCTCGGCCCCGCTGGGCTCGGCGCGGGCGCGCCAGGTCGTGAGCACGCCCTCGCTGGCCGTGGGGTTGCCGTCGACGAGCACGTTGCCGATGTCGACGGAGCTGACGCCGTCGACCAGGCTGTGGTGGGTCTTGGTGATGATCGCGAACCGGTTCTCGGCCAGGCCCTCGACGAGGTAGACCTCCCACATCGGGCGGGAACGGTCGAGCGGGCGCGGCTGGATGCGGGCGACGAGCTCCTCGAGCTGCTCGTCCGAACCGGGCCGCGGGAGGGCGCTACGGCGCACGTGGTAGGTCATGTCGAAGTGCGTGTCGTCGACCCACACGGGGTTCGCGAGGCTGCCGGGCACCATCTTGATCCGCTGTCGGTAGCGGGGAACATGGGCGATGCGCTGGCTGATCAGCGTCACGAGGCTCTCGTAGTCGAACCCTCCAGACGGGGCGTTGAAGACCATGACCGAGCCCACGTGCATCGGCGTCGCCGCGTCCTCGAGGTTCAGGAAGGAGGTGTCGAGGGAGCTGAGCCGTTCTGCCACGGGCCCATCGTGTCAGACCGTGGGCCGGGTCAGAGGAACCGGGTGACGAGGGCGCGCCCCGGCACCCTCGTTTCCTCGCTGTCCGATCCCGGATGCCGTCCGCCGCCGGCCGCCGCTGGGCGCCGACGCGCGCGGGTCGAGCTCGGCAGCGAGCTCGGCCAGAGCCGTCGTGAGCTCGGCCCTCGGAGCCACCTCGACGAGCGAGCGCCCGGCGAGCAGGGCCGCGTCGCACTCGTGCGGCGCCCACGGGAGGAAACGCACGGCATCCATGCCGGCGAACCGGGCCAGGACATCGGCGATGGCACGCTCGGGCCGGCGGCCCGCCACCGAGGCACGCACCTTGGTGACCACGACCAGGGGTCGCGGAGAGGGCAGCACGGCGACGTCCTGGACCGCGCGGACGAGGCGCTGCAACCCCACGGGGTCGGCGGCTCCGACCACGACGAGGTGGTCGGCCGCCTCGAGCGCGGTGAGGGTGGCGGCGTTGCGGCGTGGTGCGGCGGTGTCGTAGCTCAGCTCCTCGTCGTCCTCGACGGCGAAGCCGACGTCGACGACCACGTGGTCGACGACCCCTCGGGCCAGGCGCAGCACGTCCTCGACCGCCGCACTGCGCAGCTCGGGCCACCGGTCGGCCCGCGGCAGGCCGGTGAGCACCCGCAGGCCGGGCACCACCTCGGGTGCGAGGCGGGCCAACCCCGGCATGTCGAGGGTGCCCTGCTCGGAGGCCCGGGCCGCCGCTGCCACCCCCGGCGCCTCGTCGACCAGACCCAGCACCTGCGCCACGCTCGCTCCCCAGGTGTCGAGGTCCACGAGCAGGGTGCGCACCCCCGCGGCGGCCAGCGATGCAGCGAGGGTCACGGCGACGGTGGTGCGGCCGGGGGCGCCGGTGGGCCCCCAGACGACCGTGAGCGGGGTGAGGACCGGCGCCTCGTCGTGCTGCTCGTGGACAGCGTCACCTCCCGGCGCCGCGTGGTCGGCCGTGGACGTCGGAACCGTAGCGGGCGCGTCGTTCGAGGGCAGCGCCGTGGTGCTGGCACCGGCGAGCGCCACGAGGGCGGTCGCCACGTGGGGCGCGGCATCGCCCGGGCGCAGGATCGTCGCGACCCCGAGCTGCCGCAGGCGGCGCTCGCCCTCGTCGTCACCGGTCGCCACGAGGCCGGCCACCCGCACGCCGTGACCCGCGAGGTGCCGCAGCGCGTCGCGGTCGAGGCCGCGCAGGTCCGGGGAGACCACCGCCACCCGGGCGACCCCGACCGCCCCCGCCGAGAGCAGCTCGGCGACGTCGGCGCAGCGCCGTACCAGCGTGACGTCGGGCGCGTCCTCGAGCACCCGCACGAACTGGGACTCCAGGCCATGGGTCACCGCGGTGAGGACGCTCGTCACGACGAGGCCGCCGACACTCCACCAGGCACCGGAACCAGGGTGATCCGCGCGCCGACGTCGACGTCGGCGACCACGTCTCGCACCGCGTCGCGCGGCACCATGACGTGCACCGCCCTGGTCTGGGCGGACCCGCCGAGCACGCCGTCCTCGTCGGCCACCCGCACGACCGAGACCGCCTCGAGGGCCCGCTCGGGGCCGGCGTAGCTGGGCAGGCCCACGGCAGTGCCCTCCTTCGGGCGGTTGACGTAGACGTCGACGACCGACCCGGCCGAGATGGCTGCCGCCGAGGTGGCGTCGACGAGCAGCGCGACCTGCTGCACGTCGACCGCCGCACCCGAGCCCACCCCGGACAGCGGGATGAGCTCGCCGGGGCGCATCGCGCGCAGCGACCACGTGTCGTCGGCCAGCGGCCGATCGGCGGGGAGGTAGCCCGCCGCTCCGTCGCCGAGCAGCACGTCGACCCGCACCACGTCGGCCTCGGTGACCCGCTGGCCGGGAGCGAGCACGCTCTTCGCGGCGTACACCGGCACCCGGTCGTCGGCGCGGGCGACGACGAGGGACCCCAGGACGGTGGAGACGAGCACGAGGAGCAGCCCGACGAGCAGCCTCGAGTCGCGCCAGGACGGGGCACGCAGCCGTGACGCGGTGGGTGCGGGTAGGTCGCTCATGCCGCCCGATTCTGGTCGAGGATGCCGTCCTCCGCCTCCGGAGGAGCGCCGGCTGTGGACGACCGAGGCCGGCGCCACGCCTGTGGATGGCACACTGACGACGTGGCCCGCCGCTTCATCCCGCTCACCGAGGTGTCCGAGATCCTCGACGTCTCCGCGGCCCAGGCGTACGCCCTCGTGCGAAGCGGCGAGCTGCCGGCGATCAAGGTGGGTGGGCGCGGCCAGTGGCGCGTCGAGACCGTCGAGCTCGAGGCCTACATCCAGCGGATGTACGCCGAGACCCGCGACCTGGTCACGACCAGGTCGGAACCCGGCGACCAGGACGCCAAGGGAGCCGTCGGCTGACCCGTGCCGTCGGTGTGGCCCGGCCGGGGGTGGAGACGCGACCCCGAGGTGGCGAGGATCGGGCGGTGCCTGGTTCCAGGGCCGGCTCCGACCGATAGGCACCCCTCGTCGGCCGTCCGCGCCCGGCTCTGGGCGCCTCGCGCCGTCAGCGTCGCGACTCGACCGTGACGACGGCCGCGAAGGGCACGGTGGCCACGGCCCGGACGTTCTCCCGTCGCCGAGGCAGTCCTTCCAGGTGCTCGGCGAGGTCGAGGTGGTCGGCCCCCACCGCGTCGATCGTCCCCAGCAGGCGCGGCCCACCCCCGGTCAGCGTCAACACCACGGTGGCCCGGTCACGGGACAGCGCGCGCAGCGCGTAGCCGAGTCCGAACCGGCGGGCGCTCCGTGCCGGCGCCGACTGCGGCGCGAGCGACCGCAACGTCACCACGCGGGCCAACGGCACGAGCACTTCGTGACCGTCGCCGGCCCGCAGCAGCACCCAGTCCTCACCGAGGTCCGCGAGCTCCCCCTCGACCTGCCGCTCGCCGACCAGGGCGAGCCGAAGGGGCGTACCGAGTGCCGCGGCGAGGCGTGCCGTGAGGGTGACCAGCGCCCGTTCCCGCCGGGTGCGCTCGGCCACCTCGTCGTCGCGCTCCCGGCGCAGCTCGGCGGCCAGCTGGCCCTCGAGGTCAGCGAAGAGCCCTTCCCACCTCATGTCCACAGCCTAGGCCGCTCTGGTTGCCGGCGTCGGGGCCACGGTCTAGGGTCAAACACATGCAAACGCCATCAAACGCCATCCAACGTGCCCGACTGGTCGGGTGTGCAGGCCTGGTCCTGGGCGGCGTGGTGCTGCTCGTCCCGTTGTTGTGGCGGATCACGGACCAGGTCGGCGCCGCAGCCGGCGCGGGGGCTCCCGTGCGGCCCGACGAAGCGCTGTCGGCGGTCGTGGCCGCGGCTGCACTGGTGGGGGTCACGTGGCTGGCGGGAAGCGTCCTGCTCGAGGTGGTCAGCCTCGTGCCCGGCACCCTGGGCCGCAGCGCTGCTCGCGCCGCCGAGGTGGTCACCCCGCGGCTGGTCCGCCGCGCGGCCGGGGCCCTGCTCGGCATCGGGGTCGTCGCCGGCCTGGCTCCGGGAGCGTCGGTGGCCGCGCCGACGGTCTCGGTGGCGGCTGACGTGGCCACCGTCCGCCCGCCCCTGCCCGACCCCGGCCTCACCCCCCTCCCCGACCCCGGATGGGCGCCCGGCACGGGCACGGCGCCGGCGACCGCACCGGAACGACGGCCCGCCCCGGTGTCGTCGCCGGCTCCCGCCCCGGGATGGGTGCCCACCCGGCCCGCCGTCCGTACCCATCCCGACGTGCGCGTGCTCAGCCCCTCACCCCGCTCGGGCCGGGCCGCACCCCCGACCGAGGTGGTCGTGCGTCGCGGGGACTCCCTGTGGTCCATCGCCGCACGACACCTCGGGCTGGACGCCTCGGAGGCCGAGGTCGCGCGCGCGTGGCCTGCCTGGTTCGACGCCAACCGCGAGGTCGTGGGCGACGACCCCGACCTCCTGCTGCCCGGCCAGGTGCTGCATCCTCCCCCGAGGTCGGCGGCATGAGCGGCGGCGTCCTGCACGTCGCGCCCCCCAGCCGGCCGTTGCCGCCGCCGATCTCCCTCGAAGAGGCCATTCGGGAGTCCAGGCAGGCGACTGCGGCCCGCGAGGGCCACGCCGCCGGCTACGTGCAGGACACGCTGGCCGTCGACTTCGCCGCCGCGTCCGACGAGCAGTACTTCGGCCCCCAGCGCACGCTGAGCAACGCCCTCCCCGACCCCGGCGTGTGGGCCGGCCGCATCACCCTGGCCCTGCTCGAGGTGATGATGGGCGTGCGCCCGGCTCCCCAGGTGCTGCGCTGGACCGCTCCTGAGGTGTATGCCGTCGTGGCCCGGCGCAGCGCGCTGGTCGCCCGCCGGGTGGCGGAGGGCCGCGCGCCACGCACCCGGCCACGGCTCCACGTCGTGCGCGTGCGCGTCTGCGAGCCCGCCGACGGGGTGGCCGAGGCCGCGGTCGTGGTTCGCGACGGGCCGCGGGTGCGCGCTGTCGCCGTGCGGCTCGTCGGGCAGGACGGCAAGTGGCGGGTCAGTGCCCTGCAGGTGGGCTGAGCGACGAGTCGGTTCCCGGCAAGGGCGCCGGCTCGGGCTCCGGGCTGCCCGGTTGTCGGGTCGGCAGGCCCCCGGAGGTGAAGAAGGCGACCAGTGCCAGCAGCGCCAGCACCGCCAGTGCGCTGCGCAGCCCGGACAGCCGCGACTGCGTGTTCTCCTCGACGACCGCCGTCGCCACGGCCGGGTCGACGTTCGCGTCCGCGAGCGCCGTCTCCAGCTGCGCGTCCGACACGAACGGGATGCCGCTGGCCAGCTCCACCTGGGCCTGCGAGGTCACCGAGGGTGGGATCGCCTCGTTGTCGGCGATACCGGTGAAGAACGACGACGACAGGGCCGAGATGAGCACGGCGCCCGCCAGCGCCGTACCGATCGAGGCGCCCAGGTTGGTGAAGGTGTTCTGGATGCCCCCCACTTCGCCACTCTGCTCGTCGGGCACCGCCGAAACGGTGACCGCCCCGAGCTGCGAGGCGAGCGCCCCGATACCCAGACCGGCCAGGAGCAGCGGGCCGGTGACGATCTCCGGCCCGACACCGACCTCCAGGGCGGCCAGCAGCGCCACGATTCCGGCGAGCAGCGCGAGGAAGCCCAGTCGCACCACCCGGCGGGGCGAGGCGTGGGGAAAGACCTTGGGCACCCCCACGGCGGCGAGCAACAGGGTCACCGAGAGGGGCATGACCCGCAGGCCGGTGTCGATGGCGCTGAGACCGAGCGCCACCGAGAGGTAGAGCGGCACGCAGAAGAACAGCCCCGCCTGGAGCAGGAACTGGAAGAAGAAGGCGATCAGGCCCTTCTGCAGCGGCGGGATCCGCAAGATGGCGGGGTCGAGCAGGGCCGAGCGACCCTCGGCGATCCGGCGCTGCTCCCATCCCATGAAGGCCCACAGCACCAGCGCGCCGCCGAGCACGAACCACACCACGGGCGACAGTCCCAGCCACGAGGGGGCGTTCGGCTTGGGGTTGACGAAACCCCACGTGCCCGCCCGCAGGATGCCGAACACGACCAGCCCGAGACCCGACGCCGACAGCACCGTGCCGACGAGGTCGAGCGCAGCGTCGGGGTCGGCCTCTGCGTCGGCCATCCGTCGCGCGAGCACGAGGATGATCGCCACGATCACCACCTCACCGGCGAAGACCCAGCGCCACGACGCGTAGGTCGTCAGCACTCCACCGATCAGCGGGCCCGCGGCGACCGCGATCGCACCGGATGCAGCGACCAGCCCGTAGGCCCGGGGCCGCTGCGGGGCATCGAAGTTCGTGGCGACGAGCGCGACGATCGCCGGCATGATCAACGCCGCCCCGATGCCCTCGAGCAGCGACCAGCCGAGGATGAGCACGGGCAGGCTGGGCGCCAGCGCGGTCGTGAAGGACCCGGCTCCGTAGATGACGCAGCCGATGGAGAACGCCCGCTTGCGGCCCAGGATGCCGCCGATCTTGCCTCCGGTGATCATCAGCGAGGCCATGACCAGGGTGTAGAGCGTGATCGCGGTCTGGATGCCGGTCACGTCGGTACCGACGTCCTTGGCCACGGTGGCGATCGAGACGTTCATGACCGAGCTGTCCAGGGTCATCAGGAACTGGGCGGCCGCCAGGGTGGTCAGGACGGTGGCGCCCGCGGTGCGGGCGGCGGTCTGCGTGCTCATGGGGTCGGCCTGACGTCGGGACGGTTGGGACGGTCGGGGACGTCGGGGACGTCGGGGACGTCGGGATGGTCGGGGACGTCGGGATGGTCGGGGACGTCGGGATGGTCGGGGACGTCGGGATGGTCGGGGACGTCGGGGACGTCGTCAAGGTCCGTGCGCCGGTAGCGGCGCCGCACGCCGGCCGGCGCGTCCGGCTGGTTCACCCCGACGACCGGCGAACCCGGCGCCGCCGGCTCCATGGCCATCGGTGCGTCGCCGAGGAGGGTCTTGCGTTGGCTGGCACCCGGGCGCGGCAGCCAGTCGTAGACCACCCGGGTCCAGAGGGCGACGTCCTGCACCGACCGGCGCTCGGGGCTGACGATGCACCAGAAGAGACCGATGGGGAAGAAGACACAGAACAGCGCTCGCACCATCGCGCGCAGCGGGCCGAGCCGTCGTCCCCTGTGCCCCACCACCCGCAGCCCCATGACGTGGTCGCCGTAGCTCCGGCCGACCAGCCACCACCCCAGGGCGAAGTACCACGTGGCGAGCACCAGGGCGGTGGTCAGGCTCGCCAGCAGGCTCGCGTCGGGCCACTGAAAGGTGCGCGGGTCGAGCAGGAACGTGAACGCGACCAGACCGAGGTAGCAGCCACCCAGCAGCACCCCCACGACCAGGGCGTCGATCGTGTTGGCCACGATCCGGGTCACCAGGCCGGCCGGCTCCCCCTGGTACGGCCGGGCCTCGCGCGGGATGGCGGAGATCTCCGGCCCCGTCACGGGGTGCCCTCGGGCAAGGGTGGCCGCCGCCGCCGGAACAGCGCACGGTCGACGGCACGGGTGAGGGCGTCGTCGGCGGTGATGCCGGTCATGCGCACACCACGCACCGTCTCGGAGGCCATCGACCCGGTGGAGTCGCGGATGATGGCCGGCAGGTCGATGACCTCGAGCACCTCCTCGACGATGCCGATGACGTCGATCCGGTCGATGACGGCGTCGAGGTCGGCGCGCGCCACCACGGCATCCACGTCGAGCCTGGCCGCCACCGCATCCAGGTCGACCCGGTCGAGCACCGCGTCGATGTCCACCCGCGCGACCGCCGCGTCGATGTCCACCCGCGCGACCGCCGCGTCGAGGTCGGCCCGCGCCACCACGGCATCCACGTCGAGCCTGGCCGCCACCGCATCCAGGTCGACCCGGTCGAGGATGGCCTCGATGTCCACTCGCGTGGTCACCGCATCCAGGTCGACCCGCAAGACCGCACCGTCGAGGTCCGCCCGGGCCATCGCCGCATCGAGGTCGACGGTCGAGACGAGCTGGTCCAGGTCGACGTTCTCCTCGACCAGCCGGGTGAGGTCGAGCCGCTCGACGACTGCAGCAACCAGCGCGGGCACCCAGGCGTCGAGCAGCACCACGGTCCGGCGGCGCAGCTCCCTACGGTCGGCGCCACCCCTGCGGGCCAGGTCGGCGGCGACCGTGGCGGGATGCAGACGCGTGGGAAGCAGGGGCGGCCGCCACAGCAGCCGGGTCACCGGCGCGGCCACTCGGTGCACCGTGCGCACCGTGCGCACGGCGACGACCGCGGCCCCCAACGTCACGCCGGCCACCCCGAGGGCGACGTCGACTGCCAGCCGTGCCTCGGGCCCCAGCTGGGGCGCCGCGACCGGTCGTCCTGACGTCGTCAGCTCCTTGGACACCCGCGTCCCTGTCTGTCTCGGAGGCCTCCTGTCCCGGCACGGTACCGGTCGCGGGTCCGACGCGTCAGGGGCTGCCAGCAAACAGGCCCGGGCTCACCCCATGCGGGTGAGCCCGGGCCTCTCGGCTCAGTGCGGCGGCGTGAGCGGCGTCAGCGGCGCCCGTGGCACATCTTGAACTTCTTGCCCGAACCACAGGGGCACGGAGCGTTCCTCGGGGTGGTGGCCAGCTGGTCGTCGGTCAGGCCACTGCCGGATGCCGGGGACCCCTCGTCGCGCTCGTCGACGCCACCGGTCTCGCTGGGTGCGGTGTAGTGCAGGTGGTCGGTGCGGGGACGGCCGACCCCGACACCCGACACGGCCACCGTGCGGGCGCCCTCACCGGAGGACCCCGACGCCGCACCCACCGCAGCGTGCTCGACCTCCGGGGCGGTCGGCATCCCCACGTCGCCGTCGGCGGTCGCGGCCGGGGCACCGGACATCGCACCGAGCATCTGCGACACGTGCATCGGCTCGATCGCCGGCGGGGGCTCGGTGGGCTGGTCGACCTGCACGTCGACGTGGAAGAGCAGCCCGACCGACTCCTCGCGCACGGCCTCGTTCATCGTCGTCCACAGCGCGAAGCCCTCGCGCTGGTACTCGACGAGCGGGTCGCGCTGGGCCATCGCCCGCAGACCGATGCCCTCCTGGAGGTAGTCCATCTCGTAGAGGTGCTCGCGCCACTTGCGGTCGAGCACGGAGAGCATCACCCGGCGCTCGACCTCACGCATGACCTCCGAGCCGAGGGCCTCCTCGCGCTCGTCGTAGGCGTGGTGCGCGTCGGAGAGGATCTCCTCCTTGAGCCTGTCGTTCGTCAGCGAGGTGCGGCCACCGGCGGCGTCGACGACCTGCTCGGGGTCCAGGGTGATGGGGTACAACCCGCGCAGGGCGGTCCACAGCCGCTCGAGGTTCCAGTCCTCGGGGAAGCCGTCGGAGGTCTCGGCGTCGACGTAGCCCTCGATGTCGTCGTTGACGAAGAAGCGCAGCTGCTCGTGCAGGTCCTCGCCCTCGAGGACGCGGCGGCGCTCCTCGTAGATGACGGTGCGCTGGCGGTTGAGCACGTCGTCGTACTTGAGCACGTTCTTGCGGATCTCGAAGTTCTGCGCCTCGACCTGCGACTGCGCCGACTGGATCGAGCGCGACACCAGCTTGGACTCGATCGGCTGGTCGTCCTCGAGCTTGGCCGTGGTCATCACCCGGTCGACCAGCCCGGCGTTGAACAGCCGCATGAGGTGGTCCTCGAGCGAGAGGTAGAAGCGCGACTCACCCGGGTCGCCTTGTCGGCCCGACCGCCCGCGCAGCTGGTTGTCGATGCGGCGCGACTCGTGGCGCTCGGTGCCGAGGACGTACAGGCCACCGAACTCGGTGACCTCGTCGTGCTCGGTGGCGACCCGCGCCTCGGCGGCGGCCAGGGCCTCGTCCCAGGCGGCCTCGTACTCCTCGGGCGTCTCGTGCGGGTCGAGCCCGCGCTCCTTGAGGGCCGCCACCGCCCGGAACTCGGGGTTGCCGCCGAGCATGATGTCGGTGCCTCGACCGGCCATGTTGGTGGCGACGGTGACGGCGCCCTTGCGCCCGGCATCCGCGACGATCGTGGCCTCACGCTCGTGGTGCTTGGCGTTGAGCACCTCGTGGGCCACCCCGCTGCGGCGCAGCTGGTCGGAGAGGTACTCCGACTTCTCGACCGAGATGGTGCCGACGAGCACCGGCTGGCCGTGCTGGTGCCGCTCGACGATGTCGGCGACGACGGCCTTGTACTTCGACTCCTCGGTGCGGTAGACGAGGTCGGCCTTGTCGAGCCGGATCATCGGCTGGTTCGTGGGGATCGGCACCACGCCGAGCTTGTAGATCGAGTTGAGCTCGGAGGCCTCGGTCATGGCCGTGCCGGTCATGCCGGAGAGCTTGTCGTACATGCGGAAGAAGTTCTGCAGGGTGATCGTGGCGAGGGTCTGGTTCTCGTTCTGGATCTGCACCCCCTCCTTGGCCTCGATGGCCTGGTGCATGCCCTCGTTGTAGCGGCGGCCGGCGAGCATGCGCCCGGTGTGCTCGTCGACGATGAGCACCTCGCCGCCCAGCACGACGTAGTCCTTGTCGCGCTGGAACAGCTCCTTGGCCTTGATGGCGTTGTTGAGGTAGCCGATGAGGGGGGTGTTGGCCGACTCGTAGAGGTTCTCGATGCCGAGGTGGTCCTCGACCTTCTCGATGCCGCCCTCGAGGACGCCGACGGTGCGCTTCTTCTCGTCGACCTCGTAGTCGCCACGACCGCTCTCGAGCTCGCCCCGGTCGAGGCGCGCGGCGATCTTCGCGAACTCGGTGTACCACTTGGTGGGCTGGTCGGCCGGGCCCGAGATGATCAGCGGCGTGCGGGCCTCGTCGATGAGGATGGAGTCGACCTCGTCGACGATCGCGAAGTGGTGCTCACGCTGCACGAGCTCCTGCGTCGACCACGCCATGTTGTCGCGCAGGTAGTCGAAGCCGAACTCGTTGTTGGTGCCGTAGGTGATGTCCTTGGCGTACTCCGCCCGGCGCTGCTCAGGCGTCATCGAGGCCAGGATGCAGCCCGTCTCGAGGCCGAGGAAGCGGTGCACGCGACCCATCAGCTCGGACTGGTACTCGGCGAGGTAGTCGTTGACCGTGATGACGTGCACGCCCTTGCCGGTGAGCGCGTTGAGGTAGCACGGCAGGGTGGCGACGAGGGTCTTGCCCTCACCGGTGCGCATCTCGGCGACGTTGCCCAGGTGCAGCGCTGCCCCACCCATGATCTGCACGTCGAAGTGGCGCTTGCCCAGGGTGCGCTTGCTGGCTTCGCGGACGGCCGCGAAGGCCTCGGGCAGGATGTCGTCGAGGGTCTCGCCGTCGGCGAGGCGCTTCTTGAAGACGTCGGTCTCGGCACGCAGCTCGGCGTCGGTGAGCTTCTCGAAGTCCTCCTCGATGGCGTTGACCTGAGCCGCGATGTTGTCGAGCTTCTTGAGGATGCGCCCCTCACCGGCGCGCAACAGCTTCTCGACGATCTTCACGAGTGGAACTCCCTTGGGGTGGCTGCATGGCGGTCGCTCGACCGGACCTGCCTAGGGTAGTCGAGCCCCGAGCGCCGCACGGAACCGACGGTCGGCCGGCAGGGGGGCACTCCACGGGCAACGCGGCACGCGGCGGCCCGAGTTCCCCACCACCGCGACAGGTGGTTGGGTGGAGGAATGACCGGTTCGCCGTTCCCGGGCTGCGTGCCCGAGCTCACCGACGGGGTGGTGCTGCTGCGCGCGCACCGCCTCGACGACGCGCAGCGGATCGTCGAACAGTCCAACGACCCGGAGTCGATGCGCTGGACGACCGTGCCGCGCCCCTACGGCCTCGACGACGCGCGCGAGTTCCTGGCGACCATCGAGAGCGCGTGGAACAGCCCGGACGGGCTGCGGTACTGGGCGGTCACCGACGCATCGGACCCGCAGGGCCGCTACCTCGGCACGATCGACCTGCGCCCGCGGGGCGGCGGGGTCGGCGAGGTCGGGTTCGGGCTGCACCCGCAGGGGCGGGGGTCCGGGTTCATGGCGGGCGCGCTGAGGCTCCTGGCCCGCTGGTGGTTCGGCCAGGGCGGCGTGCGGGTGCACTGGTTGGCCATTCGCGGCAACTTCCCGTCGTGGCGGGTGGCGTGGTCGTGCGGTTTCACCCAGCACGGCACCACCCCCCAGGTGCACCCCGACCCCGACGACGCCGGGGCCCCGCCGCTGGACGTGTGGCGGGCCAGCCTGGGGGCCGACGACGTCCTGGAGCCGCACAGCCCATGGGACGACGTGCCGGTGCTGGAGGTGGCCGAGCACGGTATCCGGCTGCGGCCGTGGCGCGACGGCGACCTCGCCTCGCTCGACCCGCGCGACCAGCCCGATCACCACATGCCGGCGCGCGGCGTGCTCGACGCCGACACCTTCCCCGAGTGGCTGCTGATCCGTCGCGAGCAGATGTCGGTCGGCCGCGTCCTCAGCTGGTGCGTCGCCGACGCCACGACGGATGCCGCGCTGGGCGAGGTGCTCGTGTTCGTCACCGAGGGCACCCTCGACGACGACACCGCCGAGCTGGGCTACCAGGTGGTGCCCAGCGCTCGGCGCCGCGGTGTGGCGACCACCGGGGCCCGCCGCCTCGTGGCGCACGCCCTCACCCCGCGCTCCGAGGGCGGGCTGGGGATGCGCCGGCTCGTCGCCCAGACCGCGGACGACAACGTGGCGAGCAACGCGGTGCTCGACCGCCTGGGGTTCACCATCTGGGGGCAGGAGACCGCGGCCGACGTGCTGCCGGACGGTCGGGCCGTCGACGCCCTGCACTGGGAGCTGCTCCGCGAGGGCTGAGCCGACGGCACCGGCCGGGCACCCGCCCGGCACCGTCACGGCATCGACCACCGGGTCGACGCTGGGCACGATCGACCACTAGGTCGAAGTTGCCCCGACCAGCGGCAACCGAACCGGGACAAGATCGACCTAGTGGTCGATCTTGTCCCAGTTGACCGTTCGGAGGTCGAGCCAGGCCGCCATCAGGGCCAGCTCCTCGTCGAGCTCGCGCCGGTCTACGGGGCCGCCCTGCCCCGGTTCCCACGTGCACCGGCGCACCAGCAGCACCCCGGCGCCCCGGTCGGCCTTGAGGTCGAGCCGGGCGACGAGGTGCTCACCGAGGAGGAACGGCAGCACGTAGTAGCCGTGCACGCGCTGGGCCTGCGGCACGTAGATCTCCAGCCGGAAGTCGAACCCGAAGAGGGCCCGCGTGCGGTCTCGTTGCCAGATGAGCGAGTCGAACGGCGAGAGCAGGGCCCGCGCCTCGACCCGCCGGGGCCGGCGGGCGTCCCGGTGCAGGTACCCCGGGCGGTGCCAGCCCTCGACCGTCGCCGGCAGCAGGATGCCGTCGCGCACCAGGCCGGCGATCGCCGGCCGCGCCTGGTCGGGCGAGAGCCGGAAGTAGTCGCGCAGGCACTGCTCGGACCCCACCCCGTGGGCCCGGGCGGAGATCTCGACGAGCCGTCGAAAGGCCGCTTCCTCGGTCGGTCGGGACGCGGCGTCGAGCGCCTGCTCGCGCAGGGCCGGAGGAAGCACGCGTGCCGGCAGCGCATAACGACGCTCGAACTGGGGCGTGCGGCCCGAGCTCGACACCTCGCCCGACCAGAACAGGTGCTCGAGAGCGTTCTTGACGAGCGACCAGTTCCAGCCCCACTCGTCCCGCTGCCGGGGCAGGTCGTGGGCCAGGGCGACCTCGACCTCCCGGCTGGTCAGTGGTCCACGTCGAGCGACCTCGTCCAGCACGGCCTCGACCACCCCGGGGTGCTTGCGCGCGACGCTCCGCATGCCGCCCCAGGCGTCGGACCTCGCCCGGCGCATCCGGAAGTCGAGCAGCGGCCACGTCGACGGCGCGACGAGAGACGCCTCGTGTGCCCAGTACTCCACGACCCGGCGCGGGGCGGCGTCTCGGGCACGGTCGAGCAGGCGCCGGTCGTAGGGGCCGAGCCGTGAGTAGAACGGCAGGTAGTGGCTGCGCACCACGACGTTGACGCTGTCGATCTGCACGACACCCACGGTGTCGACGACGCGCTGGACGTCACGCGTGCCCGGTTCAACCGGTCGTGGTCGCGCGAGGCCCTGGGCCGCGAGGGCGATCCGGCGGGCGGCCCCCGCCGAGAGGTGCACGCCGACCGGCGCGTCAGTCATCCGTCGGGAGCAGGTGCTGCTGGTGCGCGTAGACGGCCGCCTCCACCCGCGAGTGCAGCTGCAGCTTCTCGAGGATGTTGCGGACGTGGTTCTTGACGGTGTTCTCGGAGATGACGAGCTGGCCGGCGATCTCGCGGTTCGCCCGCCCCCGAGCGACGAGCCGCAGCACCTCGACCTCGCGGTCGGTGAGCTGCGGGGCACTCCCGGTGACCGGCTCGGGCTCCTGGCTGAGCCGGGTGAACTCCGCCAGCAGGGTCGCGGCCATGCCCGGCGGGATGATCGCCTGGCCGTCGTTGACCCTGCGGATCGCCGCGGCCACCTCCTCGCCGGGCAGGTCCTTGAGCAGGTACCCACTGGCGCCGGCCTTGATCGCCTCGAACAGGTCGGACTCGTCGTCGGACATGGTCAGCATGAGGATCCGTGTCGACGGGACGACCTCGCGAACGCGGCGGCAGGCCTCGATGCCCCCGAGACCCGGCATCCGCACGTCCATGAGCACGACGTCCGGCATCACCCTGCTGCACACGTCGACCGCGACCAAGCCGTTGCTCGCCTCGCCGACGACGAGCGCGGAGCCGTCGAGCTCGACCACCACCTGCATGCCGCGACGATAGAGGTCATGGTCGTCGACGATCACGACACGAATGGGCGACGGCACGTCAGACGGCACGTCAGCCGGTCCGCCACCGTTCACGTCGTCACCCCTCACGTGGCAATCGTGGCAGGTCTCTCAGGCGAAGGTCGGGCACAGTGCGAGATCTCTCAGGAAGCGGCAATCTCGACACCGGCTCCCTCGGCCCGCTCCTCGCCGTCGGTCGCGGAGCCGTCGAGGTCGAGATGCAGCACGCCGTAGCTCCAGCCGTGGCGGCGGTAGACGACGCTGGCGCGGTCGGTGTCGATGTCGTGGAAGAGGTAGAAGTCGTGGCCGACGAGCTCCATCTCGCTCAGTGCGTCGGAGAGCGTCATCGGAGCGGAGCGGTGCACCTTCTCGCGAACCTCCACCGGGGAGCCGACGAACGGGTCGCCCTCGTCGGCGCCGGGGGTGACCTGGCCACCCTCGTCGGGGGTGACGATGCGGGCCGTCGCCCTCGCGACGGACTCGGGGGTACGTCGTCCGCGGTGGACCTGTCGCCGGTCCTTCTGGCGCCTGAGCCGCTCCATGAGCTTGTCGATCGCCAGGTCGAGGGCGGCGTACTTGTCCTCGACGCACGCCTCGGCCCGCACCACGGGCCCCTTGGCGTAACAGGTGATCTCGACCTTGTCACAGACCTCCGCCTGGCGACGGTTCGGCTCGTGACTCACCAGCACCTCGACCCGCCGGGTGCGCGGCTCGAGCTGGGTGATCTTCTCGAGCTTGTCCTCGATGTGCGCCCGGAAGCGGTCGGAGACGGTCAGGTGCCGTCCGGTGACGACGATGTCCACGTGGTCCTCCTCGGTTTGGTGTTCTCGCTGCTCAGTGCCGAACCGGCGTCAGGGGCACCACCTCCGGAGGATCGGGGCTCAGTACCTGACGCTAGTCGGAGGGCCGGTGGCCCACAATAGCGGGGCCGAGGTGTGGCGAGGGGTCGTGGAGCACGTGGCCGCGACCACGTGTGCGGCCCCGACGTCGCGCAGCGCACGGGCCCCCTCGATGAGGGTGGCACCGGTCGTGACGACGTCGTCGACGAGCACGCACGTGGCGCCACGGACCACCCCGCGCCACGGGGCCCCCACCGCCATCGCCCCCCTCAGGTTGGCGGCACGGGCCGCCCGGTCGAGGTGGGCCTGGTCGGCCACGCGGCGAACGTGGACCAGGGCAGGGACCACGGCCAGGCCACCCGTGGCCGGGCGCCCCCCGCCGACGGCCGCGGCAGCCCAGACGGCGAGGCCGAGAACCGGGTCGTCGCCCCGGCGCCGCAGCGAGGCCCTCGAGGTCGGGACCGGCACGACGAGCACCTCCTCGCGCAGCCGGAGGCGGCGGCGGAGCACCGGGTCACCGGCCACCGCCGCAGCCAGTGCCGTCGCCAGCGCAGCAGCCAGCACCGGTCGGAGGTCGCGACGCCCCTCGTCCTTGTAGGCGGTGACAGCATGCCGCAGCGCACCCTCGAAGCGGGCGCCGGCCCAGCAGCACGGCATCCCGGGCGGCGCGGGCCGCGGCCCCACGGCATCGGAGGCGACCCCGTACGAGGACCGGCGCACGGCGTCGGCGCAGGCGCGGCACAACGGCCCCCCGGCACCGTGGCACGCGGCGCACCGTGCCGGCAGCACGAGGTCACCCGCCGCAGCCACCCCGCGCCGGCTCCTCGCCCACACCGTGCCCAGGACGCCAGCCATGGACACAGGATGACCCGCACCCACGCGTGGACGCCGTGCCCCCTGCCGCGCTGTGGACGAGCATCGGGCGCAGGCGGGTCTGTGGACGGCTCAGCCGGCGGCGACGGCGAGGTCGGTGGCCTGACCGCTGTCGACCCACTGCGAGCCGGCGCGACTGTGCAGCCGGCCCGAGGAGGTGACGACCCGCAGGTCGCGCTCCCCGCCGGTGGACGCGATGCCCACGGCTCCGGGGACCGGGGTCAGCCCGCGCACGTTGCCGCCGACCGAGACGATGGCCGGCTGCACGGTCTTGCCGTCGATCACCCCGAGAACCGCCAGCGAGCGCTCGTCGAGCCACGCGATGCTGCTCGCCCTGGTCAGGGAGGCGCCGAGCCGCAACGGGTCGGCCAGCTGCTGCGGCAGGCCGTCACCGGCGCGCACGACGCCGGCGAGGTCCAGCCGCGTGCCCGAGCCGTCGAGCGCGGTCGAGAGCACCGCGACGCGGTCTCCGTCCGGGGCCACCCGGGCCTCGAGCACCCGCCGGCCGTCGAGCCACTGCGCCTGAACCGCGGTCGCCCTGGCACGCGGGTCGGCCGGGCTGGCCGTCAGGTCGACGACCCACAGCCGCGGCGAGGTCGCGCCCTTGCGGCCCACGCCGCCCATCCAGAGGAACCCGCGCCGGTCGTACGAGGGGTTGCCGACGTCGGTGGCGTCGAGAGGCACCTCGTAGCGGTTGGTGCCGCGCCAGCGCGAGATGCCGTCCCCGTCCGGGTCGACACCGGCGAGCTCGACCCCGTCGGCCGACAGCGCGAGGCGCGCGAAGGTGCCCAGCACCGGCGGGTAGGTGCTGGAGGTGGCGGGCGGCTGGCGCGGCTCGGCGTCGCCGAGGGTGCTCGGGTCGAACACCATGACCTCGTCCCCGCGGCGGACCACGGGCCGGGCGAGGGCTGGGGCCGCCGGCGTGGTGAACCCGACCTCGGCGAGCGTGCCGGCCGAACCGTCGAGACCGGCGAGGTTGACGGGCACGCCACCGACCGACAGCTCGACCCTGCTGACGGCGGGGTCCTGTGTGAGGGTGCTGACGAACTGGGCCCACAGGTTCTGCCGGGTGGTCTCCCCCGGGTCGAGCTTGCCCGAGATGAGGTTGACGGTCGCGACACCGGACTCGATCGACACGGCATCCCCGAGCAGCCTGGCGCCGACCGGCACGGCCGAGGCCGCAGCGCCCTCGAGGTGCGCGGGGAGCTGGACCAGCTGGGCCCGCGCAAGCCGGGTGGCGAGCCGGTCGACCGGGAACCACCGGGTGTCCGACACCAGGGCGCGTCGGCTGGTGGAGACGTAGTGCACGTCGTAGGGCTGCACCAGGCGGGACACGTCGACGCTGGGAACCCACCGGCCGAACCACTGGGGGAGCTCGCTGATGCGCCACTGCCCACCGACGGAGGTCAGGCTGAAGTCGGCTGTGACGGTGCTGCCCGGGCGGGCCGCCGTGTAGCGGCCGTCGGCGTCGATCGTGCCAGCGGCCCGGGCGGCGAGCCGCACGGTCGCCGGGTCGAGCAGCGTCGCCGCCGGAGCGGTGTCGGCGGACAGCAGGACCAGGCTGCGGTCGGGGTCCCACAGCTCGCTCGTCCTCGTCGTGAGGAAGGCCCGGGCGTTGTCGTACGCGGCGTCGCTGGCCGACCCCGCCTTCACGAAGCCCCGCACGATGCTCTCCTGCCCGGAGCCCGGGACCGGCCCCGGGGGGACGACCCCCAGGTTCGGCGGGTTGCCGCTGCCGAGGTCGAGGCCGGGCTCGACCGGCCCCCCGCTGGACAGGCCACCACAGCCGGTGAGCACGAGCGCCAGGAGGACCGCCAGGACTGCCCTGCCCCGGCGGCCGGTCACGACTCCTCCGTGGGGCTGAGCGGAAGCGGAGACCCGTGCAGGGTCTCCCCGGCGCGCTGGGGCAGGGTCAGGCGGAAGCGCGACCCGACACCGCGCTCGCCCCAAGCCTGGAGCCAGCCGCTGTGCAGGCGCGCGTCCTCGAGCGAGATCGACAGGCCGAGACCGGTACCGCCGGTCGTGCGGGCCCGGGCCGGGTCGGCCCGCCAGAACCGGGTGAAGACGTTGGCCGCCTCGCCGGGGCGCAGGCCCACGCCGTGGTCCTCGATGACGACCGCCACCGCGTCGTCGCCGACCGCGACGAAGACGTCGACCGGGCGGCCGTCGCCGTGCTCGATGGCGTTGACGAGCAGGTTGCGCAGGATGCGCTCGACGCGGCGCTCGTCGACCTCCGCCTCGGCGGTGACGTCGGGGTCGTACACGGTGACGACGCTGCCGCGGCGCTCGGCGAGCGGGCGGGCGGCCTCGACGACCTTGGCGATGGTGCCGCGCAGGTCGACCGGCTCCACGTCGAGCGCGGCGGCGCCGGCGTCGAAGCGACTGATCTCGAGCAGGTCGGACAGGAGGGCCTCGAAGCGGTCGAGCTCGCCGGCGAGCAGCTCGGCCGAGCGGGCGACCGAGGGGTCGAAGTCGACCCTGGACTCGTGGATGAGGTCGACCGCCATCCGGATCGTGGTGAGGGGGGTGCGCAGCTCGTGTGAGACGTCGGAGACGAACCGCTGCTGCACGGCGCTGAGTCCCTCGAGCTGCCGGATCTGCCGCTGCAGGCTGTCGGCCATGCCGTTGAACGACGTCGCGAGGAGGGCGAGGTCGTCCTCGCCGCGCGTCGGCATCCGCTCGTTGAGCTGGCCCGCCGACAACCGCTGGGCGACCTCACCCGCACGGCGCACGGGTGCGACGACCTGGCGCGTGACGACCCACGCCACCGCACCGACCAGGAGCGTCAGGATGACGCCCGCGATGACGAAGGAGTTGCCGATCAGGCCCATCGTCGCCACCTCCTGCGCCATCGGGTAGATGAAGTAGAGGTCGTACGCGCCGGCGTTGGGCACCTCGACGACGCTGCCGACGATGACCGCCGGCAGCTCGTCACGCTCGATGGTCACCTCGCTCATCTGGGTCCGCTGGCGGTCCGGCGAGGCGGCGACGGCCGCCTGGAGCTCGCTGCTCACTGCCGTGAGGTCGAGGGCGCCGCTCGTGAGGCTGGTCAGCACGATGTCGCTCTCGTTGCCGGCGGAGCGGTTCATCACGACGTACCGGCTGGGCTGCGGGCCCGGCTCGGACAGGATGCCCGACATGATGTCGCGGGCGGCCTGGTCGAGCTCGTCGACGGAGGTGGACGTCGAGTTGTCCCACCGGTTCTGCGCCTGGCTGGTGAGGTCGAGCGACTCGTACTTCGCGGTGTCGACGCGGTCGCTCTCGAGGCCGTTCGCGATCTGCTCGTGCAGCACCCCGCCGAGGACGGAGATGACGAACAGGCCGAGCAGCATCGTGGTGGTGACCACCCGCAGCTGCAGGGACTGCCGCCAGCGGCGGCCGACGTACGCGACGGAGTGACGCACGGAGTGCGACACCTCGGCGAGGGTGCGGCGACCGTGGGCCCGCCCGGATGCCAACGCCGTGCGCACTCCGAGCTCGGCGGAACCGGACACGGTCAGGCCCGACCTGCCTTGTACCCGACGCCCCGCACGGTGACCACGATCTCGGGGTGCTCCGGGTCGTGCTCGATCTTGGAGCGCAGCCGCTGTATGTGCACGTTGACCAGCCGGGTGTCACCCGCGTGGCGGTAACCCCACACCTGCTCCAGGAGCACCTCGCGGGTGAAGACCTGCCACGGCTTGCGGGCGAGAGCGACGAGGAGGTCGAACTCCAGCGGGGTGAGGCTCAGCGGGGCGTCGTCGCGGGTCACCGAGTGGCCGGCGACGTCGATGACCAGGTCGCCGATGGTGAGGCGCTCGGGTTCCGGCTCGTCACCCCGCCGCAACCGGGCGCGGACCCGGGCGATGAGCTCCTGCGGCTTGAACGGCTTCACGACGTAGTCGTCGGCGCCGGACTCGAGGCCGACGACGACGTCGACGGTGTCGGTCTTGGCCGTGAGCATGACGATCGGCACCCCGGACTCCGCGCGGATCTGCCGGCAGACCTCCAGCCCGTCGATGCCGGGGAGCATGACGTCGAGGAGCACGACGTCGGGGCGATAGTCACGGAACGCACCGATGGCCGACGGGCCGTCGGCGACGTGGTCGACCTCGAGCCCCTCGTTGCGCAGCACGATGCCGAGCATCTCCGCCAGCGCAAGGTCGTCGTCGACGACCAGCACGCGACCCTTCACGTCGGCCCCGTTCCCTTTCCCGGCAGTGCCACAAGTGGGCGTCATCCTCGCACAGCACTCTGGGAGAACCCTGCAAACACCGGAGACCGGGCACCCGGCAACTACGCTGTTCGGGTGACCTCCACCCGCCGCATCCCCGGGCTCGACGCCTCGGCCAAGATCCGGCTGGCCTTCGTGGTGCTGAGCGGGCTGCTGGCGTTCGACCAGGACTCCGTGCCGAGGGTGCTGCCGTGGATGCTGCTCGTCCTGGTGCTCGACCTGGTCATCGTCGGGCTCGACGGCCTGCCGGTCTCCCGACGCGGCGTCATGAACACGATGGTCCTCTCCCTGCTGTGCGTCGAAGCCGGCGCGGCCGGTGCCGGCTACGCGATCGCCGGGCCGGGCGCGGTCCTGCTCATCCTCGTCCCGACGTACCACGCAGGAACCAAGTACGGACGGTTCGGCTTCCTGCTCACGTGCGTCATCGCCGGCTTCGCCTTCTTCGTCTCGGTCTGGCTCTACCCCGTCCCCGACCAGAGCTGGCTCGGGATGCTCGCGTGGCTCGGGGCCGCCCTCACCCTGGGCATCCTCGGGGCCTGGAACCAACGGCTCACGGCAGAGCAGGAGGCCGACGCCGCCGACCCCGCCGCCCGTGAGGCGATCGAGCTGATCCAGCGCCTGCAGGACCTGGCCGGGCAGATGTCGACCGGCCTGGACGCCCCGGCGAGCGCGACCCTGGCCCTGGACCTGCTCTCCGCCGAGGTGCCCTCGACCCGCAGCGCCGTCCTCGTGACCCACGACGCCGAGCACCTGGTGCCCGTCGCCCTGCGCGGTTCGACGCGGGCGCCGTGGCACGTCGCCGAGCACGTCACCGAGCTGCTGCGCACCAACCCCGCCAGCTGGGTGCCCACCGAGGTCTCCTTCGTCGACGAGCTCGGCCACCGCTGCGCCCTCGTCGTGCCCTTCGCCCTGGGCAACGGGTCGACGACGGTCGTGGTCGCCGAGCGCCCCGAAGGACGCCCGTTCACCGACACCGAGCGGCGGATCGCCCGCGACGTGACGCGCCGCATCGCCCCCACGCTCCAGGCCGGCCTGCTGTTCGGCACGCTGCGCCAGTTCGCCAGCCTCGAGGAGCGCAACCGCATCGCCCGCGACATCCACGACGGCATCGCCCAGGAGCTGGCGGCGCTCGGCTACCAGGTCGACGCGCTGCGCGCCCAGGCCGGCCCCCCCGGCATCCCGATGCGTGACGGGCTGGACGGGCTGCGCGAGCAGCTCAGCGAGGCGATGGCCGACCTGCGCCTGCACATCACCGACCTGCGGGTGGCCGAACGCCCGGGCACCGGGCTGGGAGCGGTGCTCGGCGCCGCGGTCCAGAGCTTCGGCAGCGTGACCGGCGTGCGCACGACCGTGACGGTGAGCGAGGGCCAGCGACGCATGGACCCCCGGGTCGAGATCCTCATCCACCGCCTCGTCATGGACATCCTCGCCGACGCCCAGGCCTCCGGGGCCCGCAACGCCTGGGTCACCCTCACGACCTCCGTCGCCGGACCCGCGTGCGTCGACGTGTCGCACGACGGCGACCCGCGCACCGCTCGGCAGGTCTTCCAGGACCCGGCACTTCACGGGTTGGACGCGACACTCTTCGTACGCTCCGAGCCCAACGGCAGGACCACCGTTAACCTGACGGTGCAGGAACCCGCGGCGGTCGGGGCCTTCCGCTCGAAGACCTGAAGGAAGGGGAGCTCGTGGCCATCAGTGTCGCCCTCGTGGACGATCATGCCGTCGTGCGGGAAGCCGTGGCCGGGATGCTCAACGCCCAGGACGGCATCTGGGTCGTCGGCCAGGCCGGCTCGCTCGCCGAGGGCCACTCCCTGGTCGACCGCCTGCTGACGGTTCCCCCCGAGGGGCGGCTCGTGGCGGTCATCGACGTGACGATGCCCGACGGCAGCGGCCTGTCCCTGGTGCGGTCGGCCCGCGAGCGCTCCAAGGACATCGGGCTGGTCGTGCTGACGATGCTCAACGACGACTCAACCCTGCTCGAGGCCCTGGACGCCGGAGCCTCTGCCCTCGTGCGCAAGAGCTCCCCCTCGGAGCAGGTGATCTCGGCGGTGCGGCGCGCGGCCGAGATGCCGGGCGAGTTCTCCGCGAGCGGCCTCGCGGAGGCCATGCGTCGGCAGGCCGAGACCCCGCAGACCAACCTGACCGTTCGCGAGGCCGAGGTGCTGCGGCTGCTCGTCGAGGGGTCGTCGGTGGCGCAGGTGGGCCGTCAGCTGTTCATGAGCCCGTCGACCGTCAAGACCCACATCGGCAAGATCTACGAGAAGCTCGGCGCGCACAACCGGGCCAGCGCGGTGATCGCGGCGGTCCGGCTCGGGCTGGTCAGCGACATCGACCGCTGAGGAGTCCCCTCGGCGAAGCCCTCGGGCCCGACCTACGGGCCCGACCCCGCGGGCCTCACAGGCCGCTGAAAGCCTCCATGATGCGGATGCCACCGGGGCCGATGATGACGATGAACAGGGCCGGGAAGATGCACAGCAGCAGCGGGAACAGGATCTTGACGGTGACCTTCTGGGCCTTCTCCTCCGCCCGCTGACGTCGCGCGATGCGCATCTCACTGGTCTGCTCGCGCAGCACCGCCGCGATCGGCAGACCCATCCGGTCCGCCTGCACGAGGGCGCTGACGAAGTTCTTGACCTCCGGGGTCGAGACCCGCTCCCCCAGGGCGGCGAAGGCCTCGCCACGGGACTTGCCGATCTGCATCTCCGAGAGGACCCGCGCGAATTCGCCGCCGATCGGACCGGTCACGGTCTTGGCGACCTGCATGATGGCCGCGTCGAACCCCTGGCCGGCCTGGACGCAGACGGTGAGCATGTCGAGCGCGTCGGCCAGGCCCTTGATCAGCTCCTGCTGACGCTTGGCGCCCAGGTTGTAGACCAACAGGTCCGGCAGGAAGAAGGCGGCGAGACCCGCACCGGCCGCCACCAGGAGCCCACGCAACCCGAACCCGAGCAGCACGACGGCCACGAACGCCGCCAGCACCATCGCGATGGCCTTGGCCGCCATGATCCGTTCGAGGTTCCAGCCCGTGGGGTTGCCCGCCCGATCGAGCGAGCGGGCGATGCGGGCACCGGCTCCGCTCGGGGACAGCCGCACCCCCACCCGCCGCATGGCCTCGACGGCGGGTGCGAGCAGCCGGTCGCGGGCCGCGAGCTCGTTCTTCGCGACCGACCGCGACGTGGGCTGGTAGTTGAGCAGTTCGAGGGACCGGGCGACTCCGGAGGTCCCACTGGGCTTGCCGGTGCCCAGGAGCACCACGACGCCGGCCGCCAGCACGATGATCGTGAGTCCCAGGAAGAGCAGCACCTCACACCTCGATCGTGACGGTCTTGCGCATCCACCAGATGCCGAACAGCATGGCGAGCAGGCCCATGACGGACATGACGAGCCCCGGCAGCGTGGTCCACAGGAGGCTGACGTAGTCGTAGTTGCTGTACATCGAGAAGAGCAGGATGCCGACCGGCAGCGCGACGAGGATGTAGGCCGAGAGTCGACCCTCGGCCGACAAGGCCCGCACGTGCCGCTTGAGCATCTCGCGCTCGCGCAGCGTGGCCGCCGTCGTGCGCAGGGTGTCGGCGAGGTTGCCGCCCACCTCGCGCTGGATGCGGATGGCCATCACGGCCCAGCGCATGTTGTCGCTCTCCATCCGGACGGCGACGTGCTCCAGGGCGTCGGAGATGTCGGCGCCGATCCGGGCCTCGGCGAGGGCTCGGGAGAACTCCTTGGCGGCCGGCTCCGCAGCATCGCGAGCGACCGAGTCCAGGGCCTGGAGCAGCGAGAACCCGCTGGACAGGCTGGTGGCGACGAGCATCATGACGTCGGGGAGCACGGCCTCGAAGCGCTTGGCCCTGCGGTTCGCCAGGTGGCGCAGTGCGAGCACCGGGAACAGCAGGCCCAAGGCCACCCCGACCGGGATGGCCAGGAGAAGGGACTTGCCGCCGAGCAGAAGGGCCGACAGGGCGATGCCCACGACGAGACAGACGAAGCGGATGAGGAACCACTCACCGGCCCGCCACGGGAGGTCGGCACGCTCGATGCGCTGCATGGTCTTGGTCGTGGACTCGCGACCGGACATCACCCGGTCGCCCATCTGGATCAGCTGCTCGCTGAGCTGGCTCGAGTTGGAGCCCTGGCCCTTGGCGGCCCCGCCGGCCCCCATCCCGTACTCGTCGATCTCGGCCAGGCGGGCGCGACGCCGCGAGCGGAAGGCCGGCGCGAAGAGGATGACGACCAGGATGAAGATGCCCAGGAGCACCGTACCGACGGCGACCGGCAGGAAGGTGCCGGACACGGTGGCGAGCTGCGCCGCTCCGGCCTCACCGTCGAGCACCCCGCTCGTCAGCGGCCCGAGGGCCGATGTGTCGACGACCGGCTGGCTGGCGGTGACGTCGACCCTCTGCACGGTCTTGAAGCTCTGCCCGCCGGCCGTTCCCTCGAGCGAGATTTCATAGACCCCCGTCACCCCGGGGGGGACGACGAGGTCGAACCGCACCTGTGAGATCAGGGTCTCGGCGGCCGAGTCGAAGGCGGCCTTGACGGCGCCACGGTCGGCGGCGCTGACCACGGTGCCACCGCCGGCCTTCGCGAAGGCGTTCAGCGCAGCCCGGCCGTTCTCGTTCTTGAACGCGATGACCTCGGCCCGCACCTTCGCGTCGGCCAGGGCTCGGGTGGTGGCGGTGCGGGCCGACTGCTCGTCGCCCGCCACGGTGTCCTCACCGTCGCTGAGCAGGACGATGCTGCGCTCGCCGGTGGTGCCGAGCGCGGCGACCGACGTGCGGACGGCCTCGTAGAGCGAGGTCTCGCCGCGGGCCTTCAGCCCGTTGACCGCACGCTGGACCTTGCGCCGGTCCGCAGTGGGCTTGACGTCGACGCCGGCGGTGTCGGCGAAGCTCACCACCCCGACCTTGACGTCCTTCGGGATGCCGGCGAGGAAGTCCTCGACCGCGGCCCGGGTGGTCGCCATCCCCGCCGGGCCCATGGAGCCGCTGGTGTCGATGACGAGCATCGTGGTGCGGGGCGCACTCGTCGCGGGCGAGATGTTGAACACCGCGGACTTGCTGTCGACCCGGGCGATGACCTGCGTCGTGTCGATCTTCGCGGGGTCGACCCCACGGATGACGAGGGAACCGGTCACGTGCCCGTCGCCGCTGCGCAGGTCGCTCATGGTCGCCGTCGCGTCGGCCGACGCCGAGGGGGCGGTCAGGGCGAGCGCCGTCAGGGCGAGGGCGGCCAGGCCCGCGACCCTGGCGAGCACTGGATGACCGGCGCGGAAGCTCACAGACGCGCTCTGAACAACGCGAGCGGCAGGTCGATGCCCAGGTCGCTGAGCTCCTTGGTGAACTTCGGTCGCAGCCCCGTGCTGACCAGCTGGCCACGGAAACGGCCGTTGTCGTCGCGGCCGGCCGAGAAGTCGAAGGTGAACAGGTCCTGCATGGTGACGATGTCACCTTCCATGCCGACCACCTCGGTGATGGCGGTGATCCGCCGAGACCCGTCCTTGAGGCGGGCCTGCTGCACGACGAGGTCCAGCGCGCCGGTGACCTGCTCGCGGATGGCGCGCACGGGGAGGTTCACCCCCGCCATGAGCACCATCGTCTCGAGTCGGGCGAGTGAGTCGCGCGGGCTGTTCGCGTGCACGGTCGTGATCGACCCGTCGTGACCGGTGTTCATCGCCTGGAGCATGTCGAGGGCGGCACCGTCACGGACCTCACCGACGACGATCCGGTCGGGGCGCATGCGCAGCGAGTTCTTGACCAGGTCGCGGATGTCGATCTCGCCCCGTCCCTCGATGTTCGGCGGTCGCGACTCCAGGCGCAGCACGTGCTCCTGGTGCAGCTGCAGCTCGGCAGCGTCCTCGATCGTGATGATCCGCTCGTCGGCGGGGATGAAGGAGGAGATGACGTTGAGCGTCGTGGTCTTGCCCGAGCCGGTGCCGCCGGAGATGACGATGTTGCGACGACCGAGCACACAGGCCTTGAGGAAGTCGCGCACGGCCGGCGAGAACGTGCCGAACGCGATCAGGTCGGCGTCGTTGAACGGGTCCTTGGAGAACTTGCGGATCGTGAGCATCGCGCCGTCGAGCGCGATCGGCGAGACGACGGCGTTGACCCGGGAGCCGTCGGGCAGTCGGGCGTCGACGAGCGGGCTCGCCTCGTCGACACGACGACCCACGCGCCCGACGATCTTGTCGATGACCCGACGCAGGTGCGCCTCGCTCGAGAACTGGGTCTCGACGGGGTAGAGCTTGCCGGCCCGCTCGACGTAGATCGAGTCCGGTCCGTTGACCATGATCTCGGTGATCTCCGCGTCACGCAGGAGGGGCTCGAGGGGCCCGTGGCCGAGGATCTCGTCCGACACCTCCTGCGCGATGCGGGTGCGGTCCGCGTGCGAGAGCGGGGTCTGCTCGGAGTCGATGGTGCTCTGCAGGGTCTGGCGCACCTGCGCTGCGAGCTCGGACTCGGGCAGGTGCGGGTCGTAGAGCCGGGGGCCCAGGCTCTCGATCAACGCCTGGTGCACGCGTTCCTTGACCTCGCCGAAGGGGTCGACCGTGCGTCGCTTGGTGGGGGAACCGGGCGGGCCGGTCGTGTCGCCGGCGGGTGCCGGTTGGGAACGCCGGGCACTGTCGAGTCGGTCAGCGAGACTCATCGCCGCCCCCTGAAGAGTGTCCTGCGGGTGGCCCGCACGGGTTCCTCAGTCGCCGCGAACTTCGCCGAACGCAGGTGGACGTCGGCGAGCGTGCGGATCGACGCGCAGACCGCCCCCTTGGGGTCGTCCAGGACGATCGGGACGCCACGGTTGACGGAGGCGGGCACCGTGAGGGAGTTCGGGATGTTGACGGCGATGTCGCTCTTGATCGCCGCCACGACGTCCTCGGGCCGCAGCCCGACCTTGGCGTCGGCCTTGTTCAGCACGATGACCCGGGCGTCCTTGGGGCTGCCGAGCATGTCGAGCGTGTCGATCGCGACGCGCAGGTTCTTCACCGCCGGGATGTCGAGGGTCGCGATGAGGACCAGCTTGCTGCTGATGTCGCAGGCGGCGAGCACGTGCTCGGTGAAGGACGGCGGGGTGTCGACGATGATGTACTCGTAGTGGCCGCGGGCCACCTTCAGCAGCTCGCTCACGACGTTCACCGGGATGCGGTCGGCCTCACCCGGGTCGTTGGGGGCGCAGATGACGTCGAGCCCGCTGGGCTCGTAGACCGTCACCAACGAGGCGAGGCCCTCCTCGTCGATGTGACCGCTCATCGCGACCGCGTCGAAGATCGAGCTGGTGGGCCGCAGCTGGAGACTGATGGCGACATCGCCGAAGGCCAGGTCGAGGTCGACCAGGAGGGTCTTGGCCTTGGTCGAGGCGAGGTGCACCGCCACGTTGGTCGCGATGGTGGTCTTGCCCACCCCGCCCTTGGCCGAGAAGACGGTGACGATCTCCCCGCTCTCGCGGGCCGACGACCCGGCCTGGTGACCGAGGAGTCGCGTCGTGAGCTCACGGCTGCGTCGCAAAGCCTCCGCGAGGGCGGAGTGGTCGTCGGCGACGACGACCTCGCGGATGCCGCTGCGCAGGGCCGAGCTCAGCGTCGTGACGTCGACCCGGAGGCGGAGCAGGATCACTCCCAGCTCCGGCCGGTCGAACCGCGCGGCCTCGGCCAGCTCACAGGCCTGCTCGAGGAGGACGTCGGGGCCGATGACGACCTGCTGCACGTTGACGTTGTCGTGCAGGACCCGGGCCACCATGGCGGGCGAGTCGAGGGCCTGCGTGTCGGCACCGAGCGCGAACCGGTAGCGCTCCAGTGCGTCAGGAGCGGGATCCCAGAGGATGTTCATGCTCAGCCTCCGAAGACGTTCTGGTCGGTCGTCTCGAGGTTGGGGTCGACCTTGACCTCTTCACCGCGCAAAGCGGCATACAGCGTGTACTGGTTCACTGCGTGGACGAGCTTGGTCGCCTGCTCGGGGGTGACCGCGAGCGTCACCAGGAAGCTGGCGGCCTGCTGTTCCGTGGCCTCCCCCTCGGCCGGCGCGGTCTGGGCGACACCGCTCTGGAGGGGCTGGGCTCCCAGGCCGATCACCTGGATGTTGTCGAGGAGCACCGAGGTGGCCATGGTGCTCGCGGCGCCTTCCGCCGCCTTGGCGGCGGCGGTGGGGTGGGTGGCGAAGATGGTGAGGAAGCTGCCCGGGGTGACGAAGCTGCCGACGCGAGCGGGGTCGGACAGGGCCACGGAGACCGCGAGCTTTCCGGTGGGCACCTGGATCAGCCGCTGCCCCAGCGGGGTGTCACCGAAGGCCGCCGCGAGCACGTACTGGCCCGGCGGGATGTCGGTCAGCGCCAGCAGTGAGGCGTTCTCCTCGGTGACCTTGGTCAGCGCACCCGCGGGAACTCCGCTGGCGGGGATCCTGGTCTCGGTGAGCATCTGCAGGCGCAGCGCGTCGCGGATGCTGGTGCCCGCAGGGACCTGCAGGGACGACGTGTAGACCGTCGTGGGGCTGTTGGCGGCGACCGCACGTGCGTCGGCGTTGCGTGCGTAGAGGAGCACCATCACGCCCCCCACCAGGGCGAGCACGGCGGCCACGACGATGGCAAGGATCCGACGACCCATCACAATTCCTTCAACAATGGTTGTTCGAGTGGTGCGCAGGCGCTGTGCACAGTCAGATCTTGACCCCGGCGTCGGCGAAGATGGCTGAGAGGTTACCCCCGAGAAGAACGACGGCCGCGATGATCACGAGAGCGATGAACGTGACCATCAGGGCGTATTCTACGGCCGTCGCGCCGGCCTCACTCTTGAGGCGATGGCGCGCACGCGCCAGCCTTTGGCTCATGAGGGTCTCCTAGCTGTCCAGTGCGAGGACGCTGAGTAGTGCCGAACGGAGTTTGGCGCCGACTGCGCGGGTGTCCCTGCAGCCGGCGCCCACGAGATAGCCCTCAGATGCTGGTGCCGACCTGGTTGAACAAGCTGCTGAGGCGGGTGCCCAACAGGATCACGGCGGCGATGATGACGATCGCGATGAGGGCAACCATCAGGCCGTACTCGACGGCGGTCGCACCCTCCTCGGAACGACGGGTGGTGGCGTAGGTCTGGATCTTGGCGATGGCCTTGGTCATGGTGCGAGCCTTTCAGGACGTTCCGGGGGGTTTGGTGGTGCGCTATCAACACTGGCAGGTCGGACGGCACCGCACGATCGCCCGATGGGCCCTACGTAAGAGCCGAACGGTCGAATGACATCGGCCGTTCGGCCGATGTCAGTAGGCGTCCGGTGCCCTGGGCACGCTGGCCAGGCGCGGCCACGATCAGGACGTCTTCGTGACGATGCTGATTTCCCCAGAGCGCTGCACGACCACCCAGCCGGCCTCCGACAGCCGATCAGCACAGCCCTGGTCCACGACAGCGACGGACAGCCCTGGGTCAGGGACGCGGCAGTCGTGCAGGAAGTCGAGGAACCCCGCCTGCACCTCGCGGGGGAAGGCGTCGACTGGGTTGGCCGCCCAGACCGTGATCCCGGCCTGGGCGAAGGTCTCCGCCTCCGGCTCTCGGGCCAGCACCGGCCGGGTTCCCGCCACCCGCTTCAGCGGGGCCACGGCGTCGTGCCCCGGCGGACGCACCTGCGCCGACCGGGCGACCAGCACCGCACCCACGAGTGCCGCCGCCACTGCACCGACCGCCACGAGGGCGGTCGTGCGGCGCGCAGCCGCCGGGAGCGTGCCGTCGCCGGCGTCTGCGCCGAGGGGTCGGGCTCGACCCGCCGCAGCGACGGGGGCGAGCAGGAGCAGCAACCACACCCCGTGCCGGGCGGCCGTCACGGTGGCCACCGCCAGGCCCACGGCCGCGAGCCACTCCCACCGCACCAGCGAGCGGGCTGCCAGGGCGAGCAGCGCCCCTGCGACCACCACCATCGCCGCGTCGAGCGGGTGGGTCAGGTCCGGTGCGGCCCACAGGTCGGTTCCGCGGACCGCTGCCTCGTTGCCCAGGGCGCCGACGTAGTAGGCCGGCGTGCGCAGCCCGGCCGAGGTGAGCACCAGGGCTGCCAGGGACATGACGCCCACCAAACCTCGGCGGACGAGGGTGTGGGAGCGGCCGGCCAGCACCCAGACACCCAGCACGGCGATCCCCACCAGGACCGCTCCGTGCAGGTTGCCCCACACGATCATCAGGGGCGGGACCAGCCACACCGCACGGCTCGCCCTCTCCTCCTGACGCCGCAGGAGCCACACGAGGCCGACGAACGGGACCAGCGACAACGAGGGGAACCGGGCGACGACGAACGGGCTGGCGCACCCCACGACCACCAGGCTCACCACGGCGGCGGACCGGGCGG
Source organism: Actinomycetales bacterium (assembly GCA_038210185.1). Classification (GTDB taxonomy): domain Bacteria; phylum Actinomycetota; class Actinomycetes; order Actinomycetales; family Dermatophilaceae; genus Fodinibacter. The sequence continues at coordinate 50,477 of JBBQWX010000002.1, forward strand.
GCCGCGCGCCCAGCCGCACGGCATCCGCACCCACGATCAGCAGGGTCGTCGCCACCAGCGCGAGGTGCAGGGCGGGCAGCGCCCACCAGCCCAGCGCGTGGACCACCGAGAAGAGCACCTGCGCCGGCACCGTCGGGTTGGGCCAGTCGAGCTGGGGTGCCGACGCGAACGGCACGCCCGAGGGCACACCCCCCTCACGCCGTATGACGTCTCCCATGGCGACGACCCACATCAGGTCGGCACCGATGATGACGAAGGCGGCCAGCACGACGGCCCACGCCCCCACGACGACCTCGGCGAGCGGGAACCGGGTTCCACGATGGCCGCTCGGCTCGGGTCGGGCCACGCCACATCCTCGAAATCGGCTCGGACGAAGGGTGGCACGACCATAATCCACAGGTGAGGTCGGGGCAGCGGGATTGGGTGGTCGTGTACCTGTGGCTCGGCTCGCTCGCTCTCGTCCGGGCGGGGTCGGTCGAGGAGCGCGACCCCTACTGGCAGGCGCGGGCCGGGCTGGAATGGCTGGAGGGCGCGGCGCTGCAGCGACCCGACTCCTGGAGCTGGGCCCCGGTCGGTGGCGACGTCCGGTGGACCTCGCCACTGTGGAACGCCGCGCTGGGAGCCGGTTACGAGGCCATCGGCTTCGCCGGCATCTTCCTCGTCGGGCTGGCCGCGATCGCCGCCCTGCTGGCGTCGATGGTGCTGCTGGCTCGCCGCCTGGGGGCCCGACCCCTGCCCACGTTGGCGGCCACCGTGCCCATCCTGCTCGTCGGGCTCCCCTTCCTGTCACCGCGGGCCACCGTGCCCGCCCTCGCGCTCGCCTTCTTCACGATCGCGGCGGCCGACGCGTGGCGTTCTCGCGGCAGCCGGGTCCCGGCGGCGGCCGGGGCCGCAGCCGCCGGCGTGACCGCGCTCGCCGTGACGGCGTCGGGCCTGTGGCTGCACCTGTCGTGGCTGGGGCTCGGGCCGGCCACGGCGGTGGCGTGCTCGGTGCTGTGGTGGGTCGCGCCCGGGCTGGACACCGCCCGCCGGATGTCACTGACGCTCGCCGTCGGGATCGGCACGGTCCTCGGCATCCTGCTCGGCCCCTACGGAACGGACGCCTTCGCTCTCACCCGGGCAGTGCAACGGGCGTGCGCGGGGCTCATCACTGAGTGGTTCGGCATGCTCGACCCGGCGGTGGCCTCGCGGTGGGCCGCCGTCGGCATCTTGGCCGTCGTCGGTGCGTCGGCAGCTCTGGCATGGTGCGTTCGTCGGTGGAGGACGACGCGGTCCGACGACTGCCTCGGTCTCGTCTCGGCGCTGACAGTTCTGGCGTTCCCGGCAGCCCTCGCCGGCTTCACCGCCGTCCGATTCATCGGTGTCGCCTCTTTTGCCCTGGCGCCGGTGGCCGCCCTGGGGATGACCGCCGTGGGGGCGAGGGTGGCGCGCCGAGCCGCCGAGACGCCGCCGCGTGGGGCCTTCCGCAGTGCCCGGGTGCGCTTCTGGTCGCACGGGCGGCACTGCCGCCCCGTGCTGCTCATGGTGTGGGTGGTGCTGCTGCCCGGCGTGGTGCTGCTCACCCTCCCCCTCGCGCGCCCTCTCGACGACGCCGCCGTGCTCGAGCGGCTCCCCTCGGGGTGTCGCTTGCTCTCCGACCCCGGAACGGGTGGTTCCGCGGTGCTGCTGCGCCCCGACGTCCCGGTCTGGTACGACGGCCGGTTCGACTACTGGGGGCGTGAGCGCAACGCCCAGGCGGTGGGGGTCCTTTCCTCGGACCGCGTCGACGCAGCACCGTTCACCGAGGCGACCTGTGTCGTGCTGCGGGTCGACGAGTCCGGGCCGGCGCGGTTGGCGGCGGCGCTGGACACCAGCGAGGACTGGCGGCAGATCGCCCGCTCGGGTGACGTCGTCGGATGGGTGCGTGCCACGTGAGCGCCGCACCAGCTGCCGGCCGAGTGCGGGCCGCCTCGGTAGTTGGCCTGGTCGCCATCGCCACGATGCCGTTCGTGATCCTGCGGCTGAAGCTGGTGCCCGTCGACGACGCCGACGCCTTCTGGCACGTGCTCTCGGGTCGGAACGTGTGGGGCACGCACGACGTCGTCGTCGACGACCCGTTTGGTCGCTTCAGCACGAACACCTGGGTGCAGCTGGACTGGCTGAGCGACCTCGTGATGGCCGGGCTGCATGCCGTGGGCAGCTTCCCGGCGCTGGCCTGGCTCTACGCCTCCCTCGGGGTGCTGCTCTTCGCCGCCCTCTACGCCCTGGCGAGGTCGCGGTCCGGGGTGCTCGTGGCCGGGTTCGTCGCAGTCGCGTCGTGGATCGGCACCTTCGCCAGCCAGGCGTTTCGCCCCCAGACGATCTCGTTCGTCCTGCTGGCGGTGACCCTGCTGGTCTGGCAACGGGTGGCGCGCGGCCGGGCCGGCACCCCGTGGTGGCTCGTCGCGCTCACCTGGGTGTGGGCCGGCGCGCACGGGCTGTGGTTCATGGGCCCGCTCGTCGGGTTGGTGGTGGTGGCCGGTCTGGCCCTGGACCACGCCCGGCCTCGGGGCGAGCTCGTGCGACTCCTCGCGGTCCCACTCCTGGGGGTCGCGGTGGCGGCGCTCACCCCAGTCGGGCCCCGCCTGCTCGCGCTCCCGTTCACGGTCAACGCCTATGCGCGCTTCGTGACCGAGTGGCGATCACCGGACGTGCATGAGCCTTACGTTGCCGTCACCGTCGGCCTGCTGGCCCTCACTGTGGTCGGCTGGGTCCGGACGGGTCGGCAAGTTCCCTGGGTCGACGTGCTGCTCTGGGTCATGGCCCTGGGGTGGGCGCTGCTGTACGCACGCACGGTGGCCCTCGGGGCGGTGGTGGTGGCCCCCCTTGCGGCTGGAGCGCTCGAGGAGCTCCTGGCACCCCCGGCGGACCGCGCGGCCGCCGCGGTCGAGCGGTGGCTGGTCCCGGCATCCGCGGTCGTGGCCGTCGCCCTGGCGGCCGTTCTCGCGCCCTCCGTCGCCGCTCGCCCTGGCGGGGTCCCGCTGGCGCTCGACGAGGCGATCGACGCGCTCCCCCGCGGCACCGTCGTGCTGAACGACGACGCGCTGGGCGGGTGGCTGCTCCTGGAGCACCCGCGGGTCTCCCCCGTCATCGACACCCGCACCTACCTGTTCGACATCCCCTACATCGAGGACTACATCGAGGCCCGTGGCGCCGTGGGCGACTGGCAGGGCTTTCTCGAGCGAACGGGCGCCACGGCGGCGCTCCTGCCTGCCGGCGCTCCTCTCGCGACCGCGCTCCGGAGCGAACCGGGCTGGACGGAGTCGGGCCGAGGTGACGGTTACGTGTTGCTGACTGCGCCGGAGTCGTGAGGGCGGATCGCCCTCCACCACAGGGCGATCAACACCAGCACGACCCACGGCGCCGCGAGGACCGACAGAGATGGCACCTCGCGCGCCACGACCTGCAGCAGGGGTGACAGGAAGAGCAGCAGGTAGCCGAGGGCGACGAGCCCACGAACGTCCGGTCCCGCTCGCCGGGTGAGCAGCCACGCGACCCCCGGGTAGGTCAGCACCAGGTCGTAGACCATCGCGTGGGGACTCAGCAGCACCGTCACGAGCGGCACCACGGTCACCAGCAGGACGGGGAGTGCGAGGTCGCGCAGCGCCCCCCGGTGGCGCACCGTGAGGGCGACGACCACGGCAACCCCGGCGAGCCACAGTGCCGTGGCCAGTGCCCCCGAGCCGGGCGTGAGATGCTCTACCAGCCCGTTGATGCTGGTGTTCTTGGCCGTCTGGCCCACGACCACCTCGTCCCGGTACAGCGGGGACGTGAGCGCGTCGAGCCACGCCGTCCACGCGCCCACTCCCAGCACCGCGAAAGAGGCGGCCACCAAGGCGACAGCACCGGCAACGAACCCGGCCAGCGCCGCGACGGCGCCACGGAGGAGGAGCACCAGCGGGACGAGCCACACCAGGTGGGGCTTGATCAGGGCGATCGACAGCACCGCGCCGGCCCACGGGTCGTGACCGGCCACGAGCAGCCGGGCGCCGAGTGCGAAGGCGGCCAGCACGACCGCTGAGTCCTGACCGGCGCCGAGCAGCTCGAGCACGACCTGGCACGAGCCCGCCACGAGCATCCCCCGCCACCCGGCGACACGGGCGAACGCCGGGTCGAGGTCGGCGAGGGTGTGGACCGAGAACCACAGCAGGCCGAAGGTCAGCGCCGTCCACAATGCGGCCGCGACGGCGTAGGGCAGCAGCCCCAACGGGACCATGAGCACCGCGACGAAGGGGGGCGACACGAACCATGAAAGGGCATCGGACCCGAGACCTGCCTGCAGTGCCGCCTGCACGGTGGGGTCGTACAGCTCGGCGCCGCGGCCGTCCGCCACGAGCCGCCCTGCCGTCCACCGGGCGAGGAAGTCGGGCAGGGCGACGACGAAGAAGAGCGACGAGACCCAGAAGACGGCGAACAGCACCGCGATCGCTGCGGGGTAGACGACCAGCCGGTCGCGCGTCAGGTAGCGGTCCACCCTCGACCACCTGGTGGTGGGTGCGTCCATCACGCGTGGCACGGTACCCGTCGCAGGCCAGACACGTCGCTGATCCGAGGGATGGGCGCCCGTCGGCCGTTCGGTTCGTTTCAGCGGAGTCGGCGTGAGCACGCGCGCCCGGGAGGCGTCCTCAACTAGCGTCGAGGGGTCCAGAGCCGTCCCGAGGAGCCAGCCGTGGTCCGAAGCCTTCGTGCGCGCGACACCGCGCCGTCGCTGGCGACGTCCGACCCTGCCGACAGGAGGTGGCGACGCGTGGCCGCGGGCATCCTCACCGGCGTCGCCACGGTCGCGGTCCTCCTCGTGGCCTCCTCACCGGCCCTCACGAGCCTGCTCGCCGTGGTCCTCGTGGTCCTGGCCCCGACGGCCGCTCGCCTCGACCGGCGCCTCGCCCTCAACCTCGCGCTCGTGTTCGGCTGGGTGCCGGCAGCGCTCTACCTGCCGCCGGCGCTCGGGCCGCGCACGGCCGCTGTTGCAGCACTGTCCGCGGGGGCGGGCCTGACGGCCGCCGCCCTCGCCCGGGGCACCCGGCTGGTGCCGACGTGGCGGCGTCGCGACGTCGCCCTCCCCGTGGGCGGCGTGCTCGCCGCCCTGGTGGCCCTGCCGCTGGCGTCACCGGGCGACCCGGGACGTGCCCTGGCGATGTTGTCGACCGGCATCGACAACGCGTTCCACTTCTCGATGTTCCTGGAGAAGCGGCTGACGGGGGCCGGCGCCGGCCTCCTTCCGGGCATGGACACCACGGGATTCGCGAACTACCCGAAGGGTTTCCACTCGTTCCTCGCAGTCGTGGCCCAGACCCGGTACGGCGACGTGGGCGCGTCCACGGTCGAGCTCGAGCGGTATGCCGGTTCGCAGTGGGTGGTGTTCGTGCTGCTGACCCTGCTCGTGACCGCCGGCTTCGTGCAGGCACTCCCCGACCGCACGACTGCCGGCGTGACCGTGCCGGGGCTGGTCATCGTCTGGAGCCTCGTCCTCGGCATCCCCGGCGGGCTCAACCTCGTCCAGGGACATCTGCCCTTCCTGGTTGCGGCGTGGGTGATCACGGTCGCGGTGCTGCTGACGGTGACCGCTGACCGGGTGACCGTGCTGAGCGTCGTCGCCGTGCTCGGGCTGGTGCTCACAGCAACGTCCTGGACCCTGCTCCTGCCGTTCGCCGCCGTCGCCGCCGCCTACCCGGTGGTCGTGCTCTGGCGTCGCCAGCGGGCGGGCGTGCGCTGGGTGGTGGCCCTCGCCTTCGGACTGGTCGCACTCGGGGCTGCTGCCCTCGTCGTGCCCCTCGCGGCCTCCTCGGCGATCCGAGACCTCACGCGCGATGGGACGGTCTCTCGCGTCTCCCCGATCGTGCTCGTGCTGCTGATCGTCGCGCCCCTCCTCATCGTCCTGGACCTGCGGCGGCGGCTCGGCGAGCGGATGCCGCTGCTCCCCCACCTGACCGTCCTCGCCGCCGGCGTGGCGCAGCTCGCTGTGCTGGCGGCCTACCTGCTCTCGGCCACGGGAACGCTGACCTACTACTTCTGGAAGCTCGCCATCGCGACGCTGATCGTCACGCTCCCCCTCACGGCCCAGGTCGTCGCCGTTGCCGTGAGTCGGACCGCACCGTCCGAACGGGCCCGGCCCACGACCCGCGTCCTGGTGGCGACGATCGTGTCGGTCGTGGCCCTTGTGGGGCTCGGCAGTGCCCTACAAAAGTTCGCGGCCCCGTCGGCGGCCTGGGCGGCCGGCATCCCGACGCTCCTCGCCGACCGGGCGTCGTCGGACTCGGCCGGCGATGTGGATGCAGTGATCTCGCTCGCCACCACGACGACCCTGCGCGACGCCGAGCGCACGACCCTCATCGCGACGCGCGAGGAGGACATGCTCGCCGGCCACGCCTCGGTGTGGTTCCATGCGCTGGGCCCGACGACGTCCGGGCGCGCCATGTCGACGAACGACCAGCTGTTCGAGATCGGGGAGCACCCGAACGACTTCGCCCTCGTCGTGGCGCTCGCCCGCTCGGCGCTGGAGGCGCCCGACGGGCGCGTCGTCGTGACGGACCCCACGACCTTCGCGGAGATCACCCGACTGGTGGAGCCGGGCGGGGCCGACCGTGTGGTGCTCGTGACACCCACCCCCTGAGCCGCGACAATGCCTTCACCCCCGCACCACAGGCACCACCGGGCACAATCGTGCGGGAAAGGGGTTCCCATGGACGCAGCACGACGCACCGCGGTGGGTCACCGCACCCTTGCGAACCCCCGAAAGCTGCTCGTCGTCGTGCCCGCGCTGAATGAGGGCCCCAGTGTCGGGGCGGTCGTCAGCGCCGTGCGGACCCGTGTGCCGGGGGCCAAGGTGCTCGTGGTCGACGACCATTCGACCGACGACACGGCTGCGGTCGCTGCCGCTGCCGGGGCGGCCGTGGTCTCGCTGCCCTTCACCCTCGGCGTCGGCGGGGCGATGCGCACCGGCTACGGCTACGCACTCCGGCACGGCTACGACGTGGTGGTCCAGGTCGACGGAGACGGCCAGCACGAGGTACGCGACCTGCCCGAACTCGTCGCCGCGCTCGACGACGCCGACATCGTGATCGGGGCCCGGTTCGCCGACGACACCCCCTACGAGGTCGGTGGCACCCGGCGCTTTGCGATGCGCCTGCTGGCTGCCGTGATGTCCTTGGTCGTCGGCACCCGGCTCACCGACAGCACCTCCGGCTACCGGGCGCTCGGCCCGCGCGCCATCGCCCTGTTCGCCGAGGACTATCCGGTCGAGTACCTCGGCGACACCGTCGAGGCCCTGGTGATCGCGCGCAAGTGCCGGCTGGTCATCACGCAGGTGCCGGTGCGCATGACGGCCCGCGAGCACGGCCGTCCCTCCCAGGGCGTCGTGCGCTCCTTGGCCTACCTCGTTCGTGCGCTCGTCGCCATCGGCCTCGGGCTGGTGCGCCGCTGGCGCTGCCCCTCGGCCGCGGGGACGGCACGGTGAGGCCCGACGGCTACTGGCTCGGCCTCGTCGGCGGCCTCGTCGTGCTCGCGATGTCGCTCGAGCTGGTGCGGCGACGCCACGTGCGGGGCCGCCTCGCGATCGCGTGGCTCGTCCTCGGTTCCGTCGCCGTCGTCTTCGCCATCTTCCCGTCGGCGCTGGGGTGGGTGACCGCGACCCTGCACGTCCAGATCCCCCTGAACCTCATCCTGTTCACCGGGGTGCTCTTCCTCCTCGTCATCTCGATGCAGCTGGCCTCGGAGGTCGGCCGCCTCGAGTCGCGCACCCGTCGGCTGGCCGAGGAGGTCGCCATCCTGCGCGCCGACCTCGACGCGGCCGACGAAGACCGCCGGGCGGACGGCGGGAACCCGGACGCCACGGGCGGCGCACCGTCGTGACGACCTCCGTCATCGTCGTGGCGCACGGGGACGAGCCACTGCTCACCGCCTGCCTGTCCGCGATCCTGACCGACCTGCCCGATGGCGGGGAGGTGCTCGTCGTCGACAACGGGGTCTCCGCCCCTCCCACCGTCCCGGGCGTGCGAGTGGTGACCCGCGGTCGCAACCTCGGTTTCGGCGGCGGTTGCCGGGCCGGGGTCGAGGAGGCACGCGGTGACGTGCTCGTCTTCGTCAACTCGGATGCCGTCGTGCGGGCGGGCGCGGTGGCCGCCCTCGCGGAGGCGCTGGGCGACCCCGGCACCGGCCTGGTGTGCGGCTGCGTCGTTCTGACCGAGCGGCCCGACCGCATCAACTCCGTCGGCAACCCGGTGCACGTGACCGGGCTCAGCTGGGCCGGTGGGTACCTCGACCCCGTCGAGGAGCACGCCGTTGCCGGTGACGTCGTGGCCGTCACCGGAGCACTGTTCGCGACCCGCCGTTCGGTGTGGGACCAGCTGGGTGGGATGCACGACGACTTCTTCCTCTACTACGAGGACACCGACCTGAGCCTGCGCTGCTGGCTCGCGGGCCTGCGGGTCCGCTATGTTCCCTCGGCTGTGGCCGAGCACTCCTACGAGTTCGCGCGCAACCCGCACAAGATGCACCTGCTCGAGCGGAACCGGCTCCACAGCCTCCTGACCGCCTACCCGGGTCACCTGCTCCGGCGGGCCCTCCCCGTCGTCGTGGTGACCGAGCCGCTGCTCCTCGTCCTCGCGCTGCGTGACGGATGGGGGCGCGAGAAGGTGGCGGCCTGGTGGTGGCTCCTGCGACACGCCCCGCAGCTCGCCGCGCGTCGCCGCACGGTCACCCGTGCCGCACCACACGCCCTCGACGGTCTGCTCACCACCCGAATGTCCACGCGACAGGTCACGGCGCCCCCCGGCATCCCCCTGCTCGACCGCCTCGTCACAGCCTACTGGGGCGCGGTCCTGTCCCCACGGGCGCCGGCGTGAGGCCGTCGCAGGGGCACGGCGTCGTCGTCCTAGCCGCCTACCACCCCGATCCCGAGCTCTTCGCGGTGCAGCTGCGATCGATCCGCGACCAGTCCCGGCCCGACTTCCGCTGCCTGATCGGCGCTGACGGCGGGCAGGCCGAGGTGCGAGCGCTCGTCGCCGAGGTGGTCGGGGGTGATGACCGCTTCGAGGTCGTCGGGTGGGACGACAACCTCGGCTTCTACCTGAACTTCGAGCGCCTGCTCGCCCTCGTGCCCGAGGACGTCTCGTGGGTCGCGCTGAGCGACCAGGACGACCGCTGGTACCCCGACAAGCTCCAGCGCCTGGTGCCTCTGCTTGATGATGTGACGCTGGCCACGGGGCAGGCGCGGGTCGTCGAGTGGCCGGGAGACCGCATCGTGCTGGAGCGGACGGACCGAAGGGTGGTCCCGGCGGAAGACCTCCTCATTCAGAACCAGGTGACGGGGGCGCTGAGCGTTCTGCGGCGCGAGCTGCTCGACCTTGCGCTGCCGTTCCCCAGGCTGCACACCGTGACCCAGCTGCACGACCATTGGCTGGCCATGTGCGCGGTCGTGGGCGGTGGCTACGACGTGCTGGACGAGACCGTTCAGGACTACGTCCAGCACGATGGCAACCAAGTGGGTGAGGTTGCCCTCCACCGCGGGTGGACGCCCGCGGGTTTCATCCGGCGGACCCTGGAGCTTGGCGACACCTACGAAGGCGCTCGCGATGTGGCAGCCTGTGCCCGCGCATGCCAGACGCAGAGCTTCGAATGGCGCCGTCTCGTCCTCGCCACGTTGGTAGGCAGGACCGGTCGGCTCCCGACCTCGCTCGCCCGAGAGCATGGACGATTGCGACGGGACGCCCCAGCGCGGACCATCGTGCCGCTGCTCTGGCGAGCCACTCGTTCCCCCAACAGCTCGCCGTGGGTCGTGGCGACTTTCGTCCCGGGAATCCCCTACGAGGTCATCGTGCGTCACCGGACGCGGCAGGGGCGCCCGCGGAAAGGCTGACCGCTCAGGGCGCCCCCGGATGGCGAGTGCGCAGGACGGTTGTGATCTGCACGCCGAGGATGCCGGCCTCCACGGCGAGGACAGTCCACACCACGCCGATGGGCCCAAAAAGTCGGCCTGCAACGAGGCCGCCTACGACTAGGAGGATGGCTCCGGCGGCGGTCGACCGCGCCAACTCATTGCGCCCACCGAAGGGGACAAGAACAGCGAGCGCGTTGACCTGCGTGACAAGCAGCACCCCCACAAGCAGGGAAAAGACCAGGACCTGGCTGGAGTCCACCGTGACCGTACCCGCGGACAGCAGCGTGGCCGCCGGGGCAGCGAGGAGCCCGAAGCACAGCGCCGCCGTAAGACCCCCGACAACCGCACCACCCAAAGCGCGAAGCCCTCGCGACCGAAGACCTTCGGGCGAGCCGGCCGGAACCCAGCGCTGGACGACCTGGAGTATCGGGGCCGCCCCGGCGATCACGTACTTGACCATCCGGTCGAGCAACAGGAACGACGGCACCTGGGGCGAGCCGGTCGCCGCGAGCAGCAGTGATGATCCGTAACTGTTCACTCCGCCGGCCAGACCCGCGGCCAGCAGAGTCGAATTCTCGCGCAGGTACGTTCGGACTGCGAGCTCGCCAACCGGCGACTGCTCGACGTCCAGGTCGCAACGCACGGCCCGCAACACGCGGATCGCCGCCACGGCGGCGCCGGCGAAGAACGGCAGAGCAAAAGCGAGCGCGGCTCCCGTCCCGAGCGCAGCAGCCACTCCTACGAGTGTCCCCACCGCGAGCGGAAGCACTTCAATCATGAGCCACCGCCCGGGCTGACCCCGGCCGACGAAGTACCACGCCCCACCGAGTCCAGCGAGAAGGGCTCCGCACGCCACGACGGCAGCTGCCGCGCCGTCACGGGGCGCAAGCAGCCACGCCAAAGGCCCGATGACGATCGCTACGATCCCAAACAGTCGAGTCCGCGCGCCCACCGAGGAGAGGTAGAGCGCGGGCTGGCCACCGGACGGAGTCAGGGCCACCACGGAGGCACCGAAGCTGCCGAGCCCCGCGGTCACGATCGTCGTGCAGAGCAGCCCCGCGGCCTGAGCGACGTTGAGCGTGCCCCACGAGGCAGGCCCCAGTGCCTTTAGCAGGCCCGCGGTCTGCACAAGGCCGACGATGGTCTGGACGACGAGAATGAGACCGAAACCGGATAGGTCCCACCCTCCGCGGCCCCGACGCGAAGCGGCACCCAAGCCCGGCAGCCCCGCGCCACCCACCGTCAGCGCCGACCGCGCGCACGAGCGATCGATCCGGCAGCCGCGACGAGCACGACGACGCACCTCCAGTAGCGGATCGCTACCTGCTGGAACGCATCCTCGTTGCCTACCACTCGGGCAAGAGCCCGCACGGGCGCGCGGAGTGCCTTTTCGCGCGGTGGCATCAGGTCGGCCAAGTCGTCGACCACAGTTGGCTCCGGCAGGGTTGCGCACGGCGCGGACGGCGCTGACGTCACGGGCGTCCTGACGCCCACGAAGTACAGGTCCGCCGCCACAGGGGCGTAGTGCAGCCTCCAGGACGAGAACCACTCGTCGAGCGGCAGCGCGCGCACCTCTGCGGGCGAGATGTTCCGGTAGTGGTCAAGTCCCACAGACTGCGTCCCGGGCGACTCCCTTGCGGTGGTCCGGCTCGTCCCATGCTCGATTCGCCCTCGTGATGCACAGGTGAACGCCACAAGTCCTCCGGGGCGGGTCACTCTCACCATCGTCGCGAAGGTCCGACGCCAGTGCGGGTCGTGCTCGAAGCATTCGCCCGAGACTGTGACGTCCCACGAGCCGTCCGGGTCATCGATGATGCTTCCGTCCCCTACCCGGTCAACGCCCGGACCTTCCACAAGGTCGACACCCACATACTCATCGGCCCCCGAAAAGAGCCGGCGCACACTCCCGTTGACGTCATAGGAACCGACCTCAAGTACTCGCGATCCATTCACCAGCGGGCGGTTTGCCGACACGCACGCTGCGATGAAGCCCAACTGCTCGGGATGGCTCACTGGTCAGTCACCCCGGCGGGGCCCGAGACGGACCTATGCCTTCTCACGACCACCTCTCGCTGTTGGAGGCCGCCCGCCCGGAAAGCGCGGCCGCCTGCGGCGCCATCGTAGGCACCTGCGACCGATCCCACCGGCATCCAAGTCTGATGCCCCACCTTGCGTCGCCCGATGCACGACCACTGAGGAGAGGGCGCAGCAGTGGACCCCAGACGTTCCCAGCCCTCATTGCGCGCCTGAGCACCGCCGTGCACGGCGTCGATGACCCGCTGAGGCGACTGGGAGTCGTTCGGCCCTAGGCGTCCCCTCAGGGTCATCTGACGCATGACGAAAGAACACCTGACCTCGTGGTGTCCGCCACGACGAGGGAGCTCGCACCAGGAGCAACCGACCGCACCTGGTAAAGCCCTGCCGGCAGCCGCGGGGCCCGGACGCCGGACACGCCGCCGAACTCGTCGTGGAGAGACAGCCCGATGCTCGAAGTGCGGGACACCTTGAACACCGGTGATGGGGAAGCCAGTGGAACGGCCAGCTCCTGGATGCCGGTGCCTGAGCACTGGACCGCACTTGGCGGCAGTGCTTCGAGCACCACCTGACCAGCGAGCCTCGCGCTCATCTGGTCTGCCTGCGTCACTTCGCTCGTGACTTGGGACAGGTCGAGGGAGGCCAGGTCCGCGGGCGACAGGAAGGCGAACTCGGCGGTCGCTGCCATCTCGTCGAGCAGGGGCTCTCCGGAACGCTGCATCTGTTGCCCTGCTGCGAGGGTCCGGGCGGTGGTGCGAGTCAGGTCGGACCACTCCTCGGCGACTGGCCACCAGGTGATGGCATTGGCCGCTGCCAGGACACCCACCGCGGTGAGCGTAGCCGTCCGCGCTCGCCGGTGCCCCGCCACGAGTCGGGTGAGGAAGCAGATCAGGAACGGCAGGAGGAAAGCGGTGCCGACGTAGGTGTACCGGGACAGCATCGCGTAGCCCAGTCCGTACTCCACCCGCCAGATGCTGCTCAGCACCACGACCGCGGGCAGTCCGAGCAGGAACACGGTCACCATGCGATCCGGCCGCAGTCCGCGCTCTCGTTCCGTGGCCAAGAGGATGACGAGCAGGAGCGCCACACCGGCGCAGGCCAGGAGGGCCGCCGCCGGATCGAGCCCTGTCGTGACGGCATCCTCAGCCGACCGCCACGGCACGACCGAGACCATCGCGTTGCCAACCCCCATCGCCCAGTACAGCGGCAGCAGGAGCAGCTGCTCGACGGAACGGGGCTCGCCCGCGGCTGCCGGAGTCTGCACCGCGTACCACGCGAGGAAGACCATAGTGGGCGGGGCGAGCATCCACAGCTCACGGTTGCGCCGTTGAACGGCGAGCAACAGGCACGAGAGGGAGAGGAACACCGGCGCCAGCCCGAAGGTCATGACGTTGAGCACCGAGAGCACGATGACGATCGCGGGGCGGGGCCGGGGGCTGTTCAGCTCGAGAATGGTCGCCGTTCCGAGAACCATGCTCCCGACCAGGCCCATCTGGACCGAGAACAGGATGTCCTCGACCCCCGCGCCGTACAGCGCGAACCCGGCGGCCGCGATCGTGGCGAACCACAGGTCACTGCCTCCGCGGACTGCCACCCGCCACAGGAGATGGCACAGGACCAGGTGCAGGAGGATGGTCACTGCGACGTAGGGCCATACGGAGCCGGCGCCCGCAGTGAAGCCGAGCAGCGAGAACACGAGCTTGGGTAACAGGATCCAGTGTTCGTTGTGCGGCGCCAAGAGCCAGGACACCGAGAAGTCACCGCGATTCAGCGCGGCGATCAGTGCCCAGTCGTCGTAGTAGAACTGGAGCCCGCGCGCGGGCCACGCGATCACTCCGGCGGCCAGCAACAGCGATGACACGTGGACGGCCAGAGCCGCGCCTGTGAACCCGGTTCCTGCCGTCCCGTTCATGGCCTCCGGAAAGGCTCCGTCGTCAGGACGTTGCGCCTGCGCCGGGGACGCCCCCAGCGGCTCGGAACCCACCGACGGCTGACCCAGCGTGACCTCGTCGTTCCTCGGCACCGACAACCCCCACTGACACAGCCTTGAGTTCTCTCGTCAACCATCGTCGGCCAGAGGGCGAACGCTCGATATCCCCCGTTCGGACACAAGCATCGGCGCCGTGGCGGTTACGGACCGTTCGAGCCGAGTGCGTCGGCCTGCGATCCGGCTGGTGCTCGGGCACCATGGGCGTGCCCCGTCACAGCAGCTCGACCGACCCACGAAGGCCGGCATGACCGCAACGACCTCGACTACGCCCGAGGGCCCCCTGCGCACGGGGCGCGGCGGCCGGTGACCGGATGGCGATGGATCGCCGTGCCCCTGGCCATCTACGTCGCCACCGCGTCGTCACCAGCTTGTTCCTCGCGTGGGCCGCCCGTGCCCAGGCGGCGCTACCTCTCGACTCGTCGATCTGGTTGACCGAGCCCCTGCCCGCTGCGCCGTCTCTGCTCGAGGTCAGCACCAACTGGGACGGCCAGTGGCAATGGCAGATCGTGCAGTACGGCTATCCGGGCAACCCACCTCCCGCCGGCTCGCGCATCCCGCAGTCTCCCTTAGCTTCTACCCCGGCTATCCCACCATCGTCGACGGCTTCATGAGCGTCACCGGCGCCGCCTTCCCACTCGCTGCGGTGATGGTGTCGCTCGTAGCGGGCGCGTCGCAGAGGCGTTGTTCCACCAGCTCCTGCTCCGAACCGTGTCGCCGTTCGTCGCGACGGCCAACATCACGCTGCTGTGTGCCTGGCCGGGCGCGGTCGTCATGCAGACCGGCTATCCCGAGTCATCGGCCCTGCTCCTCATCGTTCTGGCAGTGCGCTGGATGATGCTGCGGCACAGGCCCTGGCGGGCGTAGCCGTTGTCCCCCTCGGTTTCGTGCGACCTCTCACCGTGCCGGTCGCAGTTGTGGTCGTCGCGCACGCGGTCACCCGGTGGCGTGAGTCGGGCGACCTGGACGCTTGCACCTGCGGGCGCCTCGCTCTACCTCTGCTGGCGTGCGGCGTCGGTACGGTCACCTGGCCTTTCGAGGCCGCGTGTGGTCAGGCTCCTACGTCTCTTGATCGTTCTAGTGACGGCAATGCCGACCATCGGGATCGTCCGCTACTCGCTCTTGGCCCTCGTGCCGTTCTGGCCGTTCCCCGATGACAGTCGCCCGGAACGTGCGAGCGACCGGCGTGCCCGTTGGGTCGCGATTGCCGTGCTTGTTGCCCTGGCGCTCGCCGGGCAGTACTGGTGGGTGGCGGACGTCTTCACCATCGACCAGTCACCGCTGCTGCAGTCCTACCCGTGACTCGGCGCCACCAGGCGACAGCCCGGAGCCGAATGCCGTGGGCGCACCACGGCATCTGGCCGCCGTCCGTCTTCCCGAAAAGGTTCGATCTGCGCGATCGCCAGGTGCGAGAAGGAGTTCGACATGACGAACGACGAGTGCCCGGCGGCGGTGCTCAGGTTCATCGGTCGGGCCTCGGACGGCACGATGAGCGAGTCATCGTTGTCGCAAATCCACGCGTGCCCCTCGTGCTCGGCAACCGGCGCCGCTCTTGAGGCAGCTCGAGCAGCGGGTGATCAGACGGACTGGTTGGCGTCGGGTCGCCCGGCCGCGGTCGGCGGTGGCAGGGTCCCGAGGATCGCGTCTAGCCGCGTGCCCGCAGCACGATAGGCGTCGCCCATCCGGCCGAGGAGGACCAGTCCGAGGAGGGCGAGAACCGCCCCCAGCTGCGCGCGCTCCAGGTCCATGCCGTGGATGCCGTGCAGCCACATGACGGCGGCCACGCTCACGAGGGCCCCCACCCCCCAGACCTGAAGGATGCGCGAGGTCGCAGAGTCGTCTGGCCACAGGGCCCGCACGACGAGAGAGACGGTCAGTGCGGCCGCGACCTGCGCGGCGAGGATGGCGGCACGCGCCGAGACCGGAAACAGCGATGACGCGGTCACGACGCCCAAGCACCCCACCTGCACGAGAAGGCGCGACGACCGCGGCGTGAGGAGAGGGCCGCGCACAGCCGCCGTGACCTGGACGAGGGGCCCCGACACGAGCGAGTCGGCACCGGCGGTGCGGACGTCAGCGTCGCGCATCATGGCAGACCCCTCCTTGACCCCAAGAACTGCAAAACCCCCGCCTGAGGAAAGTATGACCCCTCAGGAGCGCGTTGGTAAGCGATTGCGGGAATGCCGACACGACGAGGCGCCGCCGGACAGGTCCGGCGGCGCCTCCCACGCGGTCCTGCAAAGGACGCGCAGTGGGGTCAGTAGCGGTAGTGCTCGGGCTTGTACGGGCCGGCGACGTCGACGCCGAGGTACTCGGCCTGCTCCTTGGTGAGCTCGGTGAGCTCGACCCCGAGGGCCTCCAGGTGCAGCTCGGCGACCTTCTCGTCGAGGTGCTTGGGCAGCGTCTTCACCTCGGGCTTGCCGTCCTCGTCGACGTACTCGTCGGTCTTCCCGAACAGCTCGATCTGGGCGATCGTCTGGTTGGAGAACGAGTTCGACATGACAAACGACGGGTGACCGGTCGCGTTGCCCAGGTTCATCAGGCGGCCCTCGGACAGCACGATGATCGAGTCACCGTCGTCGAAGGTCCACTCGTGCACCTGCGGCTTGATCTCGGTCTTGCTGATGCCGGGGACCTTCGCCAGCCCGGCCATGTCGATCTCGTTGTCGAAGTGGCCGATGTTGGCGAGGA
The DNA here is from genome assembly GCA_038210185.1 of Actinomycetales bacterium. Taxonomy (GTDB): domain Bacteria; phylum Actinomycetota; class Actinomycetes; order Actinomycetales; family Dermatophilaceae; genus Fodinibacter. Next base: position 67,081 of record JBBQWX010000002.1, read on the forward strand.
TCGCCTTGTTCTTCATCTGCTGCATGTGCTCGGCGGTGACGACGTTTAAGCAGCCGGTGGAGGTGATGATGATGTCGGCCTTGTCGACGACGCTCTCGAGCTTGGCGACCTGGTACCCGTCCATGGCGGCCTGCAGCGCGCAGATCGGGTCGATCTCGGTGACGATGACGCGGGCACCCTGGCCACGCAGCGACTCGGCGCAGCCCTTGCCCACGTCGCCGTAACCGGCGACGACGGCCACCTTGCCGCCGATGAGCACGTCGGTGGCGCGGTTGAGGCCGTCGAGAAGCGAGTGGCGGCAGCCGTACTTGTTGTCGAACTTGCTCTTGGTGACCGAGTCGTTGACGTTGATCGCCGGGAAGAGCAGCTCGCCGGCCTCGGCCAGCTGGTAGAGGCGGTGCACACCGGTGGTGGTCTCCTCGGTGACGCCCTTGATCTCGGCGGCGACCGTGGTCCACTTCTGCGGGTCCTGGGTGAGGGTACGGCGCACCAAGGCCTTGAAGACACCGAACTCCTCGGTGTCGTCCTCGGTGGTGGGGGGCACCTGGCCGGCGGCCTCCCACTCCTTGCCCTTGTGCACGAGCATCGTGGCGTCGCCACCGTCGTCGAGGATCATGTTGGCGAGCTCGCCGCCGGGCCAGCTGAGGATCTGCTCGGTGCAGTCCCAGTACTCCTCGAGGGTCTCGCCCTTCCAGGCGAAGACCGGCACGCCCCGGGGGTCCTCGGGGGTGCCGTGAGGGCCCACGACGATGGCCGCGGCGGCCTCGTCCTGGGTGGAGTAGATGTTGCAGGAGGCCCAGCGGACCTCGGCACCGAGCGCGGTGAGAGTCTCGATGAGCACCGCGGTCTGCACGGTCATGTGCAGCGAGCCGGCGATGCGGGCGCCGGTGAGCGGCTTGCTGTCACCGAACTCGGCACGCAGGGACATCAGCCCCGGCATCTCGTGCTCGGCAAGACGGATCTGGTGGCGGCCGGCCTCGGCGAGGTCGAGGTCACGAACCTTGTGGTCAACGGGCATGCGGAAGCTCCTTGGGAGTTCTGACGGTCGTGGTTGACCCGGCGTCGCCCTTCAGGGCCGCACGTTCGTGGAGGGTTATCACCCGCGCCGGCAGGGAAGCAGTCTATCGCAGCGCTCACGCAGCGGGTCGCTCCACCGCGGCAGCCGCGGCACCGTCGGCTCTCTGCCCTTGGTCGCCGTCACGGTCGGCCAGGATGCGGGGCAGGGCGAGCAGCACCATGAAGGAGCCGAACGCGATCACCGGCGTCCCCACCGCCATCGCGGCAGGCACCGTCCACCGTCGCCCGGTCAGTGCACCCCACACGAGCAGCGCCAGCGCGACCGGCAGGCGCACGAGCAGCGGGGGGAACAACGCACCTCCGGTGCGCCCGGTCGTCATCGATGCGTTCGTGAGGAGGAAGTGCACCCAGTCGTACCAGTCCCCGGGCTCGATGGCGTAGCTCACGGCGGCGATCACGGCGGTGACGCCGAGTGCCACCGCCAGGGCCCGCCACTCACGACGCACGAGGAACCAGACGGGCCCTACGAAGGGCGTGACCTTCGTGAGTGCGGCGAACGCCCAGGCTCCCGGGTGTCGGAAGCCGACGACGGCCACGACGGCCAGGAGCAGGTACACGTTTCCCGCGGCCACCTCGTTGAGCCCGATCAGGCCCAGGGGCAACCACCAGGTCGGCGAGAGCGGCCGCAACAGCCAGACGAGCGCGACCAACAGCCCCAGGGCGAACAGCGCGGCGAAGCCGGCCAGGGCAGCAGGGCGAACGGACGCAGCACCTGGGCGAAGGCGGGGCTGTACAGGTAGGCATCCGGCACCCCCGGCACGGCGCCGTACATCGACCCCTGCCACGCCATCCAGTAGGCGTGCGAGTCGTACCCGATCCGCTGCACGATGATGACGGCGACGGCCTCGATGGTGAGGACGGCGGCGAGGAGCCAGGCCGCGGTCAGGCTCAGGAAGCGACGCACCCCCCTGAGGGTAGGCACCCCGGCGATCGCGGGTGCCTGATCGCGGGAGTTCGCGGCGTGTCCCGCCGCACCGCCAGCGCCTGCTTCTGCCGGTGCGGGTGGGGGTCACGCGGCGCAATCGACGATCTGGCGAGCCGGCACCTGACCCCCGTCCGCGGACGAATCCGCAGGTCAGGAACCTATCGGAAGGCCGTCGCATGTGGTCTGATAGAGGGAATTGCCGTGCTGCCAGCACAAGGCGGGCGCGGTGAGGCGCGCTGAAGAAGCCGGCGCACCCACGACGAGGTCGCGACCCCCTACCCGGGGAAGGGGCATGTCGTCGGTCGCGCTCGCGATGCGCCGGAGGGGACGTACGCGCGGTGGGTGACCTCAGGATCCGTGAACAGACCGGGTCTGCCCGGAACGCCGGGCCGTCTCACCCGAAGGGGATGCGCGGCTCGGCTCCGGGCCCGGAGCTCAGTGCCCGCTCGGTTCCCGAGGCTGCGGCCGCTCGGCGGGCTCGTGGGCCGAGCCGCGGTCGATGTCGGGCTCGAGCACGGCGTCACCACCCCGTATGGGATGCCCTCGGGAGCCGCCAGCGCGTTGAGGATGGCCTTGTGATGGGCGGTGGTGGCGCTCTCGCCCACGAGCAGTGAGTTCATCTCGACGGCAAGGAACGCGGCGATGAGTACCAGCAGCCCGCCGATGCTGCCCGAGCCCAGCACGTCGAAGATCGGGTTGCCGGTGATCAACATCAGGCCGACGCCGAGTAGGGCAACCGTGAGGCCGATCAGGGCGCCGAAGTCCTCGAGCAGGATCACGGGCAGCTCGGGCGCCTTGGAGCTGCGCACGATCGCAGCCAGGAGCGCTTCCCGCGCAGTGTGTTCGACTCTCGCGCACGGCGGTGCGGAAGCTGAAGCCCTCCATCGCGATCGCCACGAAGAGCACGACCACCGGCACCCACCATCACTGCGACTCGAACGGGTCATGGTCGGCGTCGCCACGGGTCTCCTGGAACGGTGCCACCCCTCGTACAGCGCGAAGCAGCCACCGACCGTGAACAGCACGATCGACACGAGAAGGAGTAGACGTAGCGCTCCCGGTCGAAGCCGAACGGGTGCTTCGCGGTCGCCTCCTGCCGCGAGCGTTTGCCCCCGATCAGCAACAGGATCTGGTTGCCGGGGTCGGCCACCGAGTGGATCGCCTCGGCGAGCATCGAGGAGAACCCGGTGAGGAAGAAACGCGATGAACTTGGCGACCGCGATCCCGAGGTTCGCGAGGAGTGCGGCGATGACGGCCTTGGTCCCTCCTTCGCTCGACATGCCCGCGATCCTGGGGCGCTCGCCGCGGACCACCGACCGGTCGCCCCTGCCCCGCTGGTCTAACGTCGGCGTATGTCGTCTGCTCGCGGAACCCTGGCGTGGTCATCTCCCGCGTCCCACCCCGACCTGCTCGCCGTGCCGGTCGCCGCCGCGGTGGCCGCCGTTCCCGGGGCGCTGGTGGCGCCCATCGACCCGACGCACGCCGACACGGCTGCGTTCTGCGCGGCCTACGACGTGGCCCTGGAGGCGAGCGCGAACTGCGTGGTCGTCGCGGGCCGACGGGGCGACCTGACGACCTACGCGGCCGTCATGGTGCTGGCCACGCACCGGGCCGACGTCAACGGGGTGGTGCGCCGCCACCTGGGGGCCCGGAAGATCTCGTTCGCCCCGATGGATGACGCCGTGGGCCTGACCGGGATGGAGTTCGGCGGCATCACGCCGGTGGGGTTGCCGCCCGGGTGGCCGGTGCTCGTCGACGAGGCCGTGGTGGCCGCCGGTGAGGTGGTGGTCGGCAGCGGGCTGCGCCGCAGCAAGCTGCTGATCGACGGCGCGGACCTGCTCACGCTGCCGGGGGCCGAGCGACTCACCCTGGCCCAACCCGTCGGCTGACCGACCGACGTTCGCGCTGACCCGCCGGCGGCCGTGTCGGTGCCGGTCGCGTCAGCCGGTGCGGTCGCGCAGCTCGACCACGTGGCGCGACACGGCCGGGTCGAGCCCCAGTCCGAGCGCGAGGTAGGTCGCGGCGAAGTCGGTGAGGGCCACGAGCGACGCCAGGCGCTCGATCGGCTCGCCGGCGCGCGCCTCCTGCTCGATCACCGTCGCACCGGCCTGGCGCGCCGAGGCGACCACGGCATCGGCGAGGTCGCGCCCGCGACGGTCGAGCGCGGGGTCGCGCAGGGCGAGCAGGCCCAGCCTGGGCGCCGCCGGACCGTCGAGGTAGGGGTCGGCGAAGAGGTCGCCACCGCCCGCGGGGCGCTGCAGCCCGGCACCGGAGCCGTAGGGACCGTCGAGGCACGCCACGACCTGGGATGCCGCGTCGGGCAGCTCGCCGTGCGTGGCCGGGACCCGCGCCGTGCGGGCCAGCATCGAGGCCGCTCGGGAGGCGGCCACTCCCGTGAGGGCTCCGTCACCGAGCACGACCGGCACGCTCTCGCCCAACCCGACGGCGATCACCTTGGCGGGGTTGACGAAAGACTCCGAGCTCGGCCGGCACTCCTCGGCGACCTGGTCGAGGACATCGGCGACCCGCTCGAGCACGGGGCGGGTGCACGGCGCGAGACCGAGGAGGTCGGCGGCGACGAGCACCGGCGTGAGGATCGACCACAGCGCGGTGCGCGAGGAGGGCGTGGCGATCGCGACCTCGACGTGCACGCCGCGGGCACGGGCACTGACCTCAGCCAGCGGGGACCCGGCTGCCCCCACGGTGAGCAGCGAGGCGCCGCGCCGGGCGGCCTCCGCGGCCAGGGCCAGCGGGCCGGCAGCGCGACCGGACTGGGACACGGCGATGACGAGGTCGAGCGGGCCGACCCAGCCGGGAAGTGGGGCGCCGCGCCGGGTCATCACCGGCACGGGCGACCCGGGCTCGGCGAGCAGGTCGAGGACGTCGCAGACCAGGGCGGACCCGCCGAGCGCCGCGACGAGCACCGACCGCGGACGCTCACCGCCGCTGACCCGGGCGATGCCCGCCTCGTCGGCGGAGACGAGGGCCCGGCGCACCTGGGCACCGGCGGACGCCAGCGAGCGGAGCGACTCGCGGCTGTCGAGGGCGAGCAGGGCGTCCGGGTCGTCCAGCAGCTTCTCGTCGACCCACGGCATCGAGGGTGTCCTCTCGTCGGCCGGTCAGGCCGGCCGGCGGGCCTCGTCGACGAGCAGGACCGGCACGCCGTCGTCGATGCGGTAGGCGAGCCCGCAGGAGGCCGAGGTGCAGACCAGCTCGGGACCCGTCTCGCCGGTCTCGTCACGAAGCTCGCTGCGGCAGGCCGGGCAGCGCAGGATCTCGCGCAGCCACGGCTCGATCGGCGACGCGGGGGTGGCCTGCTCGGTCATGGGGGTCCTTCCGACAGGGGTTCTCGAGGTCGGTGCCGATCCTCCCACACGGCCCTCGTTCAGCCGTCGCCGCGCACGATGGCGAGCACCTCGTCACGCACCCGGGCCATCGTGGCCGCGTCGGCCGCCTCGACGTTGAGCCGCAGCAGTGGCTCGGTGTTCGAGGCGCGCAGGTTGAGCCACCACATCGGGTCGCCGTCACCGTCGCCGGCATGGGTCAGCGTGAGCCCGTCGAGCTCGTCGGTGTCGACACCCTGCGGCTGCGCCCAGGTCCGCACCTGCTCGGTCGCGGCCGCCGCGTCGGTGACGGTCGAGTTGAGCTCGCCCGACGCGGCATACCGGGCGAGGTCGGCCATGACGGTGCTCAGCGGGGCGGCCTGCTCGCCGAGGGCGGCCAGGGTGTGCATCGCGGCGAGCATGCCGGTGTCGGCGAACCAGAAGTCGCGGAAGTAGTAGTGGGCGCTGTGCTCGCCACCGAACACCGCGTCGTGGCGGGCCATCTCGCCCTTGATGAAGGAGTGGCCCACCCGGGTGCGCACCGCACGGGCGCCGGTGGCGGCGATGACCTCGGGGACCTGCGCGGAGCAGATGACGTTGTAGACCACGGTGACGTCTGCGGCATCCGCCCCCTCGGCGACCGCCCTGGCGACCTCGCGGCGGGCGATCAGCGCGGTGATCGCACTGGGGCTCACCGGTTCGCCGCGCTCGTCGATGACGAAGCAGCGGTCGGCGTCGCCGTCGAAGGCCAGGCCGAGGTCGGCCTGGTGCTCGCGGACGGCGGCCTGGAGGTCGACGAGGTTCCTCGGGTCGAGGGGGTTGGCCTCGTGGTTGGGGAAGGTGCCGTCGAGCTCGAAGTACAGCGGGATGACGGTGAGCGGCAGGGCGGGGAGGCCGGCGCCGGTGCCCAGCACGGCCGGCACGGTGTGCCCTCCCATGCCGTTGCCGGCATCGACGACGACGGTGAGCGGGCGGATGCCGCTCAGGTCGACCAGGCCGCGCAGGAAGGTGGCGTAGTCGGCGAGGACGTCGCGCTCCTCGACGGCACCGACGGGGTTCTCGGGAGGGTCGGGGTCGGCGACGTCGCCGGACAGGAGGCGTTCGGCGGTGACGCGCACGTCGGCGAGGCCGGTGTCCTGGCCGACCGGGCGGGCCCCGGCGTGGCACAGCTTGATGCCGTTGTAGGCGGCGGGGTTGTGGCTGGCCGTGAACATCGCCCCGGGCAGGTCGAGGGCCCCACTGGCGTAGTACAGGCCGTCGGTGCTCGCCAGGCCGATCAGGGTGACGTCGACGCCGCGGCTGCGGGCGCCGTCGGCGAAGGCGGTGCTGAGCTCGGGGCTGGAGGCGCGCATGTCGTGGGCGACGACGCAGCCGGTGGCCCCGTCGGCGCGGACGACGACCTCGGCGAAGGCGGCACCGAGCGCACGCGTCACCCGGGCGTCGAGCTGGTCGGGCACGGTGCCACGCACGTCATAGGCCTTGACGACATCGGACAGGGAGAACGAGGTCACGGGTGGCGAGCCTACGTGAGCGCGAGAATCGCCCCGCTCACCGGGATACTCCTCCTCATTCCACGAGGCGGATGGGGTCGCCCTCGACCGAGGCCTGCCACGACGTGGTGTCGGACGGGTTCGACCCGCTGCCGTAGTAGAACTCCAAGCGCACCCAGCAGCCCGTGGGCGAGGAGTCGGTGCAGCTGTAGCTCACGGGGATCGGGACGCTGATCGTCTGCCACTTGCCGTTGTAGGACCCGCTGACCGAGATCTTGCAGTCCGTCAGGTTGCCGGTCTTAACGCCATTGCCCTTGCACCCCGCAAAGCTGCCGCCGATCTCCGACGGTGGCAGGACCGTGATGGTACTGCCGCTCGTGGCACCGTCACCGATGTCGAAGAGGCTGACGTTGAAGATCTGCCCGTTCGAGGACGACGGGATGCGGGCCAGGAAGAACTTCGTCCTGGCGCCGCCGGGGGTGTTGGCGTAGAGGACCATCTTGCCGAACCCCGCGATGGAGATGTTGTCCTTGTCGCCCGTGGCGGAGCCCGAAGCGCGCAGGCCGTACCGGTTGTGGCCGCCCTGGCTGTCGGCGAGCAGTCCGTTGGTCTTCACCTGGATGGCGTACGTGCCCGGAAGGGTCGTGCCGGGGAAGTCGCACAGGGTGACCCACCGGCGGAAGTTCGCCGCGACGTCCGGGCGGGCGGTGTACTGCGACGTGGTCGTGTCAAGGACCTTGGACAGGTCGCCGCTGAAGGGCTCATACAACTTGGTGCAGGTGTTGACGATGGGCCAGGTCGTCGGGTCCCACGGGTTGTTGCCCGGGGAGCGGATGATGAACTGGGTCTTGACCAGACCGGTGTTGAAGGGCTGGTCGCCGGTGCACCACACCCCCGCGCCCGGCGCGTAACGCTGTAGGGGGTTGCTGACCACGGCGTTGCCGCCGAGGTTCTTGGCCAGGGCGAGGTTGTTCGTGCTGTTCGAGGTGCAGGTGTCGCCGACGACAATCTGCGCCGGGTCGAAGGCCTCGAGCTTGAGGTTGCTCACCGGCTGGCGCAGCGTGACCGTGAAGACGTGGCCCCTGGCGTCGTAGTCCATGTTCGTACCGCTGCTGCAGCCGTCCTCGCTGGAACAGCTGTTGTTCTGGAAGGCGTCGCCGTAGCTCTTGGCCGCCGCAGGGCTGCCGACGTTCGCCCAGAAGAGCCCGGTGTCGTCACAGTTGCTGCTGGCGGTGAGCGTGTTGGGTTCCGGGTCGTCGCCGAACCGGTTGCACGGGCTGCCCAGGGGCACCGGGCCCGCGAAGTCAGCCACGGCGTAGCGGCTGACCGTCGTGGTGGGCTTGCCGAGCAGCGGCCCGAAGATGTTGTCGACCGTGCGGGTCACGTCGACCCGCAGCCGCGTCGGGCCGCCGCTGAGCGCCCCGGTCACCGTCGTGGACGCGGTCCCGTCCTTGAACCCGTTGTTCGCCGAGTAGCTCTTGGCCATCGCGAAGGCAGCCGTCTGGTTCCCGGGCAGCTTCGTCACTCCAGCCAGCGCTGCGGCATCCGCGGCTCGCTGTGCACGCTGACCCGTGAGGTACCAGTTGCCGACGTCGACGGCGAACGCCGAGAAGGACATCAGCACGATGAGGAGCAGACCTGTTGTCACGGCGATGTAACCCTGCTCGTCGCGCCGGGCGCGAGTCCTCGGGTGTCGTGGTGTCATGTTGGCCCTCCTCAGGGTCCGCAGCCGTTCGAGGCCGGGATGGGCTCGAATCCCAGAGCATTCGCCTCGCGGATGGTGATCGTCGTGAACACCATCCGGGTCAGGCCGTCGTGGCGCAGCTGGAGGTAGACCCCGACTCGGTCGAGCGTCCCAGCCGCGCAGGCGCGCTGGCTCGCCGCGGCCCAGTTCGAGTAGGTCGGGGTGAACTGCGAGCCGTTCCAGCGGAATTTGACGCACACGGTGCAGTCGGCGAACGAGCTGGAGCCCTGCGGGAACTCATCGGTCGGGTTGGCCTTGTAAACCCACAGCTGCTCGATGTTGCTCTTGTTGATGGCTCCGCCGGCGATCTGCACACGGTCGGCGGCGTCCTGCGCGAAGTTGGCGTTGCGTGGCTCGGCGGACGCCATGCGCACCCCTGCCTTGACGGCATCCGAGGCCGACAGGTTGTTCTGGAAGAACAGCGCGAACTCCATGATGCCGAGGACGAGCACGATGAACAGTGGCGTGACGAGGGCGGCCTCGACGGCGGCCGCACCGCGCTCCCGGCGCTGACTGGTCATGGCGACGAGCACACGAGTGCCGAGGAAAGCTGCTCGAGCCGCATCGTGGTCGTCTCCTGAACCAGCTTGCCCTCGCCGAACATGATGGGGGCGTCGTGCCGGTACTGGACCCGCACGCCGACGGCGTCCACGGGGTCGACTCCCGCGACCGGGTCTCCGGCGCACGCCATGCGGCCCGTCCAGCTGCCTGCGCCGGCACTCACGACGGGGTGCCCGTTGGCGTCAGCCGACACGGTGAACTGCACGCACTGCGAGCCGCACCCGCTCCCTGATGAGGGTTCCCCGGTGGGCGAGTTCGGGTTCGCCTTGTACACCCACAGCTTCGTGATGTCTGAGTAGTTCATGCCGTCCATCGAGGTGGCGACCTGCACCGCTGCGTGCTGCGCCAAGTTGGGATCCAGAGGTTGCTGCGCCGCGAGGCGGGCCCCGGCGCGCGACGCCGAGCTCACCTCGTAGGTCGTGCGGAAGAGCATCGACACGTCGACGACACCCGCGAGGATCGTGAGGAGCAACGTGGAGACGATGGCGGCCTCGACGGCGACCGCGCCGCGCTCAGCGCGGGCGACCCGGACGCCTCTCTGGCCGGGTCTACGGTGGCGCAGTCCCGACAACGCGCCACCTCCGAGGTCGTTCGAGATGGGCCATGAATCGGCCCTTCTCAGGATACGACCTACTGTCCGCAGCGAGCGGGCGGGGCGGAGGGTGTGACCGAAGGACGCCGAGGTCTGACCGAACGGATGAGGGTTCGCTGCCGGGCCGGGACGCTCAGCCCTCGGCGCTGCCCCGCAGCACGCGCAAGTGCCCGCGACGGACCTCGCCAGGCACCACGGCCGGCCCGGAATCGACAACAGCGGCGGCGGCAGCGGCGGCGGGCGTCGAGGTGCGGGGCCGGCCCGCCTCACGGACCGCGTCGGCGAGGGCGAGCAGGTCGTCGGTGCTCGGCTGCGGCTCGGGGTAGTCGGTGGCCAGCCGGACGACCTCCCAGCCCCGGGGGGCGGTGAGCCGCGTGGCGTGCTCCGCGCACAGGTCGTAGGTGTGCGGCTCGGCGTAGGTCGCCAGTGGCCCGAGAACGGCAGCCCGGTCGCCGTACACGTAGGTCAAGGTGGCGACCGCGGCGCCGCGGCAGGCCGTCTTGGAGCACCGACGGGACAGGTTCACCCCAGGAACTCTAGGCGGCACCCCCGACGGCCGGGCGCAGGCACGCCGTAGCATGCCGGGCGTGACAGGTTCGCGACGCCGTGAGCGCCACGGCCGGGGGGTGCGCGGCCCGCTGGCCTGGCCCCCGGTGCCCGCCATGGAGACCCGCAGGGCCCGGTTCGACGCGCTGGTGCTGCACGCGGCCGAGCGCGTGCGCCCCCACCTCGGCACGCGCCATGCCGCCCTCGAGTTCGCCGTCGAGGACGTGCCACCGCAGGACCCCGCGCCGTGGGAGGAGCAGATCGCCCCGCTCGGTCGGCTGCTGCGGGGCACGCCCACCAGGGCACCCCGGGTTCTGGTCTACCGGCGGCCGATCGAGGCCCGGGCGCAGGACGACCTCGACCTCGCCGACATCGTGCGCGAGGTGGTCACCGAGCAGGTGGCTGCGCTGCTGGGGGTTCCGCCGAAGGAGCTGGACCCGGGGCTCGACCCCGACGGCTGAGCGCTCAGGGCAGCGGGAAGGCGCGGCTGACCTCGGAGGTCAGCATGCTCTCCGAAAGCGGCATCGACGAGAGCAGGCGGCCCCGGCCGGTGCCACTGGAGGACACGATGGTGCCGCGCAGCTCGCCGCTGCCGGTGATGCGGCGGACCCACACCGAGGTCGCGCCGTCGAGGGGAGCGGTCGCCACCCGGTCGGCCAGCAGCTCGACCTCGCGGCTGCGCCGCTCGCCGTCGACGACCGTGATGACCTCGGCGGTGGCGTTGCCACCGGTGCTCACGAGGTGGGCGGTGCGCACGACGCTGTCACTGCGCCGGAACGCCGCCCCGCCGAGCGAGCCCACACCCGTGGTCGCCGGCGACCACGCGAAGTCACCGGGCACCTTGCCGGTGCCGATGCGGGTGAACGCCGAGGCGACCACGGGCACGTCGGCCCGCAGGGTCACGGAGAACGTGCCATCGGGCAGGCCGGCGAGCGGAAGCTCACCGACCGCACCGGCGGGCACACTGAGCACGCTCTCGCCCTTCAGCGGCACCGGTGCGTCGCGGTCGAGCACGCTGAACCTGACCACGGCGCCCCGCTCCCCCGGCACGGCGACCCGCACGGCGGTGGAGCCATCGGCGTCGACGACCACCCCCGGCACCACCACGACCGTTCCAGGTGTGGCCGCGGCAACGGTGGTCTCGGCTCCGAGCGCGGTGCTGCCCGCCACCCAGGTGTCAGTGAGCGTGGCCTGGACGCCGCCGCCACCCGAGCGCACGTGGACGGCGGGCGTCGTCTCCGCGCCGTAGCGGGCGTCGAGCAGCACGCTGACCCGACCCCCCGGAGCGACCGTCTCGACCACGGGGTCCCCGAGCCGGCCCGACGTGCCGTGCACGCTGACCTCGGCGGACACCGGGTTGGCGCCCGGGTTGGTGAGCACGAGGCGTTCCTGTCGGCCCGGCCCGGGGCCCCCGCCGAGCAGCCAGAGGTCGGATCCGCCGGCGCCGCACGGCGTGGTGACCAGGCCACGCAGGTCCTTGC
>JBBQWX010000003.1:0-70519 GCA_038210185.1 Actinomycetales bacterium
ACGCCCCGGCTGGAGCCTGACCCTCACCCCCGACGCCACCGCCACCTGGACCGACCCCACCGGACGAACCCGCACCACCGCACCCGTCGACGCCCTGCACACCACCATCCTCACCACCCCCCACGGCGACACCGACCCCACGGCATCCGGGGTGACGGCCACCAGCACCAGCCGGGCACGCACCCTGCTGCCCGACGGACCGCACAGCGAGCTCGAGTACCTCCTGGAACACCTCACCACCGCACCACCAACACGAACCCCAGCACCCGTCACCACCTGGCGCGACCACCACGGCCGACACCGCACCGAACTCCAACACCAACACCAACCCTGGGTCCTGGTCCAAGACGACACCGGCCACCGGCCGCACCCGAAGACCCGCAAGACCCCAGCCGCCGAACGCTGCCACGACACCGACCCACCCCCGTTCTGAGCCTGGCATGCCGGACCCCGCGGGGGAGTAGAGTCTGGGCGTCGCCTTCGGGCGGCACCACGCGCACCTGTTCGGGGGAAGCCGGTCCAAGTCCGGCACTGTCCCGCAGCCGTGGGTCGCGACGTCACGTCGCGGCGAGTCGGAATGCCCGGCAGGTGCGAGCGGCTCCACAACACCGTCGAGGAATGCGGGACGGAGCCCGAGTGACCGGGGCTCCCGGTGGTTCGGGCATCACGTCTTGAACCGCTCAGGAAGGCACCGATGTCCACCATTACCACCGCCCGGAGCGCGCTGTCACGGCGTGCCGGCACCCTGCTCGTGGCCGCGGCGCTCGTCGGCGCCTCGGCGACCAGCGCAGTCGCGGACCCCACCATCAGCCCGACCGCGGATGCCGGCCCCCCGGCATCGGCGTCCACGTCGCCCACCACCACCGCCACCGGGTCGCCCACACCGACCGTCACCCTGCCGGGTGACCCGAGCGCGACGACAACCCCGTTGCCGACCCCCACCATCCCGACCAGCCCGACAAGCCCTTCAGGCTCGTCAGGCCCGTCAAGCCCGGCGCCCTCGCCCACCGGCTCGCCCACGCCGACGATCCCCGAGAGCGCCGCCCCCAGCGGAAGGGCCGGGGTCCTGCCGTTGCTCGCCGCGAACGGGGACGAGGCCGCTGCGGCGTTCATCTCCAGCACGCTGGCCGCGGCGAACGACCACTACGTCTACCCCAACAGCACGTTCTTCGACGGTGGCAACACCATCGACGCCATCATCGCCCTGAGCGCCGTGGGCACCCAGCAGAGCCAGTCGAACGCCTCACTGGCGTACCTGGAGGACAACCTCGACACCTACATCGGGGCGGGCGGCGAGGTCTACGCCGGCCCGCTCGCCAAGGCACTGCTCGCGACCGTGGTCACCGGCTCCGACCCGACGTCCTTCGGCGGCCACGACCTGGTCGCGGAGCTGCAGGCCCTCGAGACGACCAAGGGCCGCTTCAGCGACGACTCCGCCTACGGCGACTACTCCAACACCATCGGGCAGTCGCTCGCGGTGCTCGCCCTCTCCCGGGCTGGTGAAGGGCTCAATGCCGTTGCGGTGCAGGCAGTCCTGGACCAACAGTGTGCCGACGGCGGGTTCCGCGGAACGCTCTACGACTCCGCCGGGTGCGTCAGCGACGCCGACGCCACCGCCTTTGCGGTGCAGGCGATGCTGATGGCGAGCGACACCCTGGTCTGTGGCGACGACGCGGGCCTACCGGCGAGGGCAGCCGCCGCCGCCGGCCGGGGGCTCGACCTTCTTGAGGACGTGCAGGACGCCTCGGGCGGCTTCGCCAGCGCCGACGGTGCGGTCAACGCCAACACGACCGGCGTGGCAGCCCAGGCCTTCGTGGCGGGGGGTCGCACCGCGGCGGCAGCCACCGCCGGGGCTTTTGTCGCCACGCTGCAGTACGACGAGTCGACCCCGGTGCCGTTGCGCGGCGGCATCGCCTTCTCCGCCGACACGCGGTCGACGACGGTTCCCACCGACTCGGACCTGCGCGCCACTCCACAGGCGACCCTGGGTCTCGCAGGCGGCTCCCTCGTGGATGCCGTGGCGCCCGGGGTCGGGGGCGCCGCGCCGGGAAGCACCTGCCCGCCGGTCCCCACGCGTCAGCCCGTCACGGTTGCCGGCCCCACGACGACGCCGTCCGCGAGCATCGGCCCCACCTCTGGTGGCGACCCGACCCCGGGTGCTACGGTTTCCGACCCGTCGGCCAGCGTCACATCGGCCGCGACAGGATCGCTCGCGCAGACCGGCACCGACCCGCTGGTGCCGGCCGGGCTGGGCCTGCTGCTCGTGCTCGCCGGTGCCCTGGCCGTCTGGGCGTCGTCGCGACGTCGGGGGGCGCACTCCTGATGCGCCGCCCCGTGTCCCGTCTGCTCGGCCGCGCCGCCGGTGTCGGCGCCGCCTCGGCCCTGGCGCTTGCCGGGCTCGTGGTGGCGGCCGCGCCGGCGAGCGCCGCGGCCTGCTCGGGCAGCGAGGGAGTCACGGTCGTCGTCGACACCGGTGGCTCGACCAGCACGAAGTGTGCCTCGGGGAACCCGTCGTCGGCGCTGAAGGCTCTGGCCTCCGCCGGCTTCGGCGTCGACTACCCGCAGCAGTTCCCCGGCTCGGTCGTCTGCCGGATCAACGGCCATCCCACGTCCGACCCGTGCGTGCGGATGCCCCCGGGGGACGCCTACTGGGCCTTCTTCCACGCCGAGCGCGGCGGCAGCTGGGTGTACAGCTCCAACGGGGTCGCTACCTACGACCCCGCCCCCGGAAGCGTCGTGGGCTTCCGCTTCGGTTCGGGCCAGCAGCCCGGCATCGCTCCCCCGGCCCCTCCGAAGACCAGTGCGCCGGTGCCGGCGAAGCCCACCGCGAAGCCGAAGCCCCGCACCTCGAAGCCCCCCACCTCGAAGCCCGCCACCTCGAAGCTCAAGGCGACCACGTCGGCCCCGGAGGCGACGACACCGACCACCACGTCGACCGGTCCCTCCGGCAGCGCGACCGGCACGGCGCCGCCCACGGCGAGCGCCCCGCCGTCCGCGAGCGGCACGGCATCGGCCTCGCCGAGCGCCGACGGCACCACGTCGACGAGCCCCAGCGCATCGGCATCCGACATCGCCGCCGCCCCGACGTCGACCGGGGGCGACAACGGCACCGGCCCCGGAACCCTCGTCGCAGGTGCCGCGCTCGTGGCGCTCGTCGCCGGCGGGGCCGGCTGGGCCGCGTGGAAGCGACGCGGATGAGGCGATGATGGTCCGATGAGCGCCACCCTTCCCCGCGCGGTCCACCCGGCCGCCTGGTGGGGGTGGGCCGTCGGCATGGCCGTCGCGGTCAGCACGACGAACAACCCGATCCTGCTGTTGCTCGCACTGGCCGTCGTCGCACTCGTGGTGGCCAACCGGCGCGGCAGCTCGCCGTGGGCGCGGGCCTTCCGGCTCTACCTGTGGCTCGGGCTGTTCATCATCGTGGTGCGGGTGGTGCTGCACGTGCTCGTGGGGCTGAAGTTCGGCACCATCGTCGTGCTGACCCTGCCAGGGGTGACGCTTCCTTCGTGGGCGGCCGGCATCGAGCTCGGCGGCACGGTCTACCTCGAGGGGCTGGTCGGCGCCGCGGTGCTCGGCCTGCGGCTCGCCGTGATCATCGCCTGCATCGGCGCCGCGAACGCCCTGGCGAACCCCAAGCGGCTGCTGCGCTCGTTGCCCTCGGCCCTGCACGAGATCGGGTCGGCGGTCGTGGTGTCCGTGTCGGTGGCGCCCCAGCTGGCCGAGAGCGTGCAGCGCGTGCGCCGGGCCCGGCAGCTGCGCGGCGACACCAGCCGCGGCATCCGGTCGGTGCCGTCGGTCGCGCTGCCCGTGCTCGAGGACACCCTCGAGCGGTCGCTCCTGCTCGCCGCCGCGATGGACTCGCGCGGCTACGGCCGGGCCGGCGCCGCTCCCCGCCCCCACCGGTTCGTCACCGGCACGGTCACCCTGGCCGGGCTGCTCGCGAGCGCGGTCGGCATCTACGGCGTGCTCGACACCACGACCCCCGCCTTCATGGGCACGCCGACCCTGCTGATCGGGCTGCTGCTCTCCGGCCTCGGACTGTGGCTCGGGGGGCGGCACGTGGAGCGCAGCACCTACCGGCCGGACCCGTGGCGAGGCGCGGAGTGGTTGACCGTCGGATGCGGTGTGGCGGCGGCCGCCGCGCTCGTCGCCCTCTCGCGCACGTCCCCCGACCAGCTCGCGATGCCGTTGACGCCGTTGTCGTTCCCGCCGCTGCCCCTCGCCGCGGTGCTCGGGCTGCTCGTCGGCGCCCTGCCCGCCTACCTCACGCCCGAACCACCGCGCCCCGCCCCACGGGTGCCCCGGCGCGGCGCACGGGAGGAGGTGGGGGCCGGTGGCTGACTCCGCCATCTCCCTGTCGCAGGTGTCGGTGACCCTGCCCCTCTCGACACGGCCCGTGCTGCGCGACGTCGACCTGACCATCGCCGAGGGTGAGCTGGCCCTCGTCGTCGGACGCACGGGGTCGGGCAAGTCGACGCTGCTCGGTGCGATGTGCGGCCGGGTGCCGCACTTCACCGGCGGCACCCTCACCGGTCACGTGCGCCTGCACGGCCGCGACACCCGCGACCACCGCCCGCGTGACCTCGCCGACCTCGTCGGGGTCGTCGGGCAGGACCCGCTCGCCGGGTTCGTCACCGACACCGTGGAGGAGGAGCTCGCCTACGGGATGGAGCAGCTGGGCCTGTCGGCAGCGACGATGCGCAAACGGGTCGAGGAGACCCTCGACCTGCTCGGCATCGCCGAACTGCGCGACGTCGCGCTGCGCGAGCTGTCCGGGGGCCAGCAGCAACGGGTGGCGATCGGGTCGGTGCTCACGGCCCACCCCCGGGTCATCCTGCTCGACGAGCCGACCTCGGCCCTCGACCCGACCGGGGCCGAGGAGGTGCTCGCCACGATCACGCGGCTGGTGCACGACCTCGCGGTCACCGTGGTGGTCGCCGAGCACCGCGTCGAACGGGTGCTGCACTACGCCGACACCGTGGTGCACGTCTCGCCCTCCGGCGAGGTTCGCTCCGGTCTGCCCTCGGACCTCATGGTCGACAGCGACATCGCCTCTCCCGTGGTTGAGCTCGGCCGGTATGCCGGGTGGTCGCCGCTGCCGCTGTCGGTTCGTGACGCGCGGCGCGCCGCCCGAGGGCTGCGGGCCCGGCTCACCGCGACCCTGCCCCCGGGTCAAGATCGACCAATAGGTCAAAGTACGCACACACCGCCGGGTCAAGATCGACCAATAGGTCAAAGTACGCACACCCTCGAGGTGGCGCTCAGGGCTCGCGACGTCGTGGTGCGCCACCCCGGCGACGTGCTGGCCGTGGCCGGCATCGACCTCGACCTGCACCCCGGCGAGGTCACGGCCGTCATGGGCCGCAACGGCTGCGGCAAGTCCTCCCTGCTCTGGGCCCTTCAGGGCAGCGGAACCCTCACGTCGGGATCGGTACGCGCGACTCGACCGCCGACGGGCACCGGTACGACAGGCACGGCAGGCACGGCAGGCACGACCAGCACGACCAGCACGACCAGCACGACCGGCACGACCGGCACGACCGGCACGGCATCCGAGACCGTCGAGCCCCGAAACCTGCCTGCGGGAGAGCGACGTTCGTTGGTCGGCATGGTGCCGCAGACCGCCGCCGACCTGCTCTACCTCGACACCGTCGGCGGCGAGTGCGAGCAGGCCGACCGCGAGAGCGGCGTGGCAGGCGGCACCTGCCGGCGGCTGCTCGAGGCGGTGGCCCCCGGCATCCCGGCGCAGCAGCACCCGCGTGACCTGTCCGAGGGCCAGAAGCTCGCCCTGGTGCTGGCGGTGCAGCTCACCGCCGACCCGACGGTCCTCCTGCTCGACGAGCCGACCCGCGGTCTGGACCCGACGGCCAAGGCGGCGCTGAGCCGGGTGCTGCGCGGGCTGGCCGCGCGGGGCCGGTCGGTCGTGGTGTCGACGCACGACGTGGAGTTCGTCGCCGAGTGCTCCGACCGGGTCGTCGTGATGGCCGCCGGGGAGGTCGTGGCCGACGGGCCGACCACCGAGGTCGTCGTGTCCTCCCCCGCGTTCGCGCCGCAGGTGTCCAAGGTGACGGCTCCCGGCCCGTGGCTCACGGTTGACGACGTGCGAATGGCGCTCGCCGGGGTGGCGTCATGAGACGGCGCACCCGGGCGCTGACCCTGCGGCCCCGGTCGCTGGCGGCGGTGGCCCTGGTGTCGCTGGCGGGGCTGGTCGCCTTCTGCTGGCCGCTGCTCGTGTCCCCCGACTCCGGGCTGGCGCACGGCACCGACGCGCCGCTCGTGTTCGCGCTCGTGCTGCCGCTGCTGCTCGCCGTGGTGCTCGCCGAGATGAGCGAGGGTGGCATGGACGTCAAGGCCGTCGCCATGCTCGGCGTGCTCGCCGCCATCGGAGCCGCCCTGCGCCCGCTGGGGGCCGGCACGGCCGGCCTGGAGACCGTGTTCTTCCTGCTCGTGCTCGGCGGGCGCGTGTTCGGCGCGGGGTTCGGGTTCGTGCTGGGCGCGACGACGCTGTTCGCGTCCGCGCTGGTCACCGGCGGGGTCGGGCCGTGGCTGCCGTTCCAGATGCTCGGTGCCGCCTGGGTCGGTTGCGGCGCCGGCCTGCTGCCCCCGCTTCGGGGCCGCGCCGAGGTGATCGTGCTGGCGGGCTACGGCGCGGTGGCCGGGCTGGTCTACGGCCTGCTGCTCAACCTGTCGTTCTGGCCCTTCACCACCGGCCTGAGCGGTGAGCTGTCGTTCGTGGCGGGGGGACCGGTGCTCGAGAACCTCCACCGTTTCCTCGTCTTCACCCTGGCGACCAGCCTCGGCTGGGACGTCATGCGGGCCATCACCACCGCCGTGCTCGTGCTCGTCACCGGCCGCGCCGTGCTCGGAGCGCTGCGGCGGGCGGCCCGCCGGGCAGCGTTCGAGGAGCCCGTCAGCTTCGCGCCGCCGTCGGGACGGGGGACGGATGCCGTGCCCCGGCATCCGCTCGCCGACCCGGCGGAACCGCAGCCGGCCCGCCCCGCCGACGTGGCACGATCGAGCCCATGAGCAACCTCGAGGTGCACCACAACGCCGCGTGGCTGAGCCGCGAAGAGCTCGACTTCGCCCGTGAGAAGCTGCCCATCCTCTACGTCGACGCCGTGCCGGTGCGGGTCGACGAGCGCGGAGCGGTGACAGCGGTCGGGGTGTTGCTGCGGCTCGGCGCCGACGGCGACGTCTGCCGCGAGCTGGTGTCCGGGCGGGTGCTGCACCACGAGCGGGTCAGAGCGGCCCTGCTGCGGCACATCGAGAAGGACCTCGGCCCGATGGCCCTGCCGCGCGTGCCCCCGAGCCCGCAGCCCTTCACCGTGGCCGAGTACTTCCCGACCCCCGGCGTCACCCCCTTCCACGACCCGCGCCAGCACGCCGTGTCGCTGGCGTTCGTGGTGCCGGTCGCCGGCGACTGTGCGCCACAGAACGACGCGCTCGACCTCACCTGGCTCACCCCCGAGCAGGCACTCGACCCGTTGGTGCAGGCCGAGATGGAGCGCGGCCACGGGGTGTTGCTGCGGCAGGCGCTGGCCCATCTCGGCCACGCCGTGTGACTCACGACGCCTGAGGCAGCTTCGCGGGATGAGCATCGATGATGGCGACCCGACGGCGACCCGGCCAGCCGTGCTCGTCCATGATCTGGGCGGCGCGCGCTCGTTGTCGGCTACGGCCGCATCGTCATCCACGCGGCAGCATGGTTCACCCTCGCCCTGTTTCGCCACACGGACGCAGTAGGTGGTCGGTTCACCGGACAGCCGCTCGGGCGCCACTGAACTTCCGTGACCCCGACGGCATCGCTCTCGAGCTCCACGCACTGACCGAGGTCCACTCCGCGGCCCCGGCCGACCTGAGAACCTGCGACGTCACGGACGAAACGGTGCGCGAGACCGCAACGCCTGCTGGGCGACGACTTCCCCACGCTCTGAGGCCACCGGCGGCCGCTCCGGGGGGGGCATCATCGAGAGCGGAGCCGAGACGGGAGGGAAACGCCATGGCGAGGTTCGTGACGATCGGGTACGGCGACGAGGCCGGCCACCAGGCCACCGCGGCCGAGGTGCGCGACGCCGCGCACGCACACGATGCGCGGCTGGTCGGCGCGGGGGCCGAGATGGGGACTGCAGGCACGCCGGTGCAGGTGCGCAACCCGAACGCGGCAGGCGTGCAGACGCAGGAGGGCGCGTTCATGACCTCGGCCCTGCCGGTCGCGGGGTTCGCGGTGATCGAGGCCGACACCCTCGCCGACGCCGTCGAGATGGTGTCACGCACGCCCTGCGCGGTGGCCCGGGGTGTCGTCGAGGTCTGGCCGCTCGATTCCGGCAGCTGACCACTGGCCACGGACCGCTGACCACGGACGGCTGGCCACGGACCGCTGACCGCTGGCCACGGACCGCTGGCCACGGACCGCTGGCCACTGAGCCGTCAGGTGTTGAACTTGTCCCGGGTGCGGGTCATGTCGTGCAGGTCTGCGGCGTGGGCCTGCTCCAGCGTGGGCGCGGTGCCGCCGAGGCGGGCCGGCACGTAGCGCAGGTCGTCGCAGAAGAGCACCGGGTAGGCAGCCTGCTGGGCGTCGAGCTGGGCCTGCATCACGGCCTTGAGGCGCGCGGTGGCGGCCATGACGTCGTCACGACGGCCGATCTCGATCGGTTCCCCGACGGTGATGCTGACCGGGATCCGCGAGCCCGGGCGCATGTGCTTGGGCAGGTTCTTGGTCCACACCCGTTGGGCACCCCAGATGGTCGTGGGCAGCACCGGCACCCCGGCCACCTGGGCCATCTTCACTGCGCCCGGCTTGAACTCCTTGAGCTCGAACGAGCGCGACATGGTGGCCTCGGGGAAGACCCCGACGATCTCGCCGGCCCGCAGCGCACGGATGGCCGCGGCGAACGCCTCGCCGCCCTTGTGCCGGTCGACCGGGATGTGCTTCATGCCGCGCATGAGCGGCCCGGCGACCCGGTGGGTGAAGATCGACTTCTTCGCCATGAACCGCACGTAGCGACGGTGCGGCCAGGCCGGCAGGCCGGCATACGTGAAGTCGAGGTAGGAGGTGTGGTTGATCGCCATCACCGCCCCGCCGGTGACCGGCACGTGCTCCTCCCCGCTGATCCTGAAGCGGGTGCCCTGGAGGAAGAAGAGGGTCTTGGCCGTCGAGATCACCGGCCGGTACACGGGGTCGTTCATGGTGCTCACCCTAGGCCAGCGCCGGGCACCGATCGCGTGGCGGTGGCCCCGGTCCGGCCCCCCACGTCGGCCGAAACCCGAGTCAACCGGGCCGCCGTCGTCTGGGAGGATGTCCCCCATGACCGAGCGCCTCTCCTCCCTTCGCCATGCCTGCGTTCCGGAACGGCCGTCCCTCGACGGTCTCGAGGACAAGTGGGCCGCGGTGTGGCAGGAGCAGGACACCTACGCGTTCGACCGTGAGGCGGCGCTTGCCGGCCCGCGCGAGGCGGTCTTCTCGATCGACACCCCGCCGCCCACGGCATCCGGCTCGCTGCACATGGGTCACGTCTTCAGCTACACGCACACCGACTGCATGGCCCGCTACAAGCGGATGGCGGGCCTCAACGTCTTCTATCCGATCGGGTGGGACGACAACGGTCTGCCGACCGAGAAGCGCGTGCAGAACTACTACGGCGTGCGCGGCGACGCGTCGCTGCCGTACGACCCCGACTTCGAGCCCCCGTTCCGCGGTGACGCCCGCAGCACCAAGGCTGCCGACGAGAAGCCGATCTCGCGGCAGAACTTCATCCAGCTGTGCGACGAGCTCACCGTGCGGGACGAGGAAGCCTTCGAGGCACTGTTTCGCCGGATCGGCCACAGCTACGACTGGTCGATCTCGTACCGCACCATCGACGACCACTCCCGCGCCACCGCCCAGCAGGCCTTCCTGCGCAACCTCGCCCGTGGTGAGGCCTACCAGGCCGAGGCGCCCGGGCTGTGGGACGTCACGTTCCAGACCGCGGTCGCCCAGGCCGAGCTCGAGGCCCGTGACTACCCCGGTCACTACCACCGCGTGGCCTTCCACGGCCCCCACGGCCCGGTCCACGTCGAGACCACCCGGCCCGAGCTCATTCCGAGCTGCGTCGCGCTGATCGCCCACCCCGATGACGAGCGCTACCAGGCGCTGTTCGGAACGACCGTCAGCACACCGCTGTTCGGCGTCGAGGTGCCGGTGCTCGCGCACCCGGCCGCCGAGATCGACAAGGGCGCGGGCATCGCGATGTGCTGCACCTTCGGTGACCTCACCGACGTGCTCTGGTGGCGCGAGCTGCGCCTGCCGACCCGCTCGGTGATCACCCGCAGCGGCCGGCTCCAGCGCGAGGTGCCCGAGTGGCTCGTCGGCGGCCCCGGGGAGCACCTGTACGACAACGAGATCGCGGGCAGGACCGCGTTCGGCGCTCGCGAGGCCGTCGTGTCGGCGCTGCGCGACAGCGGCGACCTCGAGGGCGAGCCGACCCCCACCAAGCGGATGGCGAACTTCTACGAGCGGGGCGAGAAGCCGCTCGAGATCGTCACCTCGCGCCAGTGGTACATCCGCAACGGCGGCCGCGACGTCGACCTCAACGCCGCGCTCGTAGCGCGTGGTGACGAGATCGACTTCCACCCCTCCTTCATGCGCTCTCGCTACGCGAACTGGGTCGGCGGGCTCAACGGCGACTGGCTGGTCTCGCGCCAACGCTTCTTCGGGGTGCCGATCCCGGTCTGGTACCCCGTCGACGCCGACGGCGAGCCCGACTTCGAGCACCCGATCGTGCCGACCGAGGCCGAGCTGCCGGTCGACCCGGCCGCCAATCCACCGGCGGGCTTCACCGAGCGCCAGCGCGGCGAGCCCGGTGGCTTCCTCGGGGACCCCGACATCTTCGACACCTGGGCCACGTCGTCCCTGACGCCGCAGATCGCCGGCGGCTGGCGCGGCGCCGACAGCCCCGAGCCCGACCCGCTGTTCGACAAGGTCTTCCCGATGGACGTGCGCCACCAGGGCCACGACATCATCCGCACCTGGCTGTTCTCGACCGTGGTGCGCTCCCACTACGAGTTCGGCACGGTGCCGTGGGCGCACGCCGCCATCAGCGGCTGGATCCTCGACCCGGACCGCAAGAAGATGAGCAAGTCGCGCGGCAACGTCGTCACCCCCGAGGACCTGCTCAAGGAGCACAGCGCCGATGCCGTGCGCTACTGGGCCGCCAGCGGTCGCCTCGGCACCGATGCCGCCTACGACACCGGCCAGATCAAGGTCGGCCGGCGCCTGGCCATCAAGGTGCTCAACGCGAGCAAGTTCGCCCTGTCCTTCGGTCGGGCCCCCGTGGGGACCGACGAAGTCGGTACCATCGGGGCGGTCGACGGCGACCTCGCGACGCAGGTGACCGAGCCGCTCGACCGGTCGCTGCTCGCCGGGCTGCGCGACGTCGTCGCCAAGGCCACGGCCGGCTTCGAGGCGTGGGACTTCACCCGCGCGCTCGAGGTCACCGAGCAGTGGTTCTGGGTGTTCTGCGACGACTACCTCGAGTTCGTCAAGGACCGCGCGTACGGCGCCCAGGGGGATGCCGCTGCCGCCAGTGCCCGTGCGACGCTTCGGATCTCGCTCGACGTCGTGCTCCGGCTGTTCGCCCCGGTGCTCCCCTACGTCACCGAGGAGGTCTGGTCCTGGACCAATGACGGCTCGGTGCACCGGGCCTCTTGGCCGGCCGTCGACGAGGTGCCCGCGGGCGGTGACCCAGCCCTGCTCGGTGCTGTCGGCGCCGCCCTCGCCGCGGTGCGTAAGGCGAAGTCCGAGGCGAAGGTCGGGATGCGCGCCGAGGTGCCGTCCATGACACTGGTGGGGCCGGATGCCGTTGTGGCGCACGTCCGCTCGGCGGAGGCCGACCTGCGCGCGGCCGGCAAGCTCACCGGCATCCTGCAGTTCGCGGCCGGCGACGAGGTGGCGGCGCGCGACGTCGAGCTGGTGCCGGTCGCCAAGCCCACCTCCTGACCGCGTCCCGGCTTTCCCGCCCGATGCGGGAACCTTCACCTTCGCATCGGAACAGTTCCAATGCGAACGTGAAGGTTGCCGCTTGATGCGGGAAAGTTGGGATGGGGGTCAGGCCGGTGCGGCGCCGAGGTCCGGGGCGTACGTCCGCGACCGCACCGTGCGCAACCCGGTGGGACGCACGGCCACCCACGGCACGTCCCAGCCGCTGAGCCCCAGCCTGCGGTGCACGACGGTGTCGCGGCGCAGGTGGTCGACCCGGCCGCTGGCGGGGTCGTAGACGTCGAGCATCCGGTCGCCGTCCCCAGGCAGCACCAGCACGACGTGTCTCGGGGCCAGCGTGTTGCCGACGTAGAGCAGGGCCGGCTCGCCCTCGGCGACCACCTCGACCAGCGTGTCGAACGACGCGACGAGGTCGTCCTCACCACCGGGGCGCAGCACGTCGAGGGTGTACAGGGTGCCGATCCGGGCCGCGCCGTACTCGAGCTCGCGCAGCGCCCCCCAGGGCGGGGTGCCGAGCCGCCGGGGCCAGGGCAGGTTCGGGCGGTGGCCACCGGCGAACAGGCTGTTGGTACGCCGCATCACGACCCGCTCGTACGCCGCGAAGCGCTCCGCCTCGCTCGCCCCACTCGGTGAGCCCGGCGGGTTGGGTCGCCCGGTGTGCACCCAGGACGCGAAGAGTGGGTCGACCAGCATCCGGGCGACGGTGAGGCACGCCGAGCCGCAGGTCACCGCGGACTGCTGCACTGGGCCGGTGTCGCCGGCGCGGAGTCGATAGGCCATCACGCCCCCATCGTTACCGCGCCAGGGCTCCCAACGCCACCACCGGTCGGGTTGTGTGTTTCCGTGTCCTCGCTCACCCTGCTCGTCGTCGGCCGGGCCGCCGCTGCGCCACGCCCGGCCCGCGTCATCCCGGGCCTGCCCGACGACGCCCTCGCGTCACTCTTGTTCGTCATGGTGCGCGCCTGGCTCGCCGGGCACGAGGACCGCAGCACCGTCGCCGCCGCCGCGGCCAGGACCTAGGCAGACCGCTTGCGCGGGGTTCGCTTGCGCCCGGTCTCGACGTCGTCGTGCCGCACGATGGTCGGGTTGACGTTCTTGTAGACGACCTCGCTGTTGATGACGACCTTGGCGATCTCGTCGTCGCTGGGCACGTCGAACATCACCGGGAGCAGGACCTCCTCCATGATCGCGCGCAGGCCACGGGCCCCGATGCCACGGGCGAGGGCCTGGTCGGCCAGTGCCTCAATCGCGTCGTCGGTGAACTCCAGGGCGACACCGTCGATCTCGAACATCTTCTGGTACTGCTTGACCAGCGCGTTGCGGGGCTCGGTGAGGATGCGCACGAGCGAGGCGACGTCGAGGGGTGCGACGGTGGTGATGACCGGCAGGCGCCCGATGAACTCTGGGATGAGCCCGAACTTCATGAGGTCCTCGGGCATCACCTCGTGGATGCTCTCGGCGAGGTCCTTGGGGGTGTGCAGCTCGGAGCCGAAGCCCAGGCCCTTCTTGCCGTTGCGCGACTCGATGAGCTTCTCCAGCCCCGCGAACGCGCCGCCCACGATGAACAGCACGTTGGTGGTGTCGATCTGGATGAACTCCTGGTGCGGGTGCTTGCGCCCGCCCTGTGGCGGCACCGAGGCCGTGGTGCCCTCGAGGATCTTGAGCAAGGCCTGCTGCACGCCCTCGCCGGACACGTCGCGGGTGATGCTGGGGTTCTCCGACTTGCGGGCGATCTTGTCGACCTCGTCGATGTAGATGATGCCGGTCTCGGCCTTCTTGACGTCGTAGTCGGCGGCCTGGATGAGCTTGAGAAGGATGTTCTCGACGTCCTCGCCGACGTAGCCGGCCTCGGTCAGGGCCGTCGCGTCGGCGATGGCGAAGGGCACGTTGAGCATCTTCGCGAGGGTCTGCGCGAGGTAGGTCTTGCCGCAGCCGGTCGGGCCGATGAGCAGGATGTTGGACTTGGAGATGTCGACGTGGTCGGGGTCCTTCTTCCCGAGTGCCGACTCCCCCGCCTGGATGCGCTTGTAGTGGTTGTAGACCGCCACGGCGAGCGCTTTCTTGGCGACGTCCTGGCCGATGACGTACTGCTCGAGGAAGTCGAAGATCTCGCGCGGCTTGGGCAGCTCGTCGAGCCCGAGCTCGCTGGACTCCGCGAGCTCCTCCTCGATGATCTCGTTGCACAGGTCGATGCACTCGTCGCAGATGTAGACACCCGGCCCCGCGATGAGCTTCTTGACCTGCTTCTGTGACTTGCCACAGAAGGAGCACTTAAGCAGGTCACTGGTCTCTCCCACGCGTGCCACGGATGTACCTTCCCTCGGCTCGAGCAACGTACCCGACGCTACCTTTCGACGCGGGTGACCACCTCCATTGAAGCCTCCGCGCGTTGCGCGCGTCGCCTTGTTCCGCTCAGAGCGCAACCCTGCAACGACGGATGCCGTCCGCTCCTGGGAAGCGGACGGCATCCGGGGTGCTGCGGGTCGGGACCCGTCAGGTGGTGTTCTTGCGCGAGGCGAGCACCTCGTCGATCAGGCCGTACTCCTTGGCCGCCGCGGCGGAGAGGATCTTGTCGCGCTCGATGTCCTTGCGCACCAGCTCGACGTCGCGGCTGGAGTGGTGCGCGATGGTGTCCTCGAGCCATCCGCGCATGCGGATGATCTCGTTGGCGTGGATCTCGAGGTCGGAGGCCATGCCCCCGGTGCCCTCGATCGCCGGCTGGTGGATGAGCACCCGGCTGTTCGGCAGGGCGAACCGCTTGCCCTTGGCGCCGGCGCCGAGCAGCACGGCCGCGGCGGAGGCGGCCTGGCCGATGACGAAGGTCTGCACGTCGGGGCGGATGTACTGCATGGTGTCGTAGATCGCGGTCATCGCCGTGAACGAGCCACCGGGGCTGTTGATGTACATCAGGATGTCGCGGTCGGGGTCCTGGGACTCCAGCACGATGAGCTGCGCGATGACGTCGTCGGCGGAGGCGTCGTCGACCTGCACCCCGAGGAAGATGATGCGGTCCTCGAAGAGCTTGGTGTAGGGGTCGAGGCGCTTCATGCCGTACGAGGTGCGCTCCTCGAACTGCGGCAGGATGTAACGGCTCGAGGGGCCGGGCACGTGGAGGCGGCTGGTCAGGTCTGAGTTCATGTTCATCTCTCGCGTCGTCTCGGCCGGAGTCAGGAGGTCACCGGGTTGTCGACCCCGGGACCCGCCATCGTCGCCTTGGTGATGACCTGGTCGACGAAGCCGTACTCCTTGGCCTCCGGGGCGGTGAACCACCGGTCGCGGTCGGAGTCCATCTCGATCTGGTCGACGCTCTGGCCCGTGTGCTGGGCGATGAGCTCGGCCATCTGCTTCTTGATGTGCAGCAGCTGCTCGGCCTGGATCTTGATGTCGGACGCCGTGCCGCCGATGCCGCCCGAGGGCTGGTGCATCATGACCCGAGCGTGCGGGGTGGCGTAGCGCTTGCCGGGCTCGCCGGCCGACAGCAGGAACTGGCCCATCGAGGCGGCCATGCCCATGGCGACGGTGGCGACGTCGTTGGGGATCCATTGCATGACGTCGAAGATCGCCATGCCGGCGGTGACGGACCCGCCCGGGGAGTTGATGTACAGCCAGATGTCCTTCTTGGGGTCCTCGGCTGCGAGGAGGAGCATCTGCGCGCAGATCGCGTTCGCGTTGTCGTCGCGCACGTCGGACCCGAGGAAGATGATCCGCTCCTTGAGGAGTCGGTTGTAGATGTGGTCGTCCAGGCCGGCCTGGGGGCCCGGGCCGGCGGCGACGATCTCGGTGCTGGTCACGCTGGAGTCGCTCCTCGTCAGATCGGGTGCTGCTTGTCGTTGACCCTAACGCCCGGCTCCGGCGCTCCACTCCCCGCCTCCCTCGATGTTCGCCGTGGGCGCAACACTCCGGGCACGCCGACGGGGGCACGCGGGCGCCCCGGGCACCGGAACACTCCGGGCACGCCGACGGGGGCGGAGCCGTGTGGCTTCGCCCCCGTCGGTCCGTGGTCAGGTCAGGCGAGTGCCTTGGCCTTGAGGGAGTCGAACTCCACCTGGGTGATCGCACCGGAGTCGAGCAGCGACTTCGCGTGGGTGATCTGCTCCGCTGGGCTGGCCGAGGTGGCCGCGACCGACTTGATGTACTTCTCCTGCTGGGCCTGCGCGTCGGCGATGGCGGCCATCTGGCGCTCGCCCATGCTCTTGCCTCGGACGATGAGGTAGATCAGCGCGCCGAACCACGGCACGAAGATGAGCAGGGCGGCCCAACCGGCCTTGCCCCAGCCGCTGATGGTCCGGTCGCTGAAGAGGTCGAAGACGCAGCGGAACCAGATGAAGATGGCCGAGATCCAGATGAAGATCCAGAAGCTCCAGACCAGGACCTCCCAGAAGCTGTCGATGCCGTCGGTGCTCATCGTTGGTGTCACCTTTCAGGTGGTGTTGTGGTGGTGCTGATGTCAATGATGCCAGTGGTGCTGGTGGTGCTGGTGGCAGGCCGCGACGACACGCCGCGGTTTCGCCGAAGCCATCTGAGGGCCACTGCCGACCAGTACCCCTGCGCCGCAATCCTCGTGGTCCGGCCCAGGGGCCACATCACCTCCACGGGGTGAGGCCGGACCTCACCCTTCCTCGGGCGTGCGCACGGCGGGGACGACGGCCAGCGCCAGGATGGCGAGCGCCCCGACGACCAGGAGGGAACGCAGCACCCCCACCTGGTCGCCGAGCAGCCCGAGCACTGGCGGTCCGGCGATGAAGGCGACGTAGCCGATGGTCGCGACCACCGACATCCGGGCCGCGGCGCGCTCGGCGTCGTCGGCCGAGGCGCTCAGACCGACCGGGAAGCCGAGTGCTGCCCCGACGCCCCAGACCGCCGCCCCCGCGAAGGCGACCCACGCGCTGCCGAAGATGACGAGCGCGGCACCCACTGCGGCCAGCGCGAAGCTTCCCCGAAGCACGGGCACCCGCCCGAAGCGGTCGAGCAGGCCCGTGCCGGCGACGCGTCCGAGGGTCATGAAGGTGAGGAAGGTCGCGAAGGCGAGCACACCGGCCCAGGCCGGCAGGTCGTGGCCCTCCACGAACGCCACGGCGAGCCAGTCGTTCGCCGTGCCCTCGGTGAAGGCCGCCGCGAAGACGACGACCCCGATGAGCAGCGTCCGGGGCTCCAGCCAGGCCGAACGGTGCCGCTCCCGGGCTGCGACCGCGGTCTCGTGGTGCTCGGCGGAGCGGGGCAGGAAGCGGGGCAGGGCCCACCAGGCCAGCGCGACGGTGACTCCCGTGGCGCCGAGGAAGTGCACGGTCAGCGGCACGCCCGCCCACGACATCGCCGAGCCGAGCAGGGCCGAGACCACGGTGCCACCGCTGAAGGCCGCGTGGAAGTGCGGCATCACGGACGTGCCGAGGTGGCGCTCGACGTCGGCCCCCTCGAGGTTCATCGAGACGTCCCAGACGCCGACCCCAAGCCCGATGAGGAAGAGCCCGGCCGCCACGGCGCCTCGAGGCCCGCGGGCGTCGACGACCAGCGCCACCGCCAGCAGGCCGACGAGCGAGACCCCGACGCCGAGCGCGACGGCCTTCGTCGCACCGATCCGGTCGTTGATCCGGCCGGCCAGGGGCAGCCCGGTGACCGAACCGACGCTGGCGGCCAAGAGCGTGAGCCCCAGCTCCCCCGCGCTCAGGCCGAGCGCCGACTTGGTGTCGGCGATCCTCGAGGCCCACGACGCGAAGACCAGCCCGGCGAGGGTGAACGTCACGAAGACCGCGGTGCGCGCACCAATGACCCGGTCGCGGGGGATGGTGGGCATGGAGGTCATGGTGGGGTCGGCGGACAACGAAGGGATCCTCGGCGAGTGGTGCGGGGTGAACCGTGTCGAATCGATTCGATCGAATCGATTCGATATTGTGGCTCCCGTGACCCCCATGCGTCAAACGAGCCCGCCGCGCCGGCCCACGCTGCGCGACGTCGCGCGCCGGGCCGGGGTCTCGACGTCGACGGCATCCCTGGTCTTCAGCGGCAAGGGCCCGGTGGCCGCGGCGACGGCCCAGCGGGTGCGCACCGCCGCGACCGACCTGGCGTACGCGGGGCCCGACCCGCTCGCCTCCTCGCTACGGCAGGGCCGGGTCGGCACGGTGGCCGTGGTCGTCGAGGGTCCGCTGCGCTACGCCTTCCACGACCCGTTCGCGCTCGCCGTGCTCGACGGCCTCGCCGAGGAGCTCGACGCGGCCGGCCGGTCGATGCTGCTCGTGGCCCAGCCCGTCGAGGACCCCGAGCGGGCCGTCGCGCAGCTCGCGACGCAGGCCGTCGACGCGGCCGTGTTCCCCCTGTGCGGAGACCGCGACAACCCCGTGGTCGACCACCTGCTCGCCCGCGGCGTGCCGCTGGTCGGCGCCGGGGCGCCCGTGCACCCGCGGGTCACCCACGTGCTCACCGACGAGGCCGCCGCGATGCGGCTCACGACCCGCCACGTGCTCGAGCTCGGCCACACCTGCATCGCGCACCTGTCGATGCCGCTGCGCCCCGGGTCCCCCACTGGGTGGGTCACCGAGCAGGACGTGGCGGATGCCGCCTACCCCGACGCAGCCGGGCGGCTCGCCGGGTTCCGCTCACTGGCCGGAGTGGACGCGCCGGTGGTGCAGGCCCGCGACCTCACCGTCGAGGCCGGGGAGGAGGCGGCACGGCTCCTGCTCGACAGGCCGGCAGCCGACCGTCCGACAGCCGTGGTAGCCCAGGCCGACCTGCTCGCGGCCGGTGCCGTGCGGGCCGCCGAGGCCCTGGGCCTGCGGGTGCCGCAGGACCTCAGCGTCACAGGCTTCGACGGCGTGGACCTGCCGTGGCTCGACCACGTGCTCACGACCGTGGACCAACCCGGCGCGGAGAAGGGTCGCGCGATGGGCCGGCTCGTGCGGCTCGCCCTCGACGGCCGATCGCTGCGCGACCAACCCTTCCCGGTGCACCTCAGGGTGGGAACGACCTCGTCGTCCCCACCCTGAGGTTGCCGGCCGAGCCGGGTGTCGTCGCGGGCCGTCAGGCCTTGGCAGCGGCCTCGTCGTCCGCGGGGGCCTCGTCCGCCGAGTCCTGCGCGTCGCCCGCGGTGGCCTCGTCGTCCGCGGGGGCCTCGTCCGCCGAGTCCTGCGCGTCGTCCGCGGCCACGTCGTCGTCGTGGTCGTCGTGGCCGTCGTGGTCGTCGTGGTCGTGGTCGTGGTCGTGGGCCTGGGGCACGAGCTCCCCGAGGTCGATCACGGTGCCGGCGGTGTCGGTGACGACCGCCTTGTCCAGCACCGCGGCGAGGGCCTTGCGGCGCCCCACCTCCTGCACGATCGAGGGGATCTGACCCTGCTGGTCGATCGTCTGGGCGAACTGGTTCGGGTCCATGCCGTACTGCTGGGCGCTCATCACGAGGTACTCGATCAGCTCGGGCTGCTCCACGCGCACCTCGAGCTTCTCGGCGATGGCGTCGAGCAGGAACTGGGCCTTGAGCGCCGTGCGGGTGCTCTCCTGCACCTCCGCACGGTGCTCGTCGTCCTCGAGCCGGTTCTCGCCCTCGAGGTGCTGGTGCACCTCGGCCTCGACGATGCCCTCGGGCACGGGGACGTCGACGGTCTCCAGCAGGTGCTCGAGCAGCTTGTCGCGGGCCGCGATGCCCTGCTCGTACTTCTTGGCCTGCTCCGCCTGCTTCGTGACGTCGGCGCGCAGCTCCTCCAGCGAGTCGAACTCGGAGGCGAGCTGGGCGAAGTCGTCGTCGAGCTCGGGCAGCTCGCGTACCTTGACCGACTTCACGGTGACGGTGCACTCGGCGTCGTCGCCCTCGTGGTCGCCGCCGGCCAGCGGGGCGGTGAAGGTCTTCGTCTCGCCCGAGGCCAGACCGAGCAGCGCGTCGTCCATGCCCTCGAGCATGTTCTTGCTGCCGACCTCGTAGGAGACGTCGCTGACCGAGTCGATCTCCTCGCCGCCGATGGCGGCGGACAGGTCGAGAGAGACGAAGTCGCCCTCCTCGACGGAGCGCTCGACGCCCACGAGGCTGCCGAAGCGCTCGCGCAGCGCGGTGAGGCGCTCCTCGACGTCCTCGTCGGACGCCTTGACCTCGTCGACCTCGACGGCGATGCCCTCGAGGTCGGGCAGGTCGATGTCGGGGCGCACGTCGGTCTCGACGGTGAACTCGAGGTCCTGGCCGTCCTCGAGCGGCACGGCGGTGACGTCGACCTCGGGCTGGCCGATGGCGCGGATGTTCTCGGCCTCGGCCGCCTCGGCGAAGAAGACCGGAAGGGCCTCGTTGACGGCCTCCTGGACCACGGCGCCGCGGCCCACCCGCTGGTCGATGATCCGGCTCGGGACCTTGCCCTTGCGGAAGCCCGGGATCTGCACCTGGGCGCCGATCGTCTTGTACGCGTGGTCGAGCATCGGCTTCAGCTCCGCGAACGGGACCTCCACGACGAGCTTGACCCGGGTCGGGCTGATGGTCTCGACGGCACTCTTCACTTCAGGCACTCCACAACCATGGGGGGAATTCGGGCTGACTACGGGGGCGGATGCCGGGCGGGCCGGCCCAGCGGGCCGGCACCTTCCAGCGGCGCGCGAGCGCGCGGCATCCGGATCGGCACCAAGGCCCCATGTTAGCGGCCGGTCACGGGGCCACCCAATCGGCTGCCAGGGGGTCCGGCGGCCTCCTGCACACTGGGGGCGTGCTGTCACTGCGCATCTCCGTTCCCCAGGCCCTCACCGATGACGTCCTGGCGGTGCTGTCGACCGCGGAGGCCGTGACCGGGCTCAGCGTGGTGCGGGGGGCCTCGATTCTCCCGCCGGGCGACGTCGTCACCGCCGACATCGCCCGCGAGGGCGCCAACCCGGTTCTCGACGCAGTGCGCGAGCTCGGGGTGCACCACGAGGGGGCGATCCGGGTCGAGCCCGTCGAGACCTGGCTCTCGCACCCGGCGTTCGAGGCGGAGAAGGGGGCCCCCGGGGCCAGCACCGACGCCGTCGTGTGGACCCAGGTCGGCAACCGGGCGTACGAGGACTCGGAGCTCAACTGGACCTACCTGTCGTTCATGGTCCTGGCGACGCTCATCGCCGGCATCGCGATCGTCCTCGACTCCTCGATCCTGGTCATCGGCGCCATGGTGCTGGGGCCGGAGTTCGGGCCGGTCGCCGCCATCGGAGTGGCTCTGGTGCGACGCCGCCTCAACCTGCTGGTCATCGCCACGCGAACGCTGGTGCTCGGGTTCGCGGCCGGCATCGCGATGACGTTCCTCGCCGGGCTGCTCGGGCGAGGGCTGGGCTGGGTGACGTACGCGGACATCGTCGGCGACCGGCCACAGACCGACTTCATCTACAGCCCCGACCGGTGGAGCTTCATCGTCGCCATCATCGCCGCGGCGGCAGGCGTGCTGTCATTGACGTCGGCCCGCACGGGTGGGCTCTCGGGTGTGTTCATCTCGGTGACGACGGTGCCGGCGGCGGGCAACATCGCCCTCGGGCTGGCGTTCGGGGCGTGGCACGAGGTGTGGGGCAGCCTCGCGCAGCTCAGCCTCAACCTCACCGGCATGGCCCTCGCGGGGTGGGCGACCCTCGCCCTGCAGCAGATGGTGTGGAAGCGGATGCCCGCCCGGCGGCGCACCGTGATCGGTGGCCGCCCGATGGTGGGCCGTCCCCCGGAGTAGGAAACGACGGCAGAGCAGAAGTGGAGCGGGCGACGAGAATCGAACTCGCGTAGCCAGTTTGGAAGACTGGTGCTCTACCATTGAGCTACGCCCGCGCACCCTCGTGAGCTCGCACCCCGAAGGCAGCGCTAGCCTAGGGCCGCACCCGCGGGATCCGAAATCCTCCGCTCGACCTTTGCGTCGATGTCGGATGTCGGCTCGCGGCCGCGGGGTATGGCGCAGCTTGGTAGCGCGTCCGCTTTGGGAGCGGAAGGCCGCCGGTTCGAATCCGGCTACCCCGACCAACAACCCCACCCAGGGGTGATGCAGACCGCGCGCACCACCGCGCGCCCTGCATCACCACCCGGAGTCAGGCTGCCCCGGGGTGATGCAGACCGCGCGCCCCACCGCGCGCCCTGCATCACCACCCGGAGTCAGGCTGCCCGGTCGGACAGCATCCGATAGGCGCGGACCACCTGGTTCAGAAAGAGCTCGGCCTGGAGCCGCAACCCCAGAACCGGGATCCTCAGCACCATCTCGTTCCCGAGAGTGACCTCGTTCTGCCGCAAGGCGTCGTCCACGGGATGGAGAGCAAGGGCGTGGTGTCCCCCATCGATCTCGAGCACCAGGCCCACGTCTTCCCACGCCACGTCGAGGTAGACCCTCCCCCGCGGTCCACGGCGCACGACCTGCCTGCTGGGTTCCGGCAGCCCTGCTTCGCGGCACAGCGCCGCGACGTCGAGCTCCCCCAGCGAGCGGGCTCCGTCGCAGATGTCACCGACAGCCGCGTGGAGCAACCGGCGGCGACGGCTCACCTTCACCTCCTGCCACGCAGCGAGGAGTCGCTGTGGGTGGGTGAGCCGCTGCTGAACCACGAGGCAGAGCACGAGCACGGCCTCACGATCGGTCCTGGCCCACTCGGCTGCTCGCAGCGCGGCCCACTCCGGTCGCACTCTCGGCACCCCCACCCCCACCAGTGGACCCACGACCCGTCGACGCCTCGACCGTACTCCTGCGACCCGGTGACGCCGGTTGGCGCGCGGCACGGTCACCTGGAGGAGGCCGGTGGTGTAACCGGTGAGCCCAGCCGCCTGGAGGGCGCTCGCTCCATCGAGCACGGCACCCGACCCCGACTCCCAGACTGCTCGCCAGCGGTCAGCCTCGGCGGAGAGCGGACCGGTGCCGATCTGCACGGTGTGGATGCCGTGCGTCGTCCAGCGACCCGCAGCCACCTCGGTGCGAACGTCGGCCCGGGCGATGCCCACCGCTCGCAGGTCCTTGCGGTGGGCGACGCCGTCATGGTCGTCCGCCAACGGGGCGGCACGTGCGGCGCGCTCCGCCCGAGTGAGGCGTCGACGCTGGGCTTCGGACATGGTCAGAGAATGTCGCAGGTGTACCTGTCGTCGTCGGGGCCCTGTGGACAACCCCCAGAGGTGATGCACGACGCGCGCCTGGCTGCGCCCCCTGCATCACCCCTGGGCGTGCGCTCAGGCGGGGCGGAGGGTGCAGGTGAGCTCGGTGACGGTGCGCCCGGCCCGCACCCCCTTGGCCTCGAAGCCGTCGTCCGGGCGCCAGGCGGGGCGTTCGCCCTCGACGACGTCCCAGCGGCCGTGGTGGACCAGCTGCGCCCGGGCGTGCGCGGCATACGCGGCGATGTCGGTGGCGACGAGCAGCTGCCCGCCGGGCACCAGCCGCGAGGCGAGCAGGTCGAGGGTGTGCTGCTGCACGAGCCGGCGCTTCGCGTGCTTGTTCTTGGGCCACGGGTCGGGGAAGAACAGGTGCACGGTCGCCAGCGACGCCGGGGCCACCTGTTCGGTGAGGTACGGCAGCGCGTCGCCGGGGTGCACCCACAGGTTGGTGGTGCCGGCCTCCTGCGCGGCCGCCAGCATCCGGGCCACGCCGGGTACGTGCACCTCGACGGCCACGAGGTCGGCCTCGGGGTGGGCCAGGCAGTAGGCGATCGCCGCGGCGCCGTGACCCGAGCCGATCTCGAGCACGACCGGCCCCACCCGCCCGAACGCCTCGAGTGGCACCAACGGCCCGTCCGGCAGCGAGCGCGCCGGGAGCAGGGTCGTCATCCGCTCGTCGGTGAGGCGTCTGTTGCGCCAGCGCGGCGTGAAGGTGCGCACGCCCTCACCGGGAGCGTGGTCGAGAACCGGGTCGGATGCCACGAGCGAGGCCCTCTCGGCAGGAGTCAGAGTCGTCGGACGGCCAGGGCCGCCCGGTCGTCATCCTCTCCCGAACGGGCCGACTCGCACACCTCGCGAGCGACGTCTCCCTCGCCGAGTACCGACGCCGCGGCGACGCCGAGCATCCGGTCGATGCCGTCGACGAGGTCGCGCCCCCGCGACTCGATGACGCCGTCGGAGTAGAACAGCAGGGCGTCGCCCCGGTCCAGGCGGCCGATCTGCCGAGCGAAGGATACGCCGGGCACCACCCCGAGCAGCGGCCCCGGAGCCCCGTCGAGCACCGTCCACCGCGCCCGGCCGGACGTGTAGCGGGCGGGGGCGGGGTGGCCGGCGTTCGCGATGGCGTAGTCACCCGTGCGCAGGTCGAGGTCGAGGTGCACCGCGGTGGCGAACCCCTCCTCCCAGCCCTGGCGCAGGAGGTACTCGTTCGCGGCCCGCAGAAAGTCCTTCGAGGGGATGCTGCCGAGCAGCCCGCCCAACGCCCCCGACAGCAGCAGCGACCGGGTGCCGGCCCGGGTGCCCTTGCCGCTGACGTCGACCAGCACGAGCTCGAGCCGGTGCCCCGACTCGCCCAGGTGCACCACCACGAAGTCGCCGGAGAACCGGTCACCGTGGGCGGAGCGGATGCACGACCAGGCCTGCCAGCCGTCGGGAAGCTCGGGAACCCGGCCGACTTGGGCGATCCGGTCTCGAAGCTCGGCGAACATGCGGTCGGCGCCGAACCCGCGGGTGCCGACGACCGAGCGGGACCGCGCGGCGTAGTACATCAGCCCCATGACCGACAGGAACGAGATCACGACGAGCACGGCGCGCGGCGCGCTCAGCCCGGACTCCGGCATCCACAGGAGCAGGAAGCCCACGGTCAGCGCGTAGACGACGAGCAGCCCCGCGCCGCTGAGGACGACCCCGGCCCCGACCACCGCCGGGAACAGCAGCGCGCTCGGCACGCCGAGCGGCCACACGTTGGCCGCCGTGCCGACGACGACGACCGCGACGACGAACATCACGGTGTAGACGCGGTCGGCGTTGCGCACGCGGCTCGGCAGCCAGCGGGTGAGCGCGCGCGGCAGGCCACTGCCGTTCTGGGTACCGGAGCGCTGCAGCGCCTCGTTGGGCATGCTCACCCCTTCAGGGTCGGTGGGCCGCGCGCACACCCTAGTGCTCAGCCGTCGCCTCCGGAACCTCGGGGCGGCAGGGGCGGCAGGGGCGGCAGGGGCGGCAGGGCCGGCAGGGCCGGCAGGGCCGGCAGCGCACCCTCGGTCTCGTAGTCCGACATCATGCCGATGCGCCGCGCGTGCCGCGGGTCGCCGCTGAACGCGGTGGAGAGGAACACGTCGAGCATCGCGTGCGCAGCCTCCACCGAGCACATCCGAGCCCCGATCGAGATGACCTGGGCGTCGTTGTGCTCGCGGGCGAGCCGAGCCAGCTCCTCGTCGAAGCAGAGGGCGGCCCGGATGCCGGCGACCTTGTTGGCGGCCATCTGCTCGCCGTTGCCCGAGCCACCCAGCACCACCCCGAACGAGCCCGGGTCGTCCGCGACGGCCCGGGCGGTGCGCAGCACGAACACGGGGTAGTCGTCGGATGGGTCGTAGCTGTGCGGGCCGTGGTTGGTGACCTGGTGCCCGCTGCCCTCGAGGAAGCCGACGAGGTCGGTGAGCAGCTCGTACGCCGCGTGGTCGCCACCGATGTGGACGCGCACCTCAGGCCTGCGTGTCGAAGATCGGGTCGACGGTGCGCGAGCGCTTCAGCTCGAAGAACCCCTCGGTGCCTGCCACCAGGACGCACCCGTCCCAGAGCCGACCGGCCGCCTCGCCCCTGGGGGCCGGGCTGACGACCGGGCCGAAGAAAGCGATGCCGTCGACGGCCACGACGGGGGTTCCCACGTCGTCGCCGACCAGGTCGATGGCGCGCTGGTGCGACGCCCGCAGGACGTCGTCGTGCTCCTCGCTCGTCGCGGCCGAGGCCAGCTCGGCCGGCAGGCCGAGCTCGTCGAGCGCACCGGCGATCGCCTCGGGGTAGGGCAGCTGCAGGTGGTGGATCCGCTCACCCAGGGCGTCGTAGAGCGGCTTGACGATGTCGTCGCCGATCTTCTCGCGGGCGGCGATGACGACCCGCACCGGGCCCCATCCCTCCACCATGAGCGAGCGGTACTGCTCGGGGAGGTCATCGCGGCCCTCGTTGAGGACCGACAGGCTCATCACCGACCAGGTGACGTCGACCGGGCGCACCCGCTCGACCTCCGTCATCCAGCGGGAGGTCATCCACGCCCAGGGGCACAGGGGGTCGAACCAGAACTCGGCGGCGTTGCGTTCGGACATGCGCGTCATCCTGCCATCCGGCCGTTCGGGTCCGAGGGGCCCGGACCGCCGTGAAAGGATGACCCGACGCCAAGCGCGACGCCTGACCCGGCGTCCCACCCTCGTACCGCCCCGCAAGGAGACCCCGTGCCCGGCACGAACCTCACCCGTGAGGAGGCCGCCACCCGCGCGGCTCTCGTCACGGTCGACCGCCACGACGTCGAGCTCGACGTCACGACCGGCCCGGAGACCTTCTCCACCCGAAGCACCATTGGCTTCTCCTGCACCGAGCCCGCAGCCGAGACCTTTCTCGACTTCGTCGGTGGCACCGTCGAGGGGCTGACCGTCAACGGCACCGCCCTCGACCCGGCCGAGCACTACGCCGACAGTCGGGTGCGCCTGCCCGGGCTGGCGGCGCACAACGTCGTCGTCGTCACGGCCACCGGCCGCTACACCAACACCGGCGAGGGCCTGCACCGCTTCGTCGACCCGGTCGACGACGAGGTCTACCTCTACAGCCAGTTCGAGGTGCCGGACAGCCGCCGGATGTACCCCGTGTTCGAGCAGCCCGACCTCAAGGCCCGCTTCACCTTCACGGTGACCGCACCGGCGCACTGGCAGGTCGTCTCCAACTCCCCCACCCCGCAGCCCGAGCCGTCCGCGGAGGGCGGCGCTGCCACCTGGCACTTCGCCCCCACTGGCCCCATCTCGAGCTACATCACCGCGCTGGTCGCGGGGCCCTACGACGTCGTCCGCGACACCGTGACGACCCGCCGCGGCGAGGTGCCCCTCGGCATCTTCTGCCGTCGGTCGCTGACCCCATACCTCGACGCGGACAACCTCTTCGACCTCACCAAGCGCGGCTTCGCGTTCTTCGAGGCGGAGTTCGACTGCGCCTACCCGTTCGAGAAGTACGACCAGATCTTCACGCCGGAGTACAACATGGGCGCGATGGAGAACGCCGGTTGCGTGACCATCAACGAGATGTACGTCTTCCGCTCCAAGGTCACCGAGGCCCTCGTCGAGCGCCGGGCCCTCACCGTGCTCCACGAGCTCGCCCACATGTGGTTCGGCAACCTCGTGACGATGCGCTGGTGGAACGACCTGTGGCTCAACGAGTCGTTCGCCGAGTGGGCGTCCACGACGTGCCAGGCCGAGGCCACCCGCTGGCACGACGCCTGGACGACCTTCGGCACCCACGAGAAGGACTGGGCCTACCGTCAGGACCAGCTCAGCTCGACCCACCCGATCGTCGCCGAGATCCGCGACCTGCAGGACGTCGAGGTCAACTTCGACGGCATCACCTACGCCAAGGGCGCCTCGGTGCTCAAGCAGCTCGTCGCGTACGTCGGCCGTGAGCCCTTCCGGAACGGGCTGCGGGCCTACTTCGCCAAGCACGCCTGGGGCAACACCACCCTCGACGACCTGCTCCGCGAGCTCGAGGCCACCTCGGGACGCGACCTGCGCACCTGGTCCACGATGTGGCTCGAGACCGCAGGGGTCAGCACGCTGCGCCCGGTCGTCGAGGTCGACGACCGGGGCCGCATCGCGTCGGCCGTCATCGAGCAGACCTGTGCCCCCGGCTACGAGACGCTGCGCCCCCACACGCTGGCCATCGGCCTGTACGCCGTGCGCGACGGGCAGCTGCACCGCACCGAGCGGCTCGAGCTCGACGTCGACGGCGAGCGCACCGTGGTGCCCGAGCTCGTGGGTCGCGAGCAGCCCGACCTGCTCCTCGTCAACGACGAGGACCTGGCCTACGCGAAGATCCGGCTCGACGCGCGCTCACTGGCCACCGCCCTGGCCCACCCGCGGGGTTTCACGTCGTCGCTGCCGCGCGCGCTCGTGCTGGGCTCGCTGTGGGACATGACCCGTGACGCCGAGATGGGGGCGCGCCACTTCGTCGACGTCGTGCTCGAGACACTGCCCGGCGAGAGCGACTCCACCCTGCTGCGCACGCTCATCACCCAGCTGCAGACCGCGGTGCACGTCTACACCGCCCCCGAGCACCGTAACGGCGCGCGCGCGTCCACCCGTGACCGGCTCTGGGAGATCGCCCGCGACGCCGAGCCCGGCAGCGACGCCCAGCTGCAGCTGGTCAGCGCCGCCGCCGCCCTGACCACGGCCGGGAACGAGACCGCCCACGTGCGTGCCCTGCTCGACGGCACCGAGGTGCTCGACGGCCTCACCGTCGACTTCGAGATGCGCTGGACCCTGCTCACCGCCCTCGTCGCCGCGGGCGCGGCCGGCGCGGCCGAGATCGACGCCGAGCAGGCGCGTGAGGACACCGCCACCGGTCGCGAGCGCGCGGCCCGCGCACGAGCGGCCCGCCCGAGCGCCGAGGCCAAGGAGCAGGCCTGGGCCGAGGCCGTCGAGGGCAGCGGCCTGCCGACCGCCGTGGTCGAGGCGACGGCACTGGGCTTCACCCGCCCCGGCACCCCCGCCGACCTGCTGCGCCCGTTCGTCGACCGCTACCTCGCGCTGCTCGACACTCTCGACAGCAGGGGGTCGCACGCCGTGATCGAGACGATCGTCTTCGGCTTCTACCCCCGACCCCTCGCCGACCGCGACCTGAGCGCGCGCACCCAGTCGTGGCTCGACGGCCACCCCGACGCCCCCGCGTCCCTGCGGCGGCTCGTGGTCGAGAACCGCGACCCGGTGCTGCGGGCGCTGGCGGCGCAGGAGCGCGATGCCCGCGACTGACCCCACCACCGTGCTGCCGGGGGTGCCCGACCTGGACACCGTCACCGTGACGGTGGAGACGGTGCAGAAGTGGCTCGTCACCGACGGCCTGCGGATCCTGCTCACGCTGCTGCTCGCCGCCATCGCCCTGGCGCTGCTGCGTCGTCTCATCGACCGGGTGGTGGCCACGATGACGTCGAAGTCGGCGCGCCGGCTCGCCGAGTCGGGGCGGGCCGGCCGCGCCCTCGCGACCGCCACCGGCATGGCCGGCGAGCGCCAGCGACAGCGGGTCGAGACGGTGGGGTCGCTGCTGCGCAGCATCGTCACCTTTGCGGTGGTGACCCTGGCCACGCTCACCGTCATGGCGCTGCTCGGCATCCCGCTCGGCCCGCTCCTCGCGTCGGCCGGCGTCGCGGGTGTGGCCCTGGGCTTCGGCGCCCAGAGCCTGGTCAAGGACTTCCTCTCCGGGGTCTTCATGATCTTCGAGGACCAGTACGGCGTCGGCGACGTCATCGACACCGGTGAGGCCATCGGCACCGTCGAGGAGGTGACCCTGCGGATCACCCGGCTGCGCGACGCGAACGGCGTCACCTGGTACGTGCGCAACGGTGAGATCATCCGCATCGGCAACCGGTCGCAGGGCTACTCCACGGCGATGGTCGACATGCCCGTCTCCTACGCCGAGAACGTCGAGCGTGTGGTGGGCGTCATCCGCGAGGTGACCACCGCGATGGGCAGCGACCCCGACTGGGCCGAGAAGTTCGTCGAGGCCCCTCAGGTGCTCGGCGTGGAGTCGATCGTCGGCATGACCATGACGATCCGCACCATCGCCCAGTGCGTGCCCGGCGAGAACTTCGCCGTGCAGCGCGAGATGCGCGAGCGCCTCAAGGCCGCCCTGGACGCCGCCGACGTCAAGGCGCCCCCGCTCGGCCCGTTCGGCGGACCAGTGGGAGGGCCCCCGTGACCCTGTACGACGAGGTCGGCGGCGCCCCGACCTTCATCGCCCTCGTCCACGCGTTCTACGAGGGTGTGGCCGACGACCCCGAGCTGCGCGCCCTGTACCCAGAGGACGACCTCGCGCCCGCCGAGCGACGGCTGCGGATGTTCCTCTCCCAGTACTTCGGTGGCCCCACGACCTACAGCGCCGAACGGGGCCACCCGCGCCTGCGTATGCGGCACGCGCCCTTCCCGGTCACGCTCGACATGCGAGACCGCTGGATGCGGCACATGCTCGCGGCGCTGGACACCCTCGACCTGCCCGATGAGCAGGCCGAGCAGATGCGCGACTACTTCCTGCGCGCCGCGCACATGCTGGTCAACACCGACGAGCAGCACCCCCCGCCCGAGCGCTGACCGGCCCGACCGACGGCCCGCCCGAGCGAATTTCGCGACGCGGCACGGCATACGGAAACATGGGGTCGGTGACCCAGCTGACCACCTCGACCCTGACCACCCCCGGGGAGGTCGTCCACCGGGCCGACTCCCCCGATGCCCCGTGGTGGCGCGACGCCGTCATCTACCAGGTCTACCCGCGCTCCTGGGCCGACGCCGACGGCGACGGCATCGGGGACCTGCCCGGCATCACCGCCCGGCTGCCGTACCTGCGCGACCTCGGCGTGGATGCCGTGTGGCTGAGCCCGTTCTACGTCTCGCCGATGAACGATGCCGGCTACGACGTCGCCGACTACCGCGACATCGACCCGCGGTTCGGTGCACTTCGCGACGCCGACGCGATGATCGCCACGGCCCACGCGCTCGGCCTGAAGGTGCTGGTCGACCTGGTGCCCAACCACACGAGCAGCGAGCACGCGTGGTTCCGGGCGGCGGTGGCCGCCGGGCCGGGGAGCCCCGAGCGCGAGCGGTACATCTTCCGCGAGGGACGCGGCGCCGACGGTGAGGAGCCCCCGAACAACTGGCCCTCGGTCTTCGGCGGGCGGGGCTGGACGCGGGTCACCGAACCCGACGGCACCGCGGGCCAGTGGTACCTGCACATCTTCGACGTCACGCAGCCCGACCTGAACTGGAAGCACCCCGAGGTCGAAGCCGAGTTCCACGCCATCCTGCGGTTCTGGTGCGACCGGGGCGTCGACGGCTTCCGGGTCGACGTCGCCCACGGCCTGGTCAAGCGCGACGGCCTGCCCGACTGGCACGGCAACGTCGGCCTCTACGACGAGGTCGACGCCGACACCGGGCCCACCGGCGTCGGCCGCGACGCCGAGCTGCTGCGCTCCGAGGAGGGCGAGGTCCTCGACCACACCGCCACCGGCGCGGCGCCGATGTGGGACCAGGATGGGGTGCACGAGATCTACCGGGGCTGGCGGGCGGTGCTCGACGCCTACGGCGAGCCGGACCGCATCCTGTGCGCCGAGGCGTGGGTCGCGCCGGCCTCCCGCCTGGCGCGGTACGTGCGCCCGGACGAGATGCACCAGGCGTTCAACTTCGACTTCCTCGACGCGCACTGGGACGCCACGGCGCTCTGCTCGGTGATCGAGGCCTCGCTGCGCTCCAACGACGGCGTCGGGGCGCCCACGACCTGGGTGCTGTC
The DNA here is from genome assembly GCA_038210185.1 of Actinomycetales bacterium. Classification (GTDB taxonomy): domain Bacteria; phylum Actinomycetota; class Actinomycetes; order Actinomycetales; family Dermatophilaceae; genus Fodinibacter. Next base: position 31,308 of record JBBQWX010000003.1, read on the forward strand.
GAACCACGACGTCGTGCGGCACGCCTCGCGGCTGGGGCTCGACCAGTCGCTGCCGCGACCCAACGGCATCCGGGCCGAGCACCCACAGCCGGATGCCGTGCTGGGCCTGCGTCGCGCCCGCGCCGCCACGGCCCTGATGCTCGCCCTGCCCGGTGGCGCCTACGTCTACCAGGGCGAGGAGCTGGGCCTGCCGGAGCACACCACGCTGCCCCACTCGTACCGCCAGGACCCCACCTTCCACCGTACCTGCGGCACGGTCACCGGGCGCGACGGGTGCCGGGTGCCGATGCCGTGGGTCAAGGGAGCTCCCAGCAACGGCTTCGGACCCGGCGACGACCCGTGGCTGCCGCAGCCCGACGCCTACGCCGACCTCGCCGTCGACCAGCAGCAGGGCGTCGCGGGGTCGACCCTCGAGCTCTACCGATCGCTGCTCGAGTACCGCCGCGAGCACCGCGTCGGCCACGGGAGCCTCACCTGGGACGCGCTGTCCTGTGACACGGTCGTCGCGCTGCGCAACACCGCCGCCGACGGCGAGCGCACGCTGCTCGTGGTCACCAACCTCGGCGCCGACCCGGTGACGCTCCCCGGCGGCGAGGTGCTCGTCGCCTCCGGCGCCATGACCGACGACGGAGCCGTGCCGACCGACACCACGGTCTGGGTCCGCCTCCCGGTGGCCTGACGTGCGGGCGAGCGACTTCACCTACCTCGACCAGCCGACCCCGGTGGCGCTGGCCCACCGCGGTGGCGCGAAGTACGCGCCCAACGTCGGTCTGGAGAACACCCTCGCGGCGTTTCGCCAGGCCGTCGCGATGGGTTACCACTACCTCGAGACCGACGTGCACGCGACCCGTGACGGCAGGGTGGTCGCGTTCCACGACACCGTGCTCGACCGGGTGTCCGACGGCAACGGTGCGATCGCGACGCTGCCCTACGACGCTGTGCGCGAGGCCCGGATCGGCGGCGCAGAGACCATTCCGCTGCTGTCGGACCTCTTCGAGGAGTTCCCCGACGCCCGCATCAACATCGACATCAAGTCCGACGACGCCCTCGCGCCCACGGTGCGGGACGTGCTGCGCCACAACGCCACCGAGCGTGTCTGCATCGGCTCGTTCAGCGAGCGACGGCTGCGGGCGGCCCGCACCGCGCTCGGGCCCCGGGTCGCGACGGCAGCCGGGCAGGTGGGCACCGCCCTGCTCAGGTTCAGCCCGGCCGCGCTGAGCCGGATAGTGCACACCCCGGCTCCGGTGCTGCAGCTGCCGGCCCTGCACCGGCTGCGCGGGCGCACCATCACCCTCGTGACCCCCGGCCTCGTGCACCGGGCGCACGACCTCGGCAAGCACGTCCACGTCTGGTTCCACGCGTGGTCGCGCGAGGACGCCGACGAGATGCACCGACTGCTCGACCTCGGTGCCGACGGCATCGTCACCGACCACATCGACGTGCTGCGCGACGTGCTCGCCGAGCGTGGTCACCCACTCGTCCCGCCCACCTGACGCGGGTGCCGCCCTTAGAATGACGGCGATGCCTGACGCGAGGACCGCCTCTGTCGACGGGCCGCTCGACAAGACCTACCTCGAGGTCACCCTGGCCGTCCTGGCCCTGGTCACCATCGTCGCCTTCGAGTCGATGGCCGTCTCCACGGCGATGCCCGCGGTGGCCCGCGACCTCGACGCGGTGCGGTCCTACGGCTTCGCCTTCTCGGTCATGCTCACCGGGCAGCTGCTGGGCATCGTCCTCGCCGGCGTGTGGTCCGACCGCTCCGGGCCGCTCGTGGGCGCGGTCACCGGTCAGGCGCTGCTCGCTGGCGGCTCGGCGATGTGTGGCATGGCCACCAGCTTCCCGTTCTTCCTCGCCGGGCGCGCCCTGACCGGCCTCGGTGGCGGCCTGCTGGTCGTGATGCTCTACGTCATCGCCGGGCGCGTCTACCCGCAGCAGATCCGGCCGCGGCTGTTCACCTACATCTCGGCGGCGTGGGTGCTCCCCTCGCTGCTCGGCGCGCCGATCTCCGCGTGGCTCACGACGAACCTGTCCTGGCGCTGGGTGTTCTGGGGCGTGGTGCCGCCGGTGCTGATCACCATGGCCGCCCTCGCCCACGCCCGCCGGCGCATCGACGGCTCCGACCTCACCGCCGCGGCCAGCGGGCGCGACCACTCCGCGCACGTGCGCGCCGCCTGGTCCGGCGTAGGCATCGCCCTGTCTGCCGGCGCGCTGCAGGTCGGCACCCACGAGCTCGTGCTCGACGCGTCGCCCAAGACCGGCCTGGCGCTGGCCGGCCTGGTCGGCGTGGTGGTCTTCGCCCCCAGGCTCGTGCCCACCGGCACCTGGCTGATGGCCCCGGGCCTGCCGAGCGTGCTGCTCGCCCGCGCGCTGTTCACCGGAGCCTTCTACGCCGGCATCACCTACGTGCCGCTGTTCCTGGTCGGCCAGCGCGGGCTCAGCCTGCAGACCGCGGGCCTCTCCCTCGCCGTCGGAGCCATCGGCTGGGCGGCCGGGGCCTGGTACCAGGGCCACACGACCCTGCACCTGCCCCGCCACCGCCTCGTCGAGGTCGGCGGGCTGCTGCTGGCGAGTGGCCTGGCGTCGGTCTCGCTCGTGGCGTGGCTCGACCTGGCCTGGCAGGTCGTGCCGCTCGCCCTGGTACTGACGGGCCTGGCCATGGGCGTGGGGGTCACCACGACGACCGTGCTCGCGCTCGAGCTGAGCCCGGTCGCGGAGCACGGCGAGGCGTCCTCGTCGCTGCAGCTGGCCGACGTGCTCGGCAGCGTGCTCGGCATCGCGGCTGCCACGGCGCTCTTCGCCGCCCGGCACGTGCCCGGCCAGGATGACGCCCTCTTCGGCACGATCTTCCTCGGTCTCGCCGCCGTCGCCGCCGTCGGCATCCCCGCCGGACAGCGCATCCGGGTCTGATCGTCGCTCGGGATCGGCCGCCGGGTCAGCGGATCAGGACGTGACCGCCGGGCGCGGTCAGCCGGGTCCACCGGTTCGAGCGGAACACCTGCACCGCCAGCCTCGGGGCCAGGAAGCCCAGCGCGTAGGCCGCGAACGCGCCACCGGCCCGAACTCCCGCTGACACCTCGAGCAGACCGCCCTCGGGGTCGAGCAGGTCGGGGTGCGGCCCGGCGGCCTCGCGCACGTCGCGGGCCCAGACCCGGTCACGCACCAGACCCGCGGCGGCACCGCGCTCGCGCACGGCATCCGACACCTCGGCGAGGCCGTCTCGGGCGACGGCGGCAAGCAGGTCGCCCGGCAGCCGGCCGGCCGGCTCCCACGGCCCGCGCGGTGGGGTGACGGCCGACCACGCGGGGACGGCCCGGGTCGGTGGAACAGCCAGGTCACTGGCCGCGCCGCGGGCGGTGCGGTCGGTGACCGCGCCGAGCGGCACGATGACGTCGAGCTCGGCGGGCTCGGCCAGGGCGAAGGTGCGCAGGCCGAGCACGGTGCCCTCGGCGAGGATGCCGGAGCCGGGCAGCACCCCGACCCACGCGGCGAGCACCGACCCCGTCGCCTGCAGGCGCATCGCCCCCTCGGCGTCGACGCTGCGGGCGCGGGTCGCGAAGCGGCCGAGGTCGGTCAGGGACTGTGGGTCGTCGAGCCGCAGGACCTCGGTCACCGGCCGGACCAGCGCAGCCGCACCGGGTCGCCGACGTGCACGGCGACCTGCGCCCGGGCCTCGGGCGAGAGCCGTCGGGGGCGCTCCTGCGCGAAGTCGTACAGGACGAGCCCGGTCTCGGCCACGGCGTACACCCGGTCACCGACGGCTGCGGGGTCGCGCACCGTGTAGCCGAGGTCGAAGCCGGCGCCGTGCACCCGGGTGACCCACATGTCGACCTCGACGGGCTCGGGGCGGTAGGTCAGCGGCGCGCGGTACTCGATGACGTGGCGCGACACGACGATGCCCTCGTCGAGCAGCGTCGGGCGGTCCGGGAACCACTCGCGGAAGCCGATGACCCGGGCGTCCTCGAGCAGGCGGAGGTACTGCACGTTGTTGACGTGGCCGTAGGCGTCCATGTCGGACCACCGCAGGGGCACCTCGACGCGGTAGGTCTGGGGATCGTGGGGACCGGGCATGGGCACCATCCTCCCAGCCCCGAGCTCCGTGGGCGGTCACCGGTGCGCACGTCGTCCTAGGGTGGGCTGATGCCGCTGCTGCCCAGCACCACCGCCCACCTCGACCACCTGCTCGCCACGGCCCAGCGCGACGGCAGGCTGCCGTCGGTGGCCGCCGGGCTGGTGCGTGGCGGCGAGCTGGTGTGGGCCGGGGCGGCGGGCACGGTCGACGGCCGGGCCGACGGGCACCCCGCGGACGCCGACACGCAGTACCGGATGGGGTCCATCACCAAGACGTTCGTCGGCGTGTGCGTGCTGCGGCTGCGTGACACGGGGCGGCTCGAGCTCTCCGACCGGTTCGGGGCCCACGTACCGGGTTCTGCCCTCGACGACGTCTCGATCGAGCAGCTGCTCACCCACGCCTCGGGAACCCAGGCCGAGACGCCCGGGCCGTGGTGGGAGCGCACGCCCGGCGGCGACTGGGACTCCCTCGTGCCTGCCGCGGTGGCGCAGCGGTTCCGGGCCGGGCGCCGGTTCCACTACTCCAACGTCGGGTATGCCGCTCTGGGTCGCCTCCTCGAGGTGCACCATGGGCGCGGCTGGTTCGACGTCGTGCGCGACGAGCTGCTCGAGCCGCTGCGGATGACCCGCACCACGGCGCGCCCCTGCGGGCCCGCGGCGCAGGGTCTGGCCGTGCACCCCTTCGCCGACCTGCTGCTGCCCGAACCCGAGCACGACGCGGGCGCGATGGCACCGGCGGGCCAGCTCTGGACGACCGTCACCGACCTCGCCCGGTGGGCGGCGTTCCTCGGCGGTGCCACGGCCGGGCTGCTCTCGAGCGACACCCTCGCCGAGATGGTCGAGCCGCACCACGTCGTGGACGACCCGGGGCAGCCCTGGGTCGCGGCGCACGGGCTCGGCGTGCAGGTGTGGAACATCGCAGGTGCCCGGTTCACCGGTCACGGCGGGTCGATGCCCGGCTTCCTCGCCGGCATCCGGGTCAGGCTGGATGCCGGAATGCCGGGAGGTAGCTCGGCATCCGGTTCCGTTCCGGGCGGGGGCCCGGCATCCGGGCCGTCGATCGGCGCCGTGGGCGACGGGGCGGTGCTGTTCACCAACACCACGGCGTCCCCGGGGACGCGGTGGCTGATCGACGGGCTGCTCGACGCGATGGCGCGGCTCGAGCCGGCCCCGGTCGAGCCGTGGTCGGCCAGTGGCGACCCGGCGCTGCTCGAGCTGGTCGGCACCTGGCACTGGGGTCCCGCCGTCGTCACCGCGCGGGTCGCCGGCGAGCACCTGGTGCTCGGCGAGCCGGGCGCCGGCCGAGGGGCCCGGTTCAGGTCGGTCGGACCCGACGAGTGGGTCGGCCTGGACGCCTACTACACGGGTGAGCCACTGCGCGTCGTACGTCGCGGCGACGGGTCGGTGTCGCACCTCGACCTCGCGTCGTTCCGGTTCACCCGCACGCCCTACGACCCGCAGGCCGACGTGCCCGGCGGTGTCGACGAGCGCGGCTGGCGCTGACCACCTGGGGCGACGTTGTCCTGTTGGTCGATGTTGCCCCGGGGCGACGTTGACCTGTTGGTCGATGTTGCCCCGGGGCGACGTGCACCTGTTGGTCGATGTTGCCCCACGAAGGGTCACTCCGCGCCCGCATCGAGCACGTCGTGCAGCCGCGCCGCGAAGGCCTCCGGGTCGCCCCCGTAGCCGCTGCCCTCGCCCAGGAAGCCCGCGTGGTGGCTCGGGAACTCGGTGACCGGCCGGCCCAGCGCCTGTCCGAGTGCCACGGCGGCCCTCCCCGTGAGCAGCCCGTCGGACTCCAGCCCGACACCCACGACCACTCGGGTCAGCGAGGCCCGCAGGGCATCGAGGTCGGGACGGTAGCTCGTGATCGCGTTGAACGTGCCCGACAGCAGGGCGTCGTCACGCCGGCCGTCGTCGTCGGTGGGCAGGCCGAACTGCGCCGGGTCGGGTGCCGGCTGTTCGAGGTAGGCCGTGGTGAAATCGCCCTGCCAGGAGGTCAGCCCGATGAACGCGGCCACCCCGGCCCCGAACCCCCGTGCGTGGTAGGCGGCCTGCACGGCACGCTCGGCGGCGAGGGCCGCCTCGGCATCCGGCAGGAGCGTGAGCAGCGGTGGCTCGTGGGCGACGAGGGTGGCGACGTCGTCGGGGTGGGCGGCGACGAGCGCCAGCGCGTTGACGGCACCGCCACTGCTGGCGAACAGGTCCACCGGGCCGGAACCCAGTGCGGCGATGAGGGCGTGCAGGTCGGCAGCGTGCATCTGCGGGGTGCACTGGTCGGTGCCGTCCTTGCGCACGCTGCGCACGCTGCGCCCGATGCCCCGCGGGTCGTAGGTCACGACGACGCGGTCGAGGAAGTGCGAGGCGAGGGTGTCGAAGCCGCGGGCGTCCAATGGGTGGCCCGCCATCAGCAGCGTCCGACGACCGGCCTCGGCCGTCGTGGGCGGTCGCACCTCGTGCACGAGGTCGACGTCCGGGGTGCTCAGGGTGCGGATCTCGGCGTCCATCAGTCACTCCCTCCCGTTGGATCGGCCCACCGTAGCCCGGTCAGCGGCGCCACGTGTAGGGCGTGGTCGTCGACACCCGCAGGAAGCCGGAACGCTCGAGGATGGGGCGCGAGAACTCGGTGGAGTCGCTGTGGATGATCGCCTTCCCCAGCTGCAACGCCGATCGTGCGCGAGCCGCGGTCAGGGCCCGGTAGATGCCGCGGCCCCGCCACGCAGCGAGGGTGGAGCCGCCCCAGATGCCGGCGACCTCGGTGTGTGGCACGGGCTCGAGCCGACCCGCGCTCACCATCCGCCCGTCCGCCTCCGCGACCCACAGCTCCATGCCGTCGCGAAGGGCGAGCCGGTGCAGCAGGCTCTCGGCCCGCTCGTCGGAGACCGGGTCGCCGAACGCCTCGTCGGCCATGGCGCTCATCGCGCGCACGTCGGCCTCGTCGGTGACGGTGCGCAGGGTGACCCCCTGCGGCAGGTCGACGTCGACCGCGAGGAGCCGAGCCTCGCCCAGCATGATCGACTCCGCCTCGTCGGGGACGAACCCGGCGGCGACGAGCGCCTCGTGCAGCCCGGGTGCGTGGTCGTGACCTCGGGTCTTCCACTCGACCCGGGTGACCTCGCGGTCCGCCGTGAAGTGGTCGACGGCAGCGGCGACGAGGGTCCGGATGCCGTCCGAGTCCGCCCCGCCCAGGTCGCGGTAGGTGACGAAGCCGCGTCCCCGCGCAAAGGTGACCAGCCGGAGCGGCCCGTGCTCGGTGACCGACAGCGCACTGGGCGTCTCGGCATCCGTGCGCAGCTGCTCGTCGTAGACGGCCAGGAGGGATCGGATGTCGGTCACCCGGTCACGGTGCCGGGTCCGGGGCTGCGGGGCAACTGGTTTCGCCGGGCCGTCGCACAGGACGGATGTCCTGCCGAGGTCAGGACCTCGGCACCTGTGGGGCGGTGGGGGTGCGCTCGTAGCGTCGGGAGCACCGATTCCGACGCCACGAGGGAGAGTCTGCGATGACCACCACGACCGACCTGAAGAACACCACCACGGCCCGGCGCGTGCCGCGCCGTGTCGACCTCGTCACCGCGGCCGCCGCGGCGGTGTCCGCACTCGTCGCCTGGCTCTTCCTGGCGGTACTGCCCGGCGTCGAGCTCGAGGTTCGCACCGGTACCGGCCTGCAGACCGTGGGCGGGGCGGCGGTCGCACTCAGCGCCGCCGCGTCCGCCTTCGTCGCCATGGTGGCCCTGCGCGTGCTGGAGCGCTTCACCCGACGAGCCCCCGGCACGTGGACCGTGCTGGTGGTCGTCGTGGCCCTCGTGTCGGTGCTCGGACCGCTCGGGGCCGTGACCACCACCGCGACCTTGGCCCTGGTCGCGCTGCACGCCGTCGTCACCGCGGTCGTCATGGCCGCCGGGTACCGGACGCGCGGATGACGCCTGGCGAGCACCCCGCGGCACGGCTCGGGGACGGTAGCGTCGTCGCCGTGCTCGCGACCGTCGTCCAGTGGCCGCCGGACCGGCACGCCGTGCAGCGGCACGCCGCCGTGCTCGTCTGGGTGCCGGTCGTTCTCGGGGGCGTGCTCCTCGACCTGCCGGCGGGGACGGCCGGCGTCGCGGCCGGCCTCGCCCTGCTCACGCTGACGGCGGTCGCGTCGGTCGTCGCGGTTCTCGCGAGCTGGCCTCGCCCGACGGCGGCCTCGACCGTCGCGGTGGTGGCCCTCGCGGTGGCCGTGACGACGGGCTCCGTGGTGTGGACGGGGTGGTCGGCGGCGTGGCTGCTGCTCGCGATGTGCGCCGCGGTCGCACTGCGGACGCCCTTCGTGCTGGCGCCGTCCCGGCGTCCGCCGTGGTCTCGGCGTGGACGCTCTCGCGCACCGGGGCGACCCGCGACGAGCTCGCTTCCCAGGCCTTCGTGGTGCTGCTCGCCGGTGTTGCGGCGGCGGCCTTCGCTCGCCTGGTCTCCACGGCCGACGAGCTGCGCCGCACCCGCGAGGAGCTTGCTGACGCCGCCGTCGCCCGCGAGCGTGAGCGGTTCTCGCGCGACCTGCACGACACCCTCGGGCACACGCTGTCGGTGATGGTCGTCAAGGCGGCCGTGGTGCGGAAGCTGGTGGCCACCGACCCGGCGGGCGCGGCCGAGCACGCCGCCGACATCGAGGACGTCGGCCGACGGGCGCTGGCCCAGCTGCGCGAGACAGTCGACGGAGCCGTCGTGCCCAGCCTGCCCGAGGAGCTGCGGGACGCGCGCACGACACTGGCCGCGGCCGGCATCCGGGCGACCTTGCGGTCGGGGCCACCGGTACCGCCCGCCGCCGCCGGCCCGTTGGCCTGGGCCCTGCGCGAGGGCCTCACCAACGTGCTCCGGCACTCCGGTGCGACACGGTGCGAGGTGGAGGTGCGGCACGACCAAGGGCGGTTCCGGCTGACGGTCGTCGACGACGGTGTCGGAGTCGTGGCCGGACACCACGACCGGCGCGGCGGCCTGGACGGCCTGCGCGACCGGCTCCGCGCCGCCGGCGGCGGGCTCGACGTCGCACCCGGGGACACGGGGTTCTCGATCACCGCATGGGTGCCCGACTCGGTGGGTGCCCCGTGATCCGGGTGCTGCTGGCCGAGGACCAGGGGATGATGCGCGGCGCACTCGCCGTGCTGCTCGGGCTCGAGCCCGACATCGAGGTCGTCGCCGAGGTGTCGACCGGCACCGAGATCGTGCCGCGAGCCCTCGAGACCCGCCCGGACGTCGCCCTGCTCGACATCGAGCTGCCCGGCCGCACCGGGCTCGAGGCCGCGGCCGACCTCGCCCGCGAGCTGCCCGGGTGCGCCGTGGTGATGGTGACGACCTTTGCGCGACCGGGCTACGTGCAGCGGGCGATGGCGGCCGGCGCCCGCGGGTTCCTCGTCAAGGACGGCCCCGCGGAGCAGCTCGCCGAGGCGGTGCGGGAGGTCGCCGCGGGCGGCACGGTCGTCGACCCCGCGCTGGCCCGCAGCGCGCTGCGCCATGCGCCGTCGCCCCTCACCGACCGGGAGCGCGCCGTGCTTGCCGAGGCGGAGGGGGGCGCCGCGATCGCCGACATCGCCGGGCGGCTGCACCTGTCGGTCAGCACCGTGCGCAACTACCTGTCGAGCGCGATCGGCAAGACCGGCACGCGCAACAAGGTCGAGGCTGCGCTGCAGGCCCGGCGGATGGGGTGGCTCTAGCTGGATGGACACCTCGACGCGGCCTACATCGCCGACGTGGTTGTGAACCCAGCGGTTCCTGCGCGGTACCCCGCGTCGAACCCGTCTCGAGAAACGTGCCCACGGGCGCGACTACGTGGCGGAGCGCTCGATCTCGCGGCGTCGGGCCTCCACCAGTCGTGCCACGAGCTCGGGGGGCAGCGGCGCGTCGTTCGGGAAGCGGATCGACCCCTTGGCGGTCACGTACCCCTGCAGCCGGTCGGCCAGCTCGGTGGTGACGGCCCCGCTCATCGGGAAGTAGGTCAGTGGTTCTTGGAGACGCCGAACCCGGCGACCCCCTTGCCGCCCTCCTTGAAGCACGGCACTCCGTAGGTGATGCCCTGCACCGCCTCCGGGAGCAGGGCGGTCAGCTCGGCCCGCAGCTGCTCGAGCGTGGACTTCTGCGGCTCCGGCACGGCCGCGAGATAGTCGTCGACGTCTTGGTGCGACACGGGCACCACCTCCACTCCGAGTAGCAGTATGGCGCTCGAGCCGGACAGCGGGCCAGCACCACCGCCGCGACTCACATCGTGGCTGCGGTGAGGAGGACGACGGCGTCGGTCAGGGCGAGCAGGCCGTGTCGTTCCTGCGGGATGACGACGTGCTCCCCCACGTCGAGGTCGACAGCGCCGCCACCCCACGACAGTCGCACCCGACCGACCAGCACCTGGAGGGTCGCCTCGCCCGGGTTCTCGTGGTCCGACAACGAGGACTCGGCGAGCAGGGCGATGACGGTCTGCCGCAGGGTGTGGCCGCTGCCGCCGCACACGGTGAGCGCTGCTCGGTGTGCCGGCTGCGCCCGGGCCTCGTCGAGCAGGGTGGCGCTGACCTCGGGGAGTGCCGACGTGTCCATCTGCCCATCCTCCCCCACCGAACCCGGCCTGTGGACGACACGGACGGTGCTGTCGGCCACCCGGCATACGGTGGGGCCATCATGACGAACCCGACGGATGCCGTGACCGCACCTCCCGCGCCCTCCTCCCCCACGCCCCCCGCCCCGGCACTCGCCACCGAGGCTCGCGCGGCCCTGCGGCGGCTGGTCGGGCGCGACGACGCCGACTTCCGCGACGGGCAGCTCGAGGCGATCTCGGCCCTGGTCGCCGACCGCTCGCGGGTGCTCGTCGTCCAGCGCACCGGCTGGGGCAAGTCAGCGGTCTACTTCGTCGCCACGGCCCTGCGGCGGGCCGAGGGGGCCGGCCCGACGGTCATCATCAGCCCGCTGCTGGCGCTGATGCGCGACCAGATCGCGGCCGCCGAGCGGGCCGGCATCCGAGCCGTGACGATGAACTCGGCCAACGCCCAGGACTGGGACGTCGTGCGCGAGGCGCTGGCCACGGATGCCGTCGACGTGCTGCTCGTCAGCCCCGAGCGGCTGAACAACCCGCGCTTTCGCGACGAGCAGCTTCCGGACCTGGCCCGGCGGTGCGGCCTGCTCGTCGTCGACGAGGCGCACTGCGTGAGCGACTGGGGGCACGACTTCCGGCCCGACTACCGCCGCATCCGCGACCTGCTCTCCGGCCTGCCGACCGACACCCCGGTGCTCGCGACCACCGCCACGGCCAACGCCCGGGTGGTCACCGACGTCGTCGAGCAGCTCGAGGTGGGTGGCCGGTCGGTGCTCACCGTGCGCGGTGGGCTCGCCCGCGAGTCACTGCGGCTCGGCGTGCTGCGCTCCATGTCGCCCGAACAGCGCCTCGGCTGGCTGGTGGCACACCTCGACGAGCTGCCCGGCAGCGGCATCGTCTACACGCTCACCGTGTCCGCGGCCGAGGACGTCGCCGCCGCCCTGTCGGCGGCCGGGTCGAGCGTCGCGTCGTACACCGGGCGCACCGACCCGGCCGACCGGGAGCGGCTCGAGGGTGCCCTGCGCCGCAACGAGGTCAAGGCACTGGTGGCCACCTCCGCGCTGGGCATGGGGTTCGACAAGCCCGACCTCGGGTTCGTCGTGCACCTCGGGGCGCCGAGCTCGCCGGTCGCCTACTACCAGCAGGTGGGTCGTGCCGGTCGCGCCACCGAGCGCGCCGACGTGCTGCTGCTGCCCGGGCCCGAGGACAAGGACATCTGGTCCTACTTCGCGTCGGTGTCGATGCCGCGCCAGGAGCAGGCCGAGTCCGTGCTGCGCACCCTCGCCGAGGCCGGGCGGCCGTTGTCGACGGCGACGCTCGAGACGGCCGTCGACGTGCGGCGCACCCGCCTCGAGCTGCTGCTCAAGGTGCTCGACGTCGACGGCGCCGTGCAGCGGGTGTCCGGCGGCTGGAGGTCGACCGGGGTCCCGTGGGCCTACGACGGCGAGCGTTACGAGCGGGTGGCGGCGGCCCGGCAGACCGAGCAGCAGCTGATGCTCGACTACGAGCGGTCCGACGCGTGCCGCATGGCCTTCCTGCAGGAGTGCCTGGACGACGCGAGCGCCGTGCCGTGCGGGCGGTGCGACGGGTGCGCCGGCCCCTGGTACCCCACCGAGGTGCCCGACCGCGTCGTCGGCGCCGCCCGGGAACGCCTGGCCCGGGTCGGGGTCGACCTCGACCCACGGGTGCAGTGGCCCACGGGCATGGATCGGCTCGGCGTGCCGGTCAAGGGCAGGATCGGGCCCGACGAGGCGCTGCTGCCCGGTCGCGCGCTGGCCCGGTTGTCCGACCTGGGCTGGGGGCAGCGGCTGCGCGAGGTGCTGCGCGCGGATGCCGCGGCGCACTCCGACCTGCTGCGCGCCTGCGTCCCGGTGCTCGCCGAGTGGGGTTGGGCCCAGCGGCCCGTCGGCGTCGTGGCGGTGCCGTCGCGCTCGCGCCCCGCACTGGTCGGGTCGCTCGCGGCCGGGCTGTCCGAGATGGGGCGGCTCCCGCTGCTCGGGTCGCTCGACCTCGCCCATGGCGGCCCCACGGGCGAGCCGGGCGGCAACAGCGCGTTTCGGTTGGCCGGGGTGTGGGAGCGGCTCGTCGTCGGGCCCGAGCTGGCCGCGGCCCTGACCGCGGTCGACGGCCCGGTGCTGCTCGTCGACGACCTCGTCTCGTCGCGGTGGACCCTGACCGTGGCCGGGCGGGCGCTACGCCTGGCCGGGGCTGGTGGCGTCCTGCCCTTCGCGCTCGCCGTCGACGGCTGAGCCCACTGGGGGCGCGGCCGGTGATCCGTCGGCCACACCCGGGCGTCGCTCCCGTCGGGGCGCACGACACTGGTGGTGGAGGCAGCGATGGCCGGCCGAGCTCTCATCCGGTTCGTGGCAGCAGCCCTCGTCGCAGGACTGGCCGCGTGTGGGTCGCCCTCGGCTCCGGATCGGACGAGCGCGCCGGTGGCCTCCCCGGCGGCGACGACGGCCGGCCCGAAGGGCGCCACACCATCGCCCACGGCGGTCACGACGCCCACCCGAACCCCGACGCCCACGCCCACACGCACGTCCGGGCCCGCGCCGCGCCCCACGCCTCGTGTCTCGCCGACGCCGCGCGTCTCACCCACCCCGAGCACGAGCACAGTGGTGCACCCCACCCCCAACGCCTGCGCCGTCACCGCGACGTACCTCGGCAAGGACCTCGAGGTCTTCCCCGGGACGTCGAAGATCGCTGCGTTGACGTTCGACGGGGGTTCGAGCAGCACCGGCGTCATGTCGATCCTGTCGACCTTGGCGGCCAAGCACGCGGCAGCGACCTTCTTCCTCACCGGCGCCTTCACCCGCACCAGTCCCGAGGCGACGGCGGCGATCGCCACCGCCCACCCCGTCGGCAACCACACGAGGACCCACCCCGACCTCACGACCTTGTCGTCGTCGGCCGTCGTGGACCAGGTTCGCTCGGGTGCAGCGGCGATCCGGGCCGGGACAGGGCGTCCGCCCGGGCCGTGGTTCCGCTTTCCGTACGGCGCGCGGGACGCCCGCACGATCGCCCTGGTCAACGACGAGTGCTACGTGGCGGTGCGCTGGACCGTCGACAGCCTCGGGTGGAAGGGCACGAGCGGCGGCATGACGGCGGTCAGAGTCCGCGACCGGGTGCTGGCCGCTGCGCGCCCGGGGATGATCGTGCTCATGCACGTCGGCGCCAACCCCGACGACGGCACCACGCTCGATGCTGCGGCACTTCCCGCGATTCTCGACGGCCTGCGGGCCAGGGGCTACGTGTTCGTCACCCTGCAGCAGGCCCTGTGACGGTGGGAACCGGCTGCGCCTCGCGGGCCGCCGGGTGCTCGACCCGCACGGTGAGCATCGGCAGGAAGAGCTGCACGACCGGGCCGATCAGCAGCGCGTAGAGCACCGTTCCCACGCCGACGATGCCGCCCAGGGCGAACCCGAGCACGACCACGGTGACCTCGAGCGAGGTGCGCACCAGCCGGATCGAGCGACCAGTGCGCCGGGCCAGACCGGTCATCAGCCCGTCGCGCGGGCCCGGGCCGAGCTGGCTGCCGATGTACATCGCGCCGGCCACCCCGTTGCCCACGATGGCCAGCAGCATCGCGCCGATTCGCCAACCGAGCCCCTCGATGGCCGGCACCACCGCGAGGGTGGCGTCGATGGCGACGCCGATGACCACGGCGTTGAGCACCGTGCCCACCCCCGGCCACTGCCGCAGCGGGATCCAGAGCAGCAGCACGATGAACGACACGACGATGCTCATCGCACCGTAGGACATGGGCACGTGCTGGATGAGGCCGTAGTGCAGCACACCCCACGGCTCCAGACCGAGGTCGGCCCTCAACAGCAGCGCCATCGAGGCGCCGAAGAGCACGAGCCCGACTAGAAGCTGGGACACCCGGTGCACCAGCCGGCCCGCGCGCAGCTGCTCGACCGGGTTCATCGCCACCAGCTCGACGCGGCGGCTCGCGCCTCGTCGCAGGGCCTGAATCGGGGTCATGCGCTCCATCCTCGCGCAAAGTGGCCTTTCCTTCGATGGCCAATCCTGACAGAGTGGCCACATGAGCACGCCCACGGTGTCCGCGGCCCGCACCGCCCGCCTTGTCGGCGCGCTGGTGCCCGGCCGCCCGGCCTACCGCGCCCTCGCCGACGCGCTACGGCTGGCGGTCGCCGATGGCCGGATCGCTGCCGGCACCCGGCTGCCGAGCGAGCGCGAGCTCACCGCCGCCCTCGACGTCAGCCGCACCACCGTCACCAGGGCGTATGCCGTGCTCCGCGACAGCGGCTACCTCACCTCCAGACGGGGGTCCGGCTCGGTGGCGACCCTGCCGTCGAGCAGCCGGCAGCGCCTTGCCGGCTCGCTCTTCCCGGCCGACGTCGGCGAGGGCGTCATCGACCTGACCTGCGCCGCCACCCGGGCTCCCGCCGGGGTGCTCGAGGCCTACGAGCGGGCGGTCGGACAGCTGCCCCGGTACCTCGCCGGCGCCGGGTACCTCACCTACGGCGTCCCGGAGCTGCGCGAGGTGATCGCCGAGCGCTACACGGCTCGTGGCCTGCCGACCTCCGCCGACGAGGTGCTGGTGACCTCGGGCGCCGTCGCCGGCATCGGCATCGTCCTGCACGCACTCGTCACGCACGGCGACCGGGTCGTCGTCGAGACCCCCGGCTACCCGAACACCATCGACGCCGCCCGGCGGGGCGGCGCCCGGCTCGTGCCGCTCGCGATGGACCCCGACGGGTGGGACGTCGCCGAGTGCGTCCGCACGGTGCGAGCCGCCGCTGCCACGGCAGCCCTGCTGATCCCCGACTTCCACAACCCGACCGGTGCGCTCATGACCGACGACGACCGGGCGGTCCTCGCCGCCGCCCTCCGACGGGCCCACACGGTACCGGTCATCGACGAGACCATTGCCGAGGTCGACCTCGACGGAGGTTCGATGCCGTTGCCGTTCGCCGCGTACGACCCCCGGGCGGTCACGGTCGGCAGTGCGTCCAAGTCGCACTGGGGCGGCCTGCGCACCGGCTGGGTGCGGGCCGCGCGCCCCTCGCTGGCTCCCTTGGTCGAGTCGCGGGTCACCAGCGACCTGGGGGCCCCGGTGCTCGAGCAGCTGGTGCTGCTCGAGCTGATGCGCGTGGCACCCGGCCTGACCCCGGCCCGCCGCGAGGACCTGTGCAGGTCACGAGACGCCCTGGTCAGCGCCCTGGGCGCCCGGCTGCCCGAGGTGCGGTTCCGGGTGCCCCGCGGTGGGCTCGTCCTGTGGTGCGAGCTGCCCGACGGCGTCGAGGCGACCGGGGTCACGGTGGCCGCCGAGGACGAGGGTCTCCTTCTCGCCGCCGGACCGCGCTTCGCACTGGTCGGCGGCCTGGAGCGCTGGGTGCGCCTGCCCTACGTGCTGGCGCCCGACGCAATGACCGAGGCCGTGCAGCGGTTGGCGCGCGCCGTCGACGCCGTCCGCGCCGCCGGCACGTCTCCTTCCCGTCGGGGCCGTCGCAAGGCCACCGGGCAGCCCGGCCGACGACCCCTCGTCGCCTGACTATCGTTGCCCCGGTGACCACCGACCAGCCGGCGCCCTTCCTCGACCTCCTCGCAACCCTCGACCTCGAGGAGCTGGGGTCCGCACAGATGAGCGTGCAGCCGATGTCGACGGCGGGCGCCCTCGCGGGCGAGGCCCCGGTGCCGTTGCCCGAGACCTTTGCCGAGGACATCACGCTCTTTCGCGGGCAGAGCCAGAAGCAGCCCCACGGGCGGGTGTTCGGTGGCCAGGTGCTCGCCCAGGGCGTGATCGCGTGCGGCCGCACGGTGCTCGAGATCGAGGGTGGCGGCGACCGGCGGCTGCACTCGATCCACGCCTACTTCATGCGCCCCGGCGACGACACCCAGCCGATCACGTTCAGCGTCGAGCGGATGCGCGACGGCCGGTCGTTCTCGACCCGGCGGGTGCACGCCATCCAGCGCGGCAAGCCGATCCTGTCGATGAGCGCGTCGTTCCAGACCCCCGGCACCGGCCTGGACCACCAGGACCCGATGCCGGACGCACCAGACCCGATGACGGTGCCGTCCCTCGCCGACGTGTTCGCCGGCGTCGACCACCCCGGTGCGCGGCACATCGCGCAGGAGCGAGCCATCGAGCAGCGGCACGTCGAGGGCAACCTGTTCGTCACGCCCGCCGCCGATCAGGTCGCAGACCAGCGGGTGTGGATGCGCGCCATCGGCGAGCTGCCCGACGACCCGCTGGTCCACGAGGCCGTGATGGCCTACGCGTCCGACTACTCGTTGCTCGAGTCGATCCTGCGACGCCACGGAAAGGGTTGGCGCGCACCGGGCCTGCGAGCGGCCAGCCTCGACCACGCCATGTGGTTCCACCGCCCGGCCCGGGCCGACGAGTGGCTGCTCTACGCCCAGCACTCCCCCTCGGCCCAGGGCGGTCGTGGGCTGGGCATCGGCTGGATGTTCGCCGCGGACGGCACCCTCGTCGCCACGGTGGCCCAGGAGGGGATGCTGCGCATCCCGGACGCCTGACCGTGCCCGACGCGGTCGGCCGGACCGCTCAGGTGAGGTCGAGGACGGTCACCGAGCCGCCCGGCATCCGCACGGCACCACCACGCAGCTCGTTGGCCGCGAGGTCCCAGCCCACGAGCAGTCGGGCCGCGCTCGCAGGAGCCGGCACGTTCTGCGTCGTTCCCGAGAGGTTGACCGCCACCGCGTAGGCCGGGCGGCCGGCCGGGGCGTGCGTCATGACAAGCCAGCGAGCGCCCTCGTCGAACGTCACGGCCACATCGGCGAACCTGGTCGGCCCGGAGCCGAGGAGGTCGCGGCGCAGCGCAGTGCACGCGGCGTACCAGTGCAGCATCCGCGTGTGCTCGCCCCTGTCGACCTCGGCCCAGTCGAGCACCGAGGCGTCGCGGGTGGCGGGGTCCTGCGGGTCGGGCACGGCGTCCTCGGACCAGCCGTGCGCCCCGAACTCCGCGCGCCGCCCCTGCCGGATCGCGTCGGCGAGCACCTCGTCGTCGAAGCTGGTGAAGAACTGCCACGGTGTCGACGCCGCCCACTCCTCGCCCATGAAGATCATCGGCGTGGTGGGGCCGAGCAGGTAGAGCGCGGCGCCGGCGGCCTGCACACCCGGCGCGATGGCGCGCGAGACCCGGTCTCCTGTCATCCGGTTGCCGACCTGGTCGTGGGTCTGCAGGTAGCCCAGCAGGCGGCGGGCGTCGAGGTGCTCGACGTCGACCGGGCTTCCCCAGGACCTTTCCCGGAAGGTCGACATCGTGCCGTCGTGCAGGAACCCGCGGGTGAGCACCTTGGCGAGAACGCCCAGCGGGCCGGCCTCGTCGGTCCCGCCGCCGCCGGCGAAGTCCGCGTAGTAGCCGCGCGACTCACCGGTCAGGGCGACGTGCAGCGCGTGGTGCACGTCGTCGTCCCACTGCGCCGTCATGCCCCGCCCGCCCTCTGCCGTCGGGGTGACCATCACCGTGTCGTTGAGATCGCTCTCGGCGACGAGGTCGAGGGGGCGGCCGAGCTGCGAGGCGAGCGCGCCCACGGCGTCGGAGAGCTCGACCAGGTAGTGCGGCTGCGAGTCGTCCTTGAGCTCGTGGACGGCATCCAACCGCAGCGCGTCGACGTGGAAGTCGCGAAACCAGCGCAGCGTGCTCTCGACCAGGAACTGCCGCACCGGTTCACAGCCGGCCTGGTCGAGGTTGACGGCCGGACCCCACGGCGTGTGGTGCGCCTGCGTGAAGTAGTGGCCGAAACGCGCGAGGTAGTTGCCGCTCGCGCCGAGGTGGTTGTGCACCACGTCGAGCGCGACGCCGAGCCCGCGGGCGTGGCAGGCGTCGACGAAACGCTGCAGCGCGGCCGGGCCGCCGTAGCCGTCGTGCACGGCCCAGAGGCCGACACCGTCGTAGCCCCAGCCCCAGCGGCCCGGGAAGGCCGCGACCGGCATCAGCTCGACGACGTCGACGCCGAGGGCGACGAGGTGGTCCAGCCGGGTCAGGGCGGCATCGAGGGTGCCCTCCGGGGTGAACGTACCGAGGTGCAGCTCGTAGACCACCGAGCCGAGCACCCCTGCCCCGGAACGCGGTCCGCGCCAGTCGTCGTCGGTCCAGCGGAAGGCTGCCGCGTCGAACGTGCGGCTCGGCGCGTGCACGCCGTGCGGCTGCCAGGGGCTGCGCGGGTCGGGCAGGGCCGGCCCCTCGCCGTCGAGCAGGAACGCGTAGTCGAGCACGATCGGCCCGGATGCCGTGCCGTCACCCCTCGCCTCCGGGCCCGGCTCCCAGCGCCACCACCCGTCGCCCACCGCGGCCATCGGCTCGCGCCGTGGCTGTGCCGGGGGTGGGCCGTCGGTCGATGTGGGGACGACGGTCCACTCGATGTCGACCCGCTCCGCCAGCGGCGCCCACACCGTGATCGGTGCCGTCATGACTGCCTCACGAGCAGGGCCACCGGGCGGGAGGCCAGCACGCGGGTGAGGAGCACCTCCCCGCCGTCGAGGACCGCTTCGTCGTCGGAGAGCACGTCGGTCCAGGTGCCGGCGGGCAGGGTCACCGTCGCGTCGGCGAAGCCGCCGGCTGCGACCAGCAGCCCAGCGGCCCGGGTGGCCACGGTGACGACCCGCGGGCCGCCGGAGTCCCCCCGGGCGAAGGCGAGCGCGTGCTCGCCCGTGGCGGGAAGGCCGGCGTACGTCGTGCCCTCCCCCACGAAGACGCCGGGGAGGTCACGACGCACGCCCAGGGCGCGGGCGGTCACTCGCAGCTTCTCGTCGTCGAGGTCGAAGGCCGGCTCGTCGGAGAGCACCCGGTCGAGCCGCTCGCCACGGTCGGTCCAGTCGACCGGGCGGCGGTTGTCGGGGTCGACGAGCGAGAGCATGACGATCTCGCACCCTTGGTACACGTCGGGCACGCCGGGCATGGTCAGCTGGACGAGCTTCTGCGACAGCACGTTCGCGCGCACCGACGGCTCGTGGCGGGTCGTCCACTCGTCGAGGTGGCGCTTCACGCCGGGATCGCGGGCGACGGACTTGGCGAAGGCGAGCACGTCGTCCTCGTACCCCGAGTCACCGTCGATCCACGCGGTGTGCACCTTGGCCTCGCGCACCGCCTTGACGAGGTACTCCTCGAGTCGCGCCCCGGTGATCGGCCAGGTGCCCACCAGGGTCTGCCAGATGAGGTACTCGGTGGGCGCGTCGAGCCGCTCGGTGCGGTGACCGGCCGTGAGCTCACGGGCCACCTCGAGCCAGGCACCCCAGCCCGCGCCGTCCTCGGCGAGCACCATGAGCCGGGCCCGGACGTCCTCGGACCGCTTGGTGTCGTGGGTCGTGAGCGTGGTCATCGACGTCGGCCACGTGGTGGCGAGCGTCTCGCACCACTGGTGGAACTCGTCGGCCGAGATCGACAGGTGGTCGGGGTGGCCGCCGACCTCGTTGGCCCCGGCGAGGCGGAACCAGCGGTAGAAGGCGGTGTCCTCGATGCCCTTGGCCATGACCGGTCCGCAGGTCTGCTGGAAGCGCACCCGGAAGTCGTCGGCGAGCGCTTCGCTGTCGAGCTGCACCCCCGGCA
Source organism: Actinomycetales bacterium (assembly GCA_038210185.1). Lineage (GTDB taxonomy): Bacteria > Actinomycetota > Actinomycetes > Actinomycetales > Dermatophilaceae > Fodinibacter. The sequence goes on from JBBQWX010000003.1 coordinate 51,459, forward strand.
GGTCGCGCCCGAGCACCAGGGCCACGACGACGTCGAGCGCCTCGGAGTCGCTGGGTGCCAGGAGCCCCCGCGCGCGCTCCGCCGCACCGTCGACGACGGCGGCCTGCTCGGGGTCCAGTCCGCGCCCGGGGACGACGTACGCGCGGTAGCGGTCCATCGCGACCAGGAGGGCCTCGAGCGCGCGGCGGACCGCGGCGAGGTCGACGTCGACGAGCACGTGCCGGGCGAGCCGCATCAGCCGGTCGACCTCGGCGGCCTGCACGTCGTCGACGACGAGCCGCTTGGCCTCGGCGACCACGTCGTCGAGGCAGGCCCGGTCGGGCGCGGCAGCGGCCCACAACCGGTCGAGCTCCTCGACCCCGGCCGTCGACGTGAGCACCTGCTGCACCCGCAGCAACGCGTCGTAGCCCGTGGTGCCGGCGCAGCGCCAGCTGTCGGGCAGGCGCTCGTCGGCCTCGAGGATCTTCTCCACCACGACCCAGGCGTCACCGGTGGCGTCGGCCAGCCGCTCGAGGTAACCACCGGGGTCGGCGAGGCCGTCCGGGTGGTCGATGCGGAAGCCGTCGACCTCACCGTGACCGTGCAGGGCGAGCAACAGGGCGTGGGTGGCCATGAACACCACGGGGTCCTCGACCCGCACCGCGACGAGCGAGGTGACGTCGAAGAAGCGGCGGTAGTTCAGCGCCTCCCCCGCCTCGCGCCAGCTCGACAGGCGGTAGGCCTGCGCGTCGACGAGCTCGCGAAGCGGCAGGGTCTGCGTGCCGGGCGCGACCGGGAGCTCGTCGCCGTAGTGCCGCAGCACCCACTCGTGGCCGGTCGGGCCACCGTCGTCGGCGAGCGTGACGTCGCCGCGCTCGATCGCCTGCTCGACCGTGCCACCGAGCACCGGCATCAGGATGCGCTCCCCCTCGGCGACCCAGTCGACGTCGAACCAGCCGGCGTACGGGGAGCGCCGCCCGTCGCGAAGCAGCGACCAGAACGGCGCGTTCAGGTGCGTCGGCTCGGGCACCGTCATGTGGTTGGGCACGACGTCGACGACGATGCCGAGCCCAGCCCCACGGCACGCCGTCACGAGCCGCTGCAGCGCCTCACGGCCACCGGCCTCCTCGGAGATCCGGGTGTGGTCGAGCACGTCGTAGCCGTGCATCGAGCCCGGCGCGGCCTGGAGCACCGGCGAGAGGTACAGGTGCGAGACCCCGAGCGCCGCCAGGTAGGCGACGTGCTCGGCGGCCGCATCGAAGCCGAATCCCGCATGCACCTGCAGGCGGTAGGTGGACGTGGGGACGATGCGGCCGGGGTCGGGGCGGTGCGTGCTGGGCATCGTCACGTCCGACGGGTCGTTGCGGCTCCGGAAGGCTGGGGCAGCGTCTCGCGCGGGCTGCGCAGGACGATCACCGAGCGCGGCTGCACCTTCAGCTCGCTGCCGGCCTCGTGCCACCGCATGTCGACGATGTCGGCGCCGGTGTCGATCTCGGCGCCCCACCGCTCACCCCACTCGTTGCCGGGCAGCACGAAGACGTCTTCCTGGTGGTCGGCGTTGAAGACGACGAGGAAGTCGTCGTCGAGCACCGGGCGACCCCGGGTGTCGGGGCTCGGGATGGCCTGACCGTTGAGGAAGACCATGACCGTGCGGGCCTCACCGTCGCTCCACGCCGAATCGCCCATCCGCTCGCCAGAGGGCTGGAACCAGGCGATGTCGCCCAGCTCGGACTGACCACCGTGGTCGGCGCTGCCGGCGAAGAAGCGCCGGCGCCGGAACACGGGGTGGTCGCGACGCAGCCGGGACAGCGCCGAGGTGAAGGCCAGTAGCTGCTTCTGGTCGTCGTCCAAGTTCCAGTCGACCCACGCCAGCTCGTTGTCCTGGCAGTAGACGTTGTTGTTGCCCTGCTGGGTGCGGCCGATCTCGTCGCCGTGGGCGATCATCGGCACCCCCTGGCTCAACAGCAAGGTGGTGAGGAAGTTGCGCTGCTGGCGCAGCCGGAGCGCACTGACCTTCGGGTCGTCGGTCGGGCCCTCCTCGCCGCAGTTCCACGAGCGGTTGTGGCCCTCGCCGTCGCGGCCGTCCTCACCGTTGGCCTCGTTGCGCTTGTCGTTGTACGACACGAGGTCGCGAAGCGTGAAGCCGTCGTGCGCCGTGACGAAGTTGATCGACGCGAACGGCTTTCGGCTGCTGTGCTCGTAGAGGTCGCTCGAGCCGGTGAGACGCGACGCGAACTCGCCGAGCGTGCTCGGTTCCCCGCGCCAGAAGTCGCGCACCGTGTCGCGGTACTTGCCGTTCCACTCGGTCCACAGCGGAGGGAAGTTGCCGACCTGGTAGCCACCGTCGCCGACGTCCCAGGGCTCGGCGATCAGCTTGACCTGCGAGATGACCGGGTCCTGCTGGATCAGGTCGAAGAAGGCGGACAGCTTGTCGACCTCGTGGAACTGACGGGCGAGGGTCGCGGCGAGGTCGAACCGGAAGCCGTCGACGTGCATCTCGATGACCCAGTAGCGCAGCGAGTCCATGATCAGCTGCAGCACGTGGGGGTGCCGCATGAGCAGGCTGTTGCCGGTGCCGGTCGTGTCGTAGTAGTGGTCCTTGGCGTCGTCGACCAGCCGGTAGTAGGCGGCGTTGTCGATGCCCTTGAAGCACAGCGTGGCGCCGAACTCGTTGCCCTCGGCGGTGTGGTTGTAGACGACGTCGAGGATGACCTCGATGTCCGCCTCGTGCAACGCCTTGACCATGGCCTTGAACTCGGTGACCTGCTCACCGCGGCGGCCGCGGGAGTAGCCGTTGTGGGGCGCGAGGAACCCGATGGTGTTGTAGCCCCAGTAGTTGCTCAGGCCGCGGTCCTGCAAGGAGGTGTCCTGCACGAACTGGTGCACCGGCATCAGCTCGATCGCGGTGATGCCGAGGCTGGTGAGGTGGTCCAGGATCGCCGGGTGCGCGATCGCGGCATACGTGCCGCGGATCTCCTTGGGCACCCCGGGGTGGGTCATCGTCATGCCCTTGACGTGCGCCTCGTAGATCACCGTCTCGTGGTACTCGTGCCGCGGCGGCCGGTCATGGCCCCAGTCGAAGTAGGGGTTGATGACCACCGAGAGCATCGTCTTGCCCAGGTTGTCGTCGGTGTTGCGCTTCTCGGGGTCGTTGAAGTCGTAGGAGAACAACGCCTGGTCGTTGGTGACCTGGCCCTCGATCGCCTTCGCGTAGGGATCGAGCAGCAGCTTGCTCGGGTCGCAGCGGTGGCCGTGCTCGGGGTCGTAGGAGCCGTGCACGCGGAACCCGTAGCGCTGGCCGGGCTGCAGTCCGGGCACGTAGGCGTGCCAGACGAAGCCGTCGACCTCGGGAAGGTCGAGGCGCGTCTCCGCGCCGTCGTCGTCGACAAGACACAGCTCCACGCGCTCGGCCACCTCGCTGAACAGGGCGAAGTTGACGCCACTGCCGTCGTAGGTTGCGCCGAGGGGGTAAGCCGTTCCGGGCCAGATCTCCACTGGTTGCCTTCCGTGTGTGTTTCCCGCGGGGCCAGCGACGGTGCTGGTGGCGGCAGGCCGAAGGGCCGCCGCAGTGGCTCAACTTACCCGCGAGGACCCAGCCGGCGGAAATGCCGGCGTCCGACGCCGGCGTCGGAACCAGTCCTGCGAGAGGTCGCGATGCCGATGACCGGCATCCGGGTCTGGTGGGATCAACCCGCCATCAGGAGGGCCCTACCCTACGCGGAGCACACCACGCGCGTCGGGCTGCTCGGTGACCGGTCGCCCCGGCCCGCTGTGGCGTTAGGGTCGGTCTCGCCGGATCCTCGGCGCCCCCACCCCCTCGAGGAGGAGTTCCCATGCCCACCCAGCGCGTCGCGATCGTCACCGGAGCAGCACGAGGCATCGGGGCCGCCACCGCCGAGCGGCTGGCCCGTGACGGGTTCGCCGTGGGGGTGCTCGACCTCGACGAGGCCGCGTGCGAGGTGGTGGCCGGTCGCATCCGGGATGTCGGCGGGCGCGCTGTGGGCGTCGGGGTCGACGTCACGCAGGCAGCGCAGGTCGAGGCGGGCGTGGCCCGGGTCGCCGACGAGCTCGGCCCGCCCGTGGTGCTGGTCAACAACGCGGGCATCATCCGCGACAACCTCATCTTCAAGATGACCGAAGCCGACTGGGATGCCGTGCTGAACGTGCACCTCAAGGGCGCCTTCCTGATGACCAAGGCCTGCCAGGCGCACATGACCGCCGTGAGGCACGGTCGCATCGTCAACCTCTCCTCGTCCTCGGCGCAGGGCAACCGCGGCCAGGCCAACTACTCCGCCGCCAAGGCAGGTCTGCAGGGCTTCACCAAGACCCTGGCGATCGAGCTGGGCATGTTCGGGGTGACGGCCAACGCCGTGGCACCCGGCTTCATCCAGACCGACATGACGGCCGACACCGCAGCCCGGATCGGGGTCCCGTTCGAGGAGTTCATCGCGCGCACGGCCCAGCAGATCCCGGTGGCCCGGGTCGGACAGCCCGAGGACATCGCCGCGACCATCGCGTTCCTGGTCTCCGAGGAGGCCGGCTTCGTCTCCGGCCAGGTGATCTACGTCGCCGGCGGCCCGCTCGACTGATTCGCGCCGAGCGGCCTCGCACCCCGCATCCGCGTCGCTACGCTCGCGGCATGCTCCCTCGTCGACCTGCTGCGCGACTGCTCCTCGGCGGGTTCGCCCTGGTGGCCGTGGTGCACCTCGTCGCCCAGCTCGCCGGAGCCGATGCCGTGGCAGCCACGACCCAGGTGCTGCTCATGCCGCTGCTCGCGGCCGTGCTGTGGTTCGAGACCTCGTCCCCGCGCCACCGCCTGACCACGCTGGTGCTGGTCGCCCTCGTGCTGTCGTGGCTGGGTGACAGCGCCCCGAAGCTGACCGACGGGGATGCTGCGTTCCTGGTGATGATCGGCCTCTTCCTCCTCGCGCAGGTCGCCTACATCGCCGCTTTCCTACCCTTCCGGAACCGCAGCGTGCTGCACGTGCACCGCCCGCTCCTGCTGGTCTACGTCGGCGCGGTCGTCGCGCTGGCGCTCGCCTGCGCCTCTGGAGCCGCCGGGATGCTCGTCCCGGTCCTGGTCTACGGCGCGTGCCTGGGCACGATGGCCGTGCTCGCCACCGGCGTCAACCGCCTCACGGCGCTCGGCGGCGCGCTGTTCCTCGTCTCCGACGGGCTCATCGCGCTCGGCGCCTTCGCGTCGGGGTTCGACCTGCCGGTCGAGGGCTTCTGGGTGATGTCGACCTACGTCGCCGGCCAGGTGCTCCTCGTGCTCGGGGTGCTGCGCGAGCAGGATGCCGCCGACGCTCCTCCCGCGACGCCGGATGCCGTCCGCTCTCGGTGGGCGGACGGCATCCGTCGTGGTCGTGCCGGGGTTCAGAGGCCGAGGTCGCGGCCGATGAGCTCCTTCATGATCTCGTTCGAGCCCGCCCAGATCTTGGTGACCCGGGCATCGCGCCAGGCGCGGGCCACGCGGTACTCGTTCATGAAGCCGTAGCCACCGTGCAGCTGCACGCACTCGTCGAGCACGTCGTTCTGCACCTGGGCGCTCCACCACTTGGCCTTGGCCGCGTCGACGGCGGACAGGCGACCCTCGGCGTGCGCCTCGATGCAGTCGTCGACGTAGGCCTCGGCGACCTCGATCGCGGTCACGAGCTCGGCGATCTTGAACTTGTTGTGCTGGAAGGACCCGATCGACTGGCCGAACGCCTTGCGCTCCTTGGCGTACTCGATGGTCTCGAGCAGGATCTGCTTGGCGTGCGCGACGTTGGCGCAGGCGGCGCCGACGCGCTCCTGGGGCAGGCGCTGCATCATCGCGATGAAGCCCATGCCCTCGGGGCCGATCCGGTTCGTGTCGGGCACCCGCACGTCCTGGAAGAACAGCTCGGCGGTGTCGCTCTCCTCCTGGCCGACCTTGTCGAGCTTGCGGCCGCGGGTGAAGCCCTCCATGCCGTCCTCGACCATGAACAAGGTGATGCCCTTGGCGCCCTTGCTCGGGTCGGTGCGGGTGGCGACGATCACGAGGTCGCCCTGGTAGCCGTTGGTGATGAAGGTCTTGCTGCCGTTGAGCACCCACGAGTCGCCGTCGCGCACCGCGGTGGTCTTCAGCGCGGCCAGGTCGGACCCACCGCCGGGCTCGGTCATCGCGATGGCGCAGATCTTCTCGCCCGCGGCCATCGCGGGCAGCCAGCGCTCCTTCTGCTCCTGGGTGCCGAGGTCGACGATGTAGGGCGGGCACACGTCGCTGTGGATGCCGAAGCACGAGCCGACGGCGGCGTTGAAGCCGTTCAGCACCTCGGCCGACACCGCGTTGAAGCGGTAGTCGTCGGCGCCCATGCCCCCGAACTCCTCGGGGATGTCGAGGCCGAACAGCCCCTGGGAGCCGGCCTCCTTCCAGATGTCGCGGTCGATGACCTTGACCTCGAGCATCTGCTCGGCACGCGGCTTGAGGGTGCGCTCGACGAACTCGCGCACGGAGGCGCGGAAGTCCTCGTGCTCGGGACCGTAGATGTTGCGGGGCATGGAACTCCTCCGTGACGGGCTCGGGGCGTGCCGTGGGACGGCTCGGGCATCGCGCGCCATGTTGACTAAGCGCTTGCTTAGTCTCGCCGGGGTGCGGCATGCTGTCAACCGTGCCGAGCCCCACACCGTTGAGCGAGAGTGCGGTCCTCGCCGCCCTCGCGCCCGACGGCGGGCGTCAGGAGGCGGTCGGGGACGTCACCGACACCGCGGTGCGGATCATGCTCGCCGCGGCCGACGCCTTCGCGGACCGCGGTTTCCACGCGACCACGACCCGCGACATCGCCTCCCGGGCCGGGCTCTCCCCCGCCGGGGTCTACGTGCACTTCGCCTCCAAGGAGGTGCTGCTCTTCGAGCTGAGCCGCCGGGGCCATGCCCGCGCCCGCGACCTGCTCGTGGCCGCCGCCGAGCGGGCCCCGAACCCGACCGAGGCGTTGCGCGCGATCATCGGTGGCTTCTCCCGGTGGCATGCGGAGCACTACGAGCTCGGCCGCATCGTGCAGTTCGAGTTCCGGCACCTCAGCCCGGAGCACCGCGACGCCGTGCTCGGCCTGCGCAAGGAGATCGACCACGTCGTCGCGGGCGTGCTGCGCGACGGGGTCGAGGCCGGTGAGTTCGAGGTCGACGACGTCGCCGGCACCGCGCTGGCCCTGCTGTCGATGGCCATCGACGTCGCCCGCTGGTACGCCCCCGACGTGCGGCGCACCCCTGCCGCCATCGAGGCGGCCTACGGCGACCTCGCCGTGCGGCTGGTCCGCGCCTGAGCGTGAGCAGGGCGCCGACGCCGGCTGGGAGCGCCGTTACAGTGACGCGGTGACGAACGACGCGGTGACGAACGACGCGGGACGGACGGCCGAGGGGCACGGGGGGTCGGCGTCCATCGTCATCCCGGACTACTGGTGGTACGTCGCCCGTTCGGACCTGCTCGAGGTGGCCCTGCGCTCGCACGTCGAGGGCGCCGGGACCGCACTCGACCTGGGCAGCGCCGACGGTCCCAGTGCGGCCTGGTTCCGCGAGACGGCCCGGCGCACGGTCTCGCTCGACATCGACCCGCGCGGACTGGGGTCCGAAGGAGTCTGCGGCTCGGCCCTGGCCCTGCCGTTCGAGGACGGCGCGTTCGACGCTGTCTCGGCGTTCGACGTCATCGAACACTGCGAGCCGGAGGCCACCGCGCTGGCCGAGGTGCGCCGGGTGCTGCGACCCGGCGGCCGGTTCGTCATGTCGGTGCCGGCCTACACCTGGGCCTGGACCGACTTCGACGTCGCCAACGGGCACCACCGCCGTTACACGACCCGCCGGGCCGTCACCGCGGTCGAACGCGCCGGCTTCACCGTCCATCGGGCGACCTACGGGTTCGCGACCGTCTTTCCGATGTTCGTCGCGGAGCGTCTGGTCCGCAAGGTGTTCCGCCGCCGGGCCGAGGGCGCGGCCGACATCGTCTCGCTCCCCCGGCTGCCGCGGGTGCTGAACAGCACCCTCCTGCGCCTGTCGCGCGTGGACCGGGCGGTGCTGACCCGGCGCGACCTGCCGTTCGGGTCGTCGGTCTTCGTGGCCGCGACCCGTACCGACTGACCGACGGCTCAGCCGTCGAGCGGCCCACCGGACGCGACCCGCGCCCGCACGTCGGCCGAGGTGCGCGACAGCCCCGCCGGGAGCGGGGTCGCCGCGAGGGCGTCGACCTCGGGCCACACCCTGGACTCCAGGCGCAGGTCGAGGACCTGGCCGGCCGAGGCACCACCGACCGGGATGGTGCGCAGCGGCCGGTGGAAGACCCGCCGAGCCTCCGAGACGAGGTAGCCCACGGTCACGGGCCGCCCCGAGGCGAGCACCTTGGTCACGACCGTCCCGGCCGGCTCCTTGCGCGCGAGCGCGATGCTGCGCACGATCATCCGTGCCGCGTCACCGACATAGAGGTAGTCGCGGATCGTGTCCATCGAGACGAACACGGGCAGCGGGCGCCCGGTCGCGTCGGCCAGGCAGAGCTGGGAGAGCAGCCCCTGCGGCTTGCCCAGGGTCTGGCCCGGGCCGTAGACGTTCGAGAGCCGGCCGAGCACCGCCCGGACCCCGCTCGTGCTCGCGAGCGACTCGACCGCCGCCTCCATCGCGAGCTTGGCCCGGCCGTAGGCGACCAGCGGCCTCGCAGCGGTGCGCTCGTCGAACGGGGCGGGCGTCGACCCGGCGTACAGCCCACCGGCCGAGGAGGTGAGGAAGACCACGCCGTCCTCCCCGGCCAGCACGGATGCCGTGAGCGCGTCGGTCACGTGCTCGAACACCCGCACCTCGGCGGCCAGGGCGTCCTCGCCGGTCGCGACGACTCCCGCCCCGGCACACCAGGCGAACACCCACGGCCGCCCGGTGCGGGCCCGTGTGAAGCGGCCGACGGCGGCGGCGAGGGTGCGGACGCTCTCCTCCTCGTCGGCCCACGGCACGCTCGTCGTGAGCACCTCGTGGCCGGCGGCGGCCAGCTCGGCCACGACATGGCGGCCCACCAGCCCGCCGGAGCCGACCACCCAGGCCAGCGGCCGCGGGTCGGTCGGGCTCACGCGCGGTCCCGGCCCAGCGGCCCTTGGCGCCGGTCACGCACCGGCAGGTAGAGCGGCTTTCCCATGGCCATGTTGACGGCCAGGCCGACGTACTCGGCGATGACGCCGAGGCTGAACAGGATGACGCCGCTGGCGACCATGAGCAGGATCATCGTCGAGGTCCAGCCGGGGGCCTGCCAGCGCGCGGTGGCGCGACCGATGACGAGAACGAGGGCAACGACGGGGGCCAGCAGCACCGCGGCGGCGCCCAGGGCGCTGACCCAGCGCAGCGGCCGGGTGCCGCTGGAGAGCACGAGCCGCCAGAAGTGGCTGACCAGCCGGCGGAGGGTGTAGCCGGAGGGGCGGTCTCCCTCGCCGCGCATCTCGACCGGGCAGGTTGCCGTGCGGTGCGCCACCCAGGCGATGGCCACGTCGAGGTAGATGCCCGGTCCGGCGTAGGCCGCGACCGACCGGGCGACCTCTCCGAGGACGAGGCGGAAGCTGGAGAAGGAGCCGGCGTCGACGCCTTTCGCGAGCCGGTCGACCAGCCACTTGGCGCCCCGGGACGCCGCGTTGCGCAGCGCTCCGTGCGGAGGCTCGTTGGTCGGGGCGGCGTAGACGACGTCCGCCTGCTCGGTGAGCGCCGTGTCGAGCAGGGCCCCGATCTGCTCGGGGTCGTGCTGGCCGTCCTCGTCGATCGTCACGACCCACTCGCCGCCGGACGCCGCGATGCCGGCGAGCGTGGCCGCGTGCTGGCCGAAGTTCCGGCTCAGCCAGACCGGGCGCACCCAGTCGTGTCGCTGCGCGAGGCGACGGATGGTGTCGTCGGACCCGTCCGGCCCGCAGTCGTGCACCAGCACGGCCTCGGTGACCCGGTAGGGCCGCCCTTGTGGGGACACGCGGTCGGTGACCGAGGCGGCGAGCTCTTCGACGACCCCCTCCAGGGTGCGCTCGCCCTGGTAGACGGGGATGACCACCGAAACCAGGTGCGGCGCAGGCCCCGAGGTCTCTGTCTCCACGCGGCACACCCTACGGGGCCGGCCCCGCCGGCGGTTGACACAGCCGGTGTTCGGTGGTTCATTAGTCAGGTAACTAACCAGCGAGGCTGGACCCAGCACGAACCAGCGAGAGGGACTCGTGATCGACGAAGGCCGTCCCATCTTCCGGCAGATCGCGGAGCGCATCGCCGCAGAGGTCCTGGACGGCACCCTGGCCGAGGAGTCACAGGTGCCCTCGACCAACGAGTTCGCCGCCATCCACCGGATCAACCCCGCGACCGCGGCCAAGGGTGTCAACGAGCTCGTCGACGCCGGGGTGCTCTACAAGAAGCGAGGAATCGGCATGTTCGTCACCACCGGAGCCCGGAAGCGGCTTCTCGCCGAGCGCCGGGCGCGGTTCGACACCGAGTACGTCGAGCCGTTGCTGCGCGAGGCCGCGCGCCTCGGCATCCGCCCGGAGGAGCTCCACCGCCTCATCACCGAGCAGGAGGTGACCGCATGACCCCCGCCGTTCGTGTCGACCACGTCAGCCGCCGCTACCGCCGCGTGACCGCCGTCGACGAGGCGTCGTTCGCGCTCGACGAGGGCCGCATCCACGGCCTGCTCGGCCGCAACGGCGCGGGCAAGACCACCCTGATGCGACTGGTCACCGGCCTCGAACGACCGACGTCGGGCTCTGTGGAGGTCTTCGGGAACGACCCGTTCGAGCACGAGGCCGCGCTCCGTCGCATCTGCTTCGTCAAGGAGTCGCAGACCTACCCCGACCTCTCCGTGGCCCGCGTGCTGGCCTCCGCCAGGCTGTTGCAACCGGCGTGGGACGACGAGCTGGCGGCCGCCCTCGTCGCCGACTTCGACCTGCCGCTCGGTCGGCGGGTGCGCAAGCTCTCACGCGGGATGCGGTCGGCGCTCGGCATCGTCATCGGCCTCGCCTCGCGCGCCCCGCTGACTCTCTTCGACGAGCCCTACCTCGGGCTCGACGCACCGAGCCGGGCCCTGTTCTACGACCGGTTGCTCGCGGACTTCGCCGACCACCCACGCACCGTGGTGCTCTCGACCCACCTCATCGACGAGGTCGCCAACCTGCTCGAGCGCGTCGTCGTCGTCGACCGCGGTCGGGTCGTCATCGACGCCGAGGCCGACGAGGTGAGAGGCACGGCCTACACCGTCGTCGGGCCGGCCGGGCCGGTGGCGCAGTTCGTCGGGCGGCGCGAGGTCGTGGCACGCCAGGACGTCGGGGCCTACGCGTCGGCCACGGTCCGCGGCCGCCTCGACGCGTCGGAGCGCCGACTCGCCGACGAGCTGCGGCTCGACCTGTCGCCGGTGTCGTTGCAGGATCTCGTCGCCCACGCGACGACCGGCAGCCCCGACGACGCCCGATCCTTCGAAGGAGGCCTCAGATGAGTCGCGCTGTCGCCGTTGCACGGGTTCACGCCGTCGACGTCTCCCATGCCATGTGGCCGTGGGCGATCCTGGCCATCTCGTTCGTCGTCAACGTCACGCTCTGGGTGGCGCTGCGCAACGTCGACGGCTTCCAGAAGACCACCGGCGGGCTGCTCTCGCTCTACGTCACCGCCGTGTTCGTCGCTGCGGTCTCGATCTCGCGCCAGCTGCCGTTCATGCTCGGTCTCGGGGTCACCCGAGCCGCGTTCATGGGCGGCAGCCTGATCTACGCCGGTGGGTGCGCCGCCGTCACCGGTGTCGTGCTGACCCTGCTCAACGTCGTCGAGGGCGCCACCGACGGTTTCGGGCAGGGAGGCACGTTCTTCCGGGTGCCCTGGCTGACCGACGTGCCGACCTACCAGCTGCTCGCCGTCTACGCGGTGCCGATGCTGCTCGCCCTGGCACTGGGCGCGTTCACGGCCGGGCTGTACGCGAGGTTCGGCGCCACCGGCATGCTCGTGTCGTCGGCCGTGGGCATGGCAGCCGTGACCGCGGCGGTGGCATTCGTCACCGCGGCCCAGGCCTGGGGCACCGTGGGCGGGTGGGTGGTCTCGCTGACGCCCCTCACGCTGACCGGCTGGCTGCTCGTGGCCGCTGTCGGCACACTCGGCGTGACCTATCGGGTGCTGCGGCGCGTCGCGGTCTGAGGCGGTCGGCGCCAGCGCCCGACCGTCAGTCGCGGGTGAGCTTGCGGTAGGTGACCCGGTGCGGGCGGGCGGCGTCCTCGCCGAGGCGCTCGATCTTGTTCGCCTCGTACGACTCGAAGTTGCCCTCGAACCAGTACCACTTCGCCGGGTTCTCCTCGTTGCCCTCGTAGGCGAGGATGTGCGTCACCACCCGGTCGAGGAACCACCGGTCGTGACTGATGACCACGGCGCAGCCGGGGAAGTCGAGCAGGGCGTTCTCGAGCGAGCCGAGGGTCTCGACGTCGAGGTCGTTGGTCGGCTCGTCGAGCAGCAGCAGGTTGCCGCCCTCCTTGAGGGTCAGCGCCAGGTTCAGCCGGTTGCGCTCACCCCCGGAGAGCACACCGGCCTTCTTCTGCTGGTCGGGACCCTTGAAGCCGAACTGGCTGACGTAGGCACGCGACGGGATCTCGACGTGGCCCACGTTGATGTAGTCGTGCCCGCCGGACACGGTCTCCCAGAGGTTCTTGTTGGGGTCCAGGCCGCCCCGGCTCTGGTCGACGTACGAGATCTTGACGGTGTCCCCGACGTCGACGGCACCGGCGTCGACGTCCTCCAGGCCCACGATCGTCTTGAACAGAGTGGTCTTGCCGACGCCGTTCGGGCCGATCACGCCGACGATGCCGTTGCGCGGCAGGGTGAACGACAGCCCCTCGATGAGCACCCGGTCGCCGAAGCCCTTGCGCAGGTTCTTGACCTCGATGACCTTGCTCCCCAGGCGCGGGCCCGGCGGGATCTGGATCTCCTCGAAGTCGAGCTTGCGGGTGCGGTCGGCTTCTGCCGCCATCTCCTCGTAGCGGGCCAGGCGCGCCTTGGACTTGGTCTGCTTGGCCTTCGCGTTGCTGCGCACCCACTCGAGCTCTTCGGCGAGGCGCTTGGCAAGCTTGGCGTCCTTCTTGCCGGCGATCGCGAGGCGGGCGTGCTTCTTCTCCAGGTAGGTGGAGTAGTTGCCCTCGTAGGGGTAGGCGCGGCCGCGGTCGAGCTCGAGGATCCACTGCGCCACGTTGTCCATGAAGTACCGGTCGTGCGTCACCGCGACGACGGCACCGTGGTAGGCCGCGAGGTGCTGCTCGAGCCAGAGCACCGACTCGGCGTCGAGGTGGTTGGTCGGCTCGTCGAGCAGGAGCAGGTCGGGCTTCTGGAGCAGCAGCTTGCACAGCGCCACCCGGCGGCGCTCACCGCCGGAGAGCACCGTGACGTCGGCGTCCGGCGGCGGGCAGCGCAGGGCGTCCATTGCCTGCTCGAGCTGGGAGTCGAGGTCCCACGCGTCCGCGGCGTCGATGGCCTCCTGGAGGTGGCCCATCTCGGTCATCAGCGCGTCGAAGTCGGCGTCGGGGTCGGCCATCAGCGCCGAGATCTCGTTGTAGCGGTCGACCTTGGCCTTGATCTCGCCGGCGCCCTCCTCCACGTTGCCGAGGACGGTCTTGTCCTCGTTCAGCTCGGGCTCCTGCATGAGGATGCCGACCGAGTAGCCGGGTGTCAGCCGCGCCTCCCCGTTGGATGGCTGGTCCAGCCCGGCCATGATCTTCAGGACCGAGGACTTCCCCGCACCGTTGGGGCCGACGACGCCGATCTTGGCGCCGGGCATGAAGGACAAGGTGACGTCGTCGAGGATGACCTTGTCGCCGTGGGCCTTGCGGGCACGCGACATGACGTAGATGAACTCGGGCATGCGCGCAAGGCTATCGACCTGCGCCGCTGCAGCCCGAATCCGCGCTCCCGGCCCCCGCCCGGCCTCAGGCAGCGGCCTCCTTCCCGGTGGGCAGCAGCGGGCCCGTGTCGGCGACCGGCCCGGCGTCGATGACGTAGGGGTCGCGATCCGGGTCACCGACGCGGCCGGGCTCCTCGCCATCGTCGGGGCGTTCACCGTAGGGGCGTTCCCCGTCGGGCCCCTGACCCGGCGACCACGACTCGGCGGGCCGCCCCATGCCGACCTTGGAGAACGCGGTGGTGCCGAACGTGAGGTCGTGCCCCACGGCATCCGCCTCGATCTCGACGTTGACGAACACCTGGCCGTCGTCACGACGCCACTGCACCACGCGTTGGCGGCCGTGCACGGTGACCGGGTGCCCCTTCTTCAGGGACACCCCGATGTTCGCCGCGAGCGACCGGTAGGCCAGCACGTCGTAGAAGCTCGGCTCGGTGTCCTCCCACTGGCCCGGCTGGACCTGGCGCCGGCCGCTCTGGGCCACTCGGAACTTGGTCATCGGTGCCCCCGCCTTGGTGGTGAAGACCGAGGGGTCGGCGCACAGCCGCCCCTTGATCGTCACGTGGGTCTCGTTGGTGCTCATCGCTGGGTCCTCCCCCGGCCTCGTCCGTCGAGGCCGTTGCGCCAAGCCTCGGCCGCCGAACACACCGGGGCAACGAGGTCCGCGAACCTGTGGACGAACCGCCGTCCGCAGACGTGCCTGTGGACGACGCCCAGAGGTCGGCAGCTCAGGGGCGGCGACCAAGGGGTCGGCAGCTCAGGGTCGGCGACCAAGAGGTCGGCGACCAAGAGGTCGGCGACCAAGGGGTCGGCACCTCAGACGGCGGCGGCGCGGCTCAGCGCCAGACGGGTCGCTGCGTGCCGCTCGAGCACCCGCTCGACCGGCCGCACGATCTCGGTCTGAGCCACCGCGTCGATCGAGGTGCGCAGCCGGGTGTTCATCACCCGGCCACGACGCCGGGCACCGATGCGGGCCAGCCAGCGCGACACCAGCGCCAGCAGCATCCCACCGAGCAGCCCGCCAGCGAACAGCACCAACGGCACCGGCACGATGCCGAGCGTGGGTGCGTCGCCGATCACCTGGTCGAGCTGGGCCCAGCCGACGACGACGTACAGCGCGAGCCAGAGGAACCCGGCGACCACGGCGACCGCCAGCAGCAGCTGGGCCAGGCCCACGGCGCGCCACCAGATCGGCACCCGGGACCGCAGCGACGTGCCGACGACCGCCCGGTCGAGGGCGTCGCCCAGGGAGGGGCCGGGTGGGTCGGCGGCCCGTTCGACGGCATCCGTCCAGGGGTGCGGGAGCGACGCGCTGGCCCGGTCGGCGAGGCGGCGGGTGGCGAGGTCGACCGCAGCGCGGGCAGCCGGGCTCGGCGGGGGCAGCGAGGAGCGGCCGAGCACGGAACGCACGTCGGCCTCGGTGACGCGGACGTCGCGCCCGTCGAGGCGCAACCGGCGCAGCGGGCGAGGCCGCAGGCGCTGCACCCACCGGGTGAACGGCCACCCGGTGCTCGCGGCGGCCTCCATCCGGTAGTCGCGGTCGACGGCCAGCACGACGGTCGGCACCCCGGCGCTGCGGGCCAGCGCGTCGAGCAGCTCGGAGCGCGCCGCGCCGTCGACCGCCGGCTCGCTCTCGGCCACGTGGCCGGTGAGCGCACCCGCGGCCGCGCGGACGTCGCCGGCGAGACGCGCACGGGACATGGTGCGCCCGGCCACCGCGTTGGCGAGCCGCTGGTGCAGCTCGTCCAGGCCGTCACCGGTGGTCACCGAGGTCGCCAGCACCGTCGCACGGGGCACCCCGTCGCGCTCCATCAGCCGAACGAGGTCGGCACGACACTGGGCGACCTCGTCGGCAGTGAGCCGGTCGGCCTGGTTGAGCACCGCCATGGTCACGGCCTCGTGGGTGGCGAGCGCCGCGACGTAGTCGTCGTGCAGCCGGGCGTCGGCGTACTTCTGTGGGTCGGTCACCCACACGAACAGGTCGACGAGCTCGAGCACCCGCTCGGCCTCGGTGCGGTTGCCGGTCTGGCGCGAGTCGAAGTCGGGCAGGTCGAGCAGCACGAGCCCGTCGAGCGAGCCCATGGGCCCCTCGTGGCGACCACCCGGGTGGCCGGCAGCGGGATCGGGCGTCACGAGGTGACGGGTTCCGACGCCGAGCCAGTCGAGCAGGTCCCCGACCGGTTCGTCGCTCCAGACCGCCGCGGTCGAGGTCGAGGTGGTGGGCCGCCGCACGCCGACCGTGGCCACCGGCGTGCCGACGAGAGCGTTGAACAACGACGACTTGCCGCTGCCGGTGGCACCGGCGAGGGCGACCACCGTGTGCCCCCCGACGAGGGCGGTGCGCTCGGAGACCTTGGCGACCACGGCGTGGGCCCGCTCGCGTTCGGTCACCGGCAGCTGGTCACCGCCGGCCTCCACGGCGGACGCGAGCGCGGTCGCGGCGGCCGAGAGATGTTCGGCCGACACGACGACACCACGCGAAGAGCCCATCCGCAGCGGACTCACCGCACCACCGCGCGCAGCCCTGCCGCGACGGCGGACAGGCGCTGCGCCTGGTCGGCGGGCGCGGCGACCTCGGCCAGCGCCGCGGCATACCGCTCGCGCTCGGCGGAGTACAGCTCGTCGGCGAGCTCGAGGAGGCGCTTGCGCGCCTTGGTCGCCATGTCGCGCACCGCCTGGTCGCCGAAGATCGCCTCCAGCACGCGCTGGGCCAGCAGCGCGGTACCGCCGGCGATGCCGACCTCGGCGCCGATCAGCCCCCCCGTGCTGCTGAAGGCGACGAGCATGAGGAACAGCCCGATGGCGTTCAGGCCGTACGCGGCGACGCGGGCGTTGGTGCGCCGGCCCTGTCCCTCGGTGCGCACCAGGTCGAGCACGTCCCCCTGCCAGTCACGCACCAGCCGCTCGATGTCGGGCCGCAGCCCCGGTGCCGGCTTGGCGAGCTCGGGGTGGGCGGTGAGGATCTGGCTGCCGCCGGGCAGGCGACGCCAGGCACGGGCGGTCTCGGACGCCGCGGTCTCGGCGTTGGACAGCAGCAGGGCCGCGACCCCGGTCTGCAGTGCCTCGCCGAGACCCTCGGCGGGGGGCGGGTTGCCCTTGATGGCGGCGGTGATCTTGTCGCGCCACTTCGAGATCGTCGACTCCACCTGACGGAAGAACTCCCCGGTGCCGACGAACTCCTGCCAGCGGGCGAGCACCTCACCACGCAGGAGCGTGCCGTCGGTCATGCCGTGGTCGACCCGACGGTGGGCCTCACTGAAGGACTCCTCCACCACCTTGCACAAGGAGACCGTGGCGTCGTGCTGGTCGCGGCTGGCCACGACCAGCTCCGCGGTGCGGCCGGACAGCGAGTCGACGGCGCCACGAAGCGTCTGACCGACGACGATCGAGCGGGCCCGGGAGTCGCTGGCCAGGGCCTGCAGCCAGGAGCGGAGCCGCTCCACGGCATCCGCGGGCAGCCGGCCCTCGGCGTCGAGCGCCGTCTCCGGCACGGTGAAGATCGGTGCCGTCGGCAGCCCCTGCTCGCGCAGCATCCCGGCGAGGTGCGGGCGGATCTCGGCCACGGCATCCGGGGGGATGCGGTCGAGCACGATGGCGACGGAGGTGCCACGGTCGGCGGCGGTGCGCAAGAGGTCCCAGGGCACGGCATCCGCGTATCGGGCCGCGGTGGTGACGAAGAGCCAGAGGTCGGCGGCAGAGAGCAGCTGGGTGGCGATGGCCCGGTTGGCGGAGACCACCGAGTCGATGTCGGGGGCGTCGAGCAGGGCCATGCCGGCCGGCAGCGTCGAGGACTCGACCAGCCGCACCGTGCCCGCCTGGCTCTCCCCGGTGTCCTGACCGGTTGTTCGCGCCAGCCCGGGGAGGATGCGCGTGTCGGCGAACCAGCGCCGGTCGTCGGGGTGATGGACCAGCACCGGGGACGTGGTCGTCGGGCGCAGCACACCTGAACGGCTCACCTGCGCACCGACGACCGAGTTGACCAGGGTCGACTTGCCGGCGCCGGTGGAGCCGCCCACCACCGCGAGGAGCGGGGCGTCGATGGCGCGCAGCCGCGGCAGCACGTAGTCGTCGAGCTGCTGGAGGAGCTGACGCCGGGACGCCTCCGCCGGGGCGCGACTGGTGACGTCGAGCGGTAGCCGTGCCCCCTCGACGGCGTCTCGCAGACCCTCGACCGTGGAGACCAGTGCCTCCACGTCCCCGACCACCGTCACGGCGCCAGCCTAACGACACCGCACCGGGGACGGGCCATTGCGGGGGCGCGGCGGATGATGTCCACCATGCGACTGTTCGTGAGCGTCGACCCGCCAGAGGATGCCGTGGAGCACCTGGACGACTTCCTGTCCGTGCGCCGGTCGTCGGGGCCCGAGCTGCGGTGGTCGTCGCCGCCCCAGTGGCACGTGACGCTGGCATTCATGGGGTCTGCCCCCGAGCGGGTCGTCGAGGAGGTCATCGAGGGGGTCGCCTCGTCCGGTGGGCGGGCTGCCGCTGTGGAGCTGTCGGTGGCGGGCGGTGGGTGCTTCCCGGACGTCGCGCGGGCGAAGGTGCTCTGGGCGGGGGTCTCCGGCGGCGCGGGCGAGCTGGCGCGGTTGGACCGGGTGGCACAGGGCGTGCGCTCGGCCTGCTCGACGGCGGGGGCCTCGCCGGTGGGTGGCGCGTTCGTCCCCCACCTGACGCTGGGACGGTTCGGCCGCGCGGAGGACGCGACCCGGTGGGTGCGGGTGCTGCAGACGTATGCCGGCCCACCGTGGGTCGCGTCGCACGTCACCGTCGTCGCGTCGCACCTGCCGCGCGAGGGTGGCCACCGCCCCCGGCACGAGGTGCTGGCGCGGCTGCCCCTCGGCGGATGACCCCACGCACCTACACTGGCGGCGGCATCCCCGCCGGATGCCGTGCCCCCGTAGCTCAGCCGGATAGAGCAAGAGCCTTCTAATCTCGAGGTCGCAGGTTCGAGTCCTGCCGGGGGCGCACCTCGCTAAACGGCCATCTACCTGCGGAAACGTGGTAGATGGCCGTTCGCCGTGATCGCCCCGATGTGATCCGTGTGTTGTCCGTCTCCCGCACGGCCAATAGAACGGCCCCCGCGACGCGGTCAACGTCCGAGGGCCAGACGACAGAACCTCGGGAGGTTCATCGTGAGAAACAGCGTACCTATCCCCCTCGTGGATGCACAGACCTACGGCTCACCACTTGAGGGCCCCGTAGGGGTCGCCCT
>JBBQWX010000004.1:0-67172 GCA_038210185.1 Actinomycetales bacterium
TCGTCATCGACCGGATGAGCGCCCCCTACCTCGACGGCGCGACGATCGACTTCGCCGACACCATCGAGAAGCAGGGCTTCACCATCGACAACCCCAACGCGGGCAGCTCCTGCGCCTGCGGCGACAGCTTCAGCTGACGCCTCGTCGACAGGGCCCGCGCCGCACCGGCGCGGGCCCTGTCGACGTTCCCGTGGTCGGGCGGTACCCGGGGCGGGGTAGGTTCGTCGTCGTGCAGATCGCCGTCACCGGGTCCATCGCGACCGACCACCTCATGACCTTCCGGGGGGCCTTCTCGGACTCCCTCGTCGTCGAGCAGCTCGACAAGATCTCGGTGAGCTTCCTCGCCGACACCCTCGAGATCCGCCGCGGCGGGGTCGCGGGCAACATCTGCTTCGGCATGGCGGTGCTGGGGGCACGCCCGATCCTCGTCGGTGCCGCGGGGGAGGACTTCGGCGACTACCGCAGCTGGCTGACCCGCCACGGGGTCGTCACCGACCACGTGCACATCTCGCAGTCGCGCCACACCGCGCGCTTCGTGTGCACCACCGACGACACGATGGCGCAGATCGCCACCTTCTACGCGGGCGCCATGGCCGAGGCCCGGATGATCGAGCTCGGCCCGATCCACTCCCGGTGGGGGCTCGACCTCGTGCTCATCGGCGCCGACGACCCCGACGCGATGCTGCGCCACACCCAGGAGTGCCGCAGCGGCGGCATCCCCTTCATCGCCGACCCCTCGCAGCAGCTCGCCTTCGCCGACGGGCCGTTCATCCGCACGCTGATCGACGGGGCCGACTACCTCTTCACCAACGAGTACGAGTCGCACCTCACCGAGACCAAGACCGGATGGAGCCAGGCCGAGATCGACGACCGGGTCACCACCCGGGTCATCACCCGCGGCAAGGACGGCGCCGACATCCGCACCAAGGGCGAGGAGCCGATCCACGTCCCGGTCGCCGGCGACGTCGAACGAGTCGACCCCACCGGGGTCGGCGATGCGTTCCGCGCCGGGTTCCTCGTCGGCCTGGCCGGCGGGCTGAGCCACGAGCGGTGCGCCCAGATCGGGTCGGTGCTGGCGGCCCACGTGCTCGAGACCGTGGGCACGCAGGAGTACCAGGTCACCCGCCAGGGGTTCCTCCACCGGTTCGAGGGCGCCTACGGCGACGACGCCGCGCAGGACATCGCGCCGCTGGTGCGGTGCGCCCGCGACTGACGAGCCGCCCTCGCGCGCCATGGTCCACCCGCCGGTCGAGCCCCCGCCCACCCCCTGGCTGCTCGACACCGCACGCGCCGAGCCCGGCGACGACCTCGTCGCGGCCGGCGCCGACCTCGAGCCCGGCACCCTGTTGGCGGCCTACCGTCTCGGCCTGTTCCCCATGGGCCTGGGCCGCAACGGCAGCGGCGCCATGGGGTGGTGGTCGCCCGACCCGCGCGGCGTCATCCCGCCTGGCGCCCTCCGAGTTCGCCGTACGCTGCGCAAGGCCCTGGACCGCTTCGACGTGCGGGTCGACACCGCCTTCGCCGAGGTCGTGCATCGGTGCGCGGACCCCTCACGTGACGGTCGCTGGATCACGCGCGAGGTCGCCGACGCCTACGGCCGCCTCCACGATCTGGGCTGGGCCCACAGCGTCGAGGCCTGGCAGGACGGGCAGCTGGTCGGTGGGCTCTACGGCGTCTCCATCGGCGGGCTGTTCGCGGGGGAGTCGATGTTCCACACGGTGCGGGACGCGTCGAAGGTCGCGCTCGTCGGGCTGGTCGAGCGCTTCCACCGCGACGGTGACCCACGCCGGCTGGTCGACGTGCAGTGGGCGACCGACCACCTGCGCGGCCTGGGGGCACAGGAGTGGCCGCGCGAGGAGTACCTGGACCGGTTGGCCGAGGCCCTGCGCGCGCCTCAGGTCGAGCTGTCGGCCTGACCTCGGTCGGTGCGCCGTTCGCCGAGCACGACGCGGAACTCCGTCCAGTGCTCGTCCTCGTGCAGCGTCACCGTGTGGCCCTTCATCCGTGCCCACGCCGGCACGTCGGACCACGCGGCGACGTCGTCGGCCAGCAGGAGCACGGTCGCGCCGGGCGGCAGGTCGCGCGCGGCCCGAGCCAGCCGGATGACGGGCACGGGGCACCGTGCCCCGCGGGCGTCGACCACCGGGGGTCCGCCGCTCACAGGTCGTCCGTCCCGAGGCGCCGCCGCACCGCTGCGACGGCATCCGGCAGCTCGCGGCACAGGCGGTCGATGTCGTCGGCCCGGGTGGGCGACACCGCCCCCAGCGGCAGGGTGACCCGCACGTTGCCGTGCGTGAGCACGCCGAGGGCGGCGAGCACGTGGCTGGGGCGCAGGGCGCTCGACGAGCACGCCGACCCCGACGCGACGAGCAGGCCGCGCCGGGCGAGCTCCTCGAGCAGCACCTCGCCGTCGGCGTAGAGCACGCTGAACGTGACGACGTGGGGGAGCCGGTCGTCGGGGTCTCCCACGACCTCGACGTCGGGCACGGCCGCCGCGGCCCGTCGCACCCGGTCGACCAGGGTGCGTGCGGCGCTCTCCTCGGCGGCCGTGACCGCGGCCGTCTGGCGCCAGGCCGCGGCGGCGGCGAGCACCAGGGGGACCCACGGAGGGGCGTGCTCCCGGCCCTGCTCCGCCTCGCGTCGGGGGCCGGGCAGGCCCCACCGGGTGCCGGTGCGCACGGCGAGCAGGCCGAGCGGGGGCCCACCGAAGGTGGCCGCGTCACCGACCAGCACCGCCCCGGCTCGGGAAGGGATCGCGCCGGGGTCGCGTCCGAGCGACGCCGTGGCGTCGAGCAGCAACGGCACACCGTGCTCGCGGCAGTCGGCGTCGACCTCGGGCACCGGCTGGCGGGTGCCCACCTCGGCGTTGGCGGTCTGCAGCACCGCGGCTGCGACGTCGCCGCCGTCCAGCGCCGCGGCATAGGCGCCGAGGTCGACCCGCCCCGTGCGCTCGACCGGCACGACGGCGTCGACGCCCGGCTGGAGCAGCAGCACCGACCGCTCGGTGGCGCCGGCGACGACGCGTGAGCCCGCGCGGCGGCGGGCGTGCCGCAGGCCGGCGAGCCCGGTCTCGAGCGCCGACTCCGGGCTGCCGTGCACCGACAGCTCGTCGGGCCGCACCCCCATGGCGCCCGCGAGCACATCGCGGGCGCCGTCGAGCAGGGCGCGCGCACGGCGGCCGGGGGGGTGCAGCCGGGTGGGGTCGGCCCACCCGGCGGACAGGGCGGCGTCGAAGGTTTCGGCGGCGAGGGGGTGCAGGGGGCCTCGCGCGGCGTCGAGCAGGCCGCTGACCTGCGGGTCGTACGGGGAGCGCGCCACGCCTAGACGGTAGCGCTGCCCTGCCTGACTCCAGCGCAGGTGGTGCAGTAGGGTTTGCACCTGTCCGTGACCTCCTCCAGACGAAGGGTGCAGCGGTGCGCCAGCACGACCTCTCATCGCCCCGACGTGGCCCGCGCCGCCTCGGTGCCGGTCTCCTCATCGGTGCGCTGTCCGCCGCCGCCCTGAGCGGTTGCGCCGCGGGCAACCTGCGCGGTGACGCGTCCACCGGCTGGCTGCCGCCGGCCATCACCGAGGGCGGCGAGACCGTGACCTCGCTGTGGATCGGTGCCTGGATCGCCGCCCTGGCGGTCGGTGTCCTCGTGTGGGGCCTGATCGGCTGGTGCGTCGTGGCGTACCGACGCAAGAAGGACGACAACGAGCTGCCCGTGCAGCTGCGCTACAACATCCCGATCGAGATCCTCTACACGGTGGTCCCGATCTTCATGGTCGTCGTGCTCTTCTACTACACCGCTCGTGACTCCTCCGAGCTCACCGACACCTCGAAGCAGCCCGACGTCACGATCAACGTCATCGGCAAGCAGTGGAGCTGGGACTTCAACTACGTCGAGGAGGACGTCCACGAGACCGGCGAGCAGGCGATCCTGACCGGCGAGCCGGGCGCCGAGGAGACCATCCCGACGCTCTACCTGCCGGTCGGCGAGCGGATCGAGTTCGTGCTCACGGCGCGTGACGTCATCCACTCGTTCTGGGTGCCCTCGTTCCTGCAGAAGATGGACACGATCCCCGGGCGGGTCAACACCTTCCAGGTCGTACCGACCCAGGAGGGCACCTTCAAGGGCAAGTGCGCCGAGCTGTGCGGCACCTACCACTCGCACATGCTCTTCAACGTCAAGATCGTCCCGCGTGCGGAGTACGAGCAGCACCTGGAAGACCTGCGCGCTGCGGGCCAGACCGGCCTGCTCAACAACACGCTCAGCCGCGAAGAGCTGATGAAGGATGCCGGCCCGGTCACCGACAGCATCGACGGAGGAAACTGACGATGAGTGCCGCCACCGACTCCACCATGCTCCGCACCGCGGCCGCACCGGCTCGCACCCGCCGGCTCTCCAAGGGCGCCACGGTCGTCAAGTGGGTCACCACCACCGACCACAAGGTCATCGGCAACCTGTACTTCATCACCTCGTTCATCTGGTTCCTCCTGGCCGGGCTGATGGCGCTGGTGATCCGCGCCGAGCTCACCACCCCGGGGCTGCAGGTCGTCGACACCCCTGACCAGTACAACCAGATGTTCACGATGCACGGCACGATCATGCTGCTGCTCTTCGCCACGCCGCTGTTCGCCGGGTTCGCCAACGCCCTGATGCCGCTGCAGATCGGGGCCCCCGACGTCTCCTTCCCGCGGCTGAACATGTTCGCGTACTGGCTCTACCTCTTCGGCGGGCTCATCGCCGGCGCGGGGTTCCTCACCCCGGGCGGCGCCGCAGCGTTCGGCTGGTTCGCCTACGCGCCGCTCTCGGACAACACCTACAGCCCCGGCCTGGGCGGCGACCTGTGGGTCTTCGGCTTGGCGCTGGGTGGTTTCGGCACGATCCTGGGTGCGGTCAACTTCATCACCACGATCCTGACCATGCGGGCGCCGGGCATGACCATGTTCCGGATGCCGCTCTTCACCTGGACCGTGCTCGTCACCTCGATCCTGGTGCTGCTCATCTTCCCGGCCCTGGCCGCCGCGCTCTTCGCGCTCGGCGCCGACCGGCGGTTCGGGGCGCACGTGTTCGACCCGGCCAACGGCGGGCCGATCCTCTGGCAACACATCTTCTGGTTCTTCGGGCATCCAGAGGTCTACGTCATCGCCCTGCCCTTCTTCGGAATCATCTCCGAGGTGCTGCCCGTCTTCTCGCGCAAGCCGATCTTCGGATACAAGACCCTGGTCTACGCGACGATCGCCATCGCCGCCCTGTCGGTCAGCGTCTGGGCGCACCACATGTACGCCACCGGGCAGGTGTTGCTGCCCTTCTTCGCGATCATGACGATGTTGATCGCCGTGCCCACCGGGGTGAAGTTCTTCAACTGGGTGGGCACGATGTGGGGCGGCAAGCTGACCTTCGAGACCCCGATGCTGTGGGCGCTGGGCTTCCTGGTCACCTTCTTGTTCGGTGGCCTGACCGGCGTCATCCTCGCCAGCCCGGCGCTGGACTTCCAGCTCTCCGACAGCTACTTCGTGGTGGCGCACTTCCACTACGTCGTCTTCGGCACGGTCGTCTTCGCGATGTTCGCCGGCTTCTACTTCTGGTGGCCCAAGTTCACCGGCCGGATGCTCGACGAGCGGCTCGGCAAGATTCACTTCTGGCTGCTGTTCATCGGGTTCCACACGACGTTCTTGGTGCAGCACCTCATCGGCATCCAGGGCATGCCCCGGCGCTACGCCGACTACCTGCCCGAGGACGGCTTCACCCTGGGAAACCGCATCTCGACGGCCGGCTCGGTCATCCTCGCGATCTCGATGATCCCGTTCTTCCTCAACGTGTGGAAGACCTGGCGCACGGCGCCGCTGGTCGAGACCGACGACCCGTGGGGCTACGGCGCGTCGCTGGAGTGGGCCACCTCGGGCCCGCCGCCGCGGCACAACTTCAACACGATGCCGCGGATCCGGTCCGAGCGTCCCGCCTTCGACCTGCACCACCCCCAGGCCGCTCCGGCCGGCCTGCACGACGAGGGAGTGGCCAGCGACAGCGGGCTGGTCTCTGCGCTCGGCCCGGCCGACCTGGGTGGCAACGCCTTCGTCGACGAGAAGAAGGAGCACTGACCCGATGAAGGCCATGGAGCGGATCGGATCCCTCATCGGCGTCTTCGCCTTCACGGTGGCGGCGATCTACGGGTTCTGGACCTCGTCGACCGACCTGGGCATCGAGTGGGTCGGGGTCGTCGGCCTGATCCTGGGCGGCCTCCTCGGGTTCATGATCGCCTGGTACCTGTGGATGACGCGGCGCCGGCTCGAGCGCGACCCCTCCGACGACCCGCTGGGTGACATCGACGAGATCCAGGGCGAGTTCGGGTTCTTCAGCCCGCACAGCTGGTGGCCGCTGTTCCTCGCGATC
Source organism: Actinomycetales bacterium (assembly GCA_038210185.1). Taxonomy (GTDB): domain Bacteria; phylum Actinomycetota; class Actinomycetes; order Actinomycetales; family Dermatophilaceae; genus Fodinibacter. Next base: position 6,378 of record JBBQWX010000004.1, read on the forward strand.
GCCACGGCGACCTGTTTCCTCGGCCTCGCGGTCGGCTGGTGGATGTTCATCATCGGCGCGTTCTTCGCGGTCCCGGCGCTGGTCGGCTGGACCTTCGAGTACTGGAAGGGACAGCACGCGCTCTGACCCCGGCATGACCACGCAGGCGGGCCACCCGAGGGGAACCGGGTGGCCCGCCTCGCTGGTGCGGATCGGGCGCGGTCCGCCCCACCCGAGCTCGTGCAGGGTGTCCTCGTCGATGCCGAAGTGGTGGGCGATCTCGTGGACCACCGTCACCGCGATCTCCTCGCGCAGCTCCTCGTGGTCCTCGCACATCCTGCCCAGGGGTCCACGAAAGAGCGTGATCCGGTCCGGCAGCGAGCCCTGGTCCCACCAGGTGCCGCGCTCGGTGAGCGGGGTGCCCTCGTAGATGCCGAGCAGGTCGGGGTCGTCGGGCGGTGGCTCGGGCTCGACGAGGAAGACGACGTTGTCGAGCATGGCCATCAGCTCGCCCGGCACCTGGTCGAGGGCGTCCTGCACGATGGCGTCGAACTGCTCGTCGGTCAGCGGGTGCACGGCACCAGCCTGCCATTGCGCCGGGTCGAGGCCGCCTGCCGGTGGTCAGTGGCGCGGCGCCCGCAACCGTGACAACGAGGGTCCGTGCAGCGGGGCACCGCGCCAGCTCGCCGTGACCGCACCGTCCGCACAGCGCAGCAGCAGCGAGTGTGGGGTCTCGTGCGCGATGACGGTCGCCTCGAACACCTCAGCGGCCACCCAACCGCCGCTGGCCACCCAGGGTGCGGTGGCGGCATCCGGCCACCGACCGTCGGCGCAGGCGATGCGCAGCCGCTCACCGTCGTCGATGTCGAGCAGCCAGCCACCCTCGGCGCGGTGCACCACGACCGAGCGCAGCACCGGGTGCTCGGGGGTCGGCGTGTGCACGAAGGTCCATGGGCCGTCGGTGCTCGGCGCGGTGGTGGTGGACAGGCGTGCCGGTGTCGTGGCGGCGTTCAGGGCAGACCGGAGACGTTCCTGCGCAACGGGGTCGGGTGACAATGGTGTGTCGCGGAGGTGCGGGAGCAGCTCGTCCCAGACGGCGTCGAGCACGCCCTGGGTGTCCTCGGTGCATGCCGTGACGGTGACCACGAGGTCGAGGTGGGGCAGTACGAGGGCGAACTGGCCGTAGGCCCCGTCGGCCCGGAAGCCCCCGGGGTGGTTGCGCCACATCAGGTAGCCGTAGCCGGCCAGCCAGTCCGAGCTGCCGGGGTGGTGCGCGGTGTCCGCGAGGGCGCTCGACGCCGTGGCCACCCAACCGGCGGGAAGCACCTGGGTGCCCTGCCACGCACCGTCCTGGAGCAGCAACAGCCCGAGTCGGGCCACCGTCTCGGTGGTGACGTGCAGCCCGCTGAAGCCGAGGTCGCTTCCGGCCCAGGTGGTCCACACGGCGTTCTCGACCCCCAGCGGGTCGAGCAGTCGCGGGCCGAGGTAGTCGACGAGCCGCTGCTCTGTGCGGCGCTGCACGGCCAGGGCCAGCACCCGGCTGGCGCCGTTGTGGTAGAGGAACCGCGACCCGGGCTCCTCCTCGGGTTCGGTGGCGAGGAAGAGCGCCACGGACTCCTCGCCCCCACCGGCGAGTCCGGGCACGGTGTCGAGGGTGTCGGTGCGGTGACCGGTCGACATCCGCAGGCAGTCCTCGACAGTGAGGCGCGCGGCCCGCGGCCCGGCCACGGGGGCGGCCTCGGGAAAGACGTCGACGAGCCGCTCGTGCCGGTCGAGCAGCCCCTCGGCCTCCGCGAACGCCGCTGCCATCGCCAGGAGGGTCTTGCTCACCGAGTAGACCAGCCGGATGCCGTCGCGCGGCCAGGGCTCCCAGGCGCCCTCGGCCACCACGTGCCCGTGCCGGATGACGACCACCGCGTGCGGCTCGTTACCCTCCCGCTCCCAGCGGCGCACCATCGCACGCACCGCCTCGCACGGGACACCCTGCTCCTCGGGAGCGCACCGCGGCAACGGGGCGACCGACGAGGCAGGGGGTGTGGCGGTGGAGGACGGCTCGGGCACGCGTCTCACCCTAGGGGGCGGTCCACCGGTGGCGGTGTGAGCCGGGCTGGCACGATGAGTGCGTGCGAGTGAGCGTGCGGGTGCGCCCCGGGGCCTCCAGGACGCGCGTCGGGGGCCGCTGGGGCGACGAGGAGGTGCCCTTGACACTCGGGGTGTCCGTCTCCGCCAGGGCGGTCGACGGGGCTGCCACGGCCGCCGTGCTGGCGGCGGTGGCGCAGGCGTTCGGCGTCCGGGCCCGCGACGTCTCCCTGGTGTCGGGGCACCGCTCGCGCACCAAGGTGCTCGAGGTCGCCATGGCCGACGAGGTCGAGGCTCGCACGACCCTGCACCGTCTTCTCGCCGCCCCCTGACCCCCCGAGACCGCGAAGTCAGGAGCACTTCGCCGGCTCAGGGTCGTATGGGGCCCTGACTTGGCGAAGTGCTCCTGACTCCGCAGGCATGTGGCGGGGGGTAAGCGGAAGGGCCGCGCTCCCCACGGGATGCGCGGCCCTTCCTTTGGTGCAGCGGGCTCAGCGCCGGCCGGCAGGCTCCCCGGAGTCGACCTCGTCGGTCTCGGCCGCCTCGATCGCCCGCACCCCACCGACGAGGGAGGGTTCGATGGCCTCGTGCTCGGAGCCGTGGTGCTGTGCCGCCGCGAGCTCGGCGGGGGTGACCGGGTTGACGGCGTCGGCGAAGTAGAACCGTGAGAGCCGGGCGCGGCGGCGGTCGCCGCGCTTGACCTTGCGCGCCACGCCGTTCTCGTCGACAGCCGCCTCGATCTCGAGCGGCGCGACGGACTCGTGCTGCACCAGCAGCCACTGGTCGGGGGTGGCCTCGGTGTCATGGCGCTCGAAGTACTTGCCGTCGGGTGTGCGCACGATGGTGCCGGTCTCGCGGCCGTGCAGCACGGTGTCGCGGTCGCGACGCTGCAGCGACAGGCAGATCCGCTTGGTCACCCAGAAGGCGATGGGCGGGAGCACGAAGAACCCGATGCGGAAGAACCAGGTGAGGTCGTTGATCGACATACCGAGCTTGATCGCCATGATGTCGTTGCCGGAGGCGAAGAGCAGGACGGAGTACATGGTGATGCCGGCCATCCCGATACCGGTTCGCACCGGGTTGTTGCGCGGGCGGTCGAGGAGGTGGTGCTCGCGGTCGTCGCCGGTGACCCAGCGTTCGACGAACGGGTAGGCCCCGAGGACGATGTAGACCAGGGGCAGCAGGATCAGGGCACCCGGCATGATGTTCAGCGACAGGGTGAACCCGAAGATCTCGAACTCCAGCCAGCCCGGCAGCAGACGCAGCGCGCCGTCGGCGAAGCCCATGTACCAGTCCGGCTGGGCGCCGGCGGTGACCGGCGACGGGTCGTAGGGTCCGTAGGCCCACACCGGGTTGATCTGCACCAAGGCCGAGATGGCCGCGATGACGCCGAAGACGATGAAGAAGAAGCCACCGGCCTTGGCGGCGTACACCGGCATCACCGGGTAGCCGACCACGTTGTCGTTGGTGCGACCCGGGCCGGGGAACTGGGTGTGCTTCTGCACGAACACCAGCCCGATGTGCGCCGTGAAGAGCCCGATCAGGAGCGCAGGGATCAGCAGCACGTGCGCGCTGTAGAGCCGGGGGATGATCATCTCGCCCGGGAAGGGCCCACCGAAGATCGCGAAGACGAGGTAGGAGCCGATGACCGGGGCGGTCTGCACGAAGCCGGCCATGGCGCGCAGGCCGGTGCCGGAGAGCAGGTCGTCGGGGAGGGAGTAGCCCGCGAAGCCCTCGATGATGGCCAGGAGGGCGAGCACGCTGCCGATGACCCAGTTGATCTCGCGGGGCTTGCGGAAGGCGCCGGTGAAGAACACCCGGAACATGTGGACCACGAGGGCGACGATGAACAACAGCGCGGCCCAGTGGTGGATCTGCCGGACGATCAGGCCGCCCTTGATGTCGAAGGAGATGTTCAGCGTCGAGGCGAACGCCTCGGACATGCTGACCCCGCGCAACGGCACGTAGGAGCCGTCGTAGACGGTGTGCCCGGCGCTGGGGACGAACCAGAAGGTGAGGAAGGCGCCGGTCAGCAGACAGATGATCATCGAGTACATGGCGATCTCGCCGAGCATGAACGACCAGTGGTCGGGGAAGACCTTCTTCATGAGGTAGCCGACCGGCTTGGCCGCGCCGGTGCGGTCGTCGACCCAGCCGCTGACGCCGCCGATGCGCCGGGCCGCCCCCGAAGGCGGTGCCTCGGCGGGGGTGTCGCCCTCGCGCAGGGTGTCCGCGGGACGAGGGGTGGTGTCGGTGCTCATCGGCTGCCACGCTCCCAGAAGCTCGGGCCGACCGCTTCCTGGAACGGTGCGGCGGAGACGAGGTAACCCTCGTCGTCGACGGTGATCTGAAGCTGCGGCAGGGCGCGCTTGGCCGGGCCGAAGATGACCTTGCAGTCCTGCGTCACGTCGAAGGTCGACTGGTGGCAGGGGCAGAGCAGGTGGTGCGTCTGCTGCTCGTACAGCCCGACGGGGCACCCCACGTGGGTGCAGATCTTCGAGTACGCGACGATGCCGAAGTAACCCCAGTCGCGCTGCTTCTGCGACTGGATGAGGTCCTCCTCGAGCCGGATGAGGAGCACCGCGGCCTTGGCCTTCTCCTCCAGGAGGTGCGGGGTGCCGCCCTCGCCCGTGACCGCGTCGGGCAGCAGGCCCTCCGGCATGATGTGGAACACCGAGCCGAGGGTGACGTCCTCGGCGAGCACGGGGGTGTTCTCGGGGTCGCGCATCAGGCGCAGCGGCGTGAAGGTGGGGTCCTGCCCGGGGCCGCTCGGACCGCCGTTCCAGAACGTCTGCGACAGGCTGTTCTGCGGCATCGGGCCGAGCGAGCCGGCGACCTGCAGCACGAGGGGGACGGCGAACAGGCCGAGCGCCCCGCCGAGGGTGTACTTGATCATCGGGCGCCGGGTGATCTGCGAGCTGGTGCCGCCCTGTCGAAGCTGCTCCACGACCCGGTCGCGGGACTCGTCGCTGGCGCGCATCGGGTGGCGCTCCTCGACGACCTCCTCGTCGGGCATGAGGGTCTTGGCCCAGTGCACGGCGCCGAAGCCGATGCCGAGCAGCCCCATGGCCATGGTGATGCCCAGGGCCAGGTTCGACGCGCTCGTCACGCCGATTCCCGGCACGAAGACGGTGGTCTCGAGGCTGATCGCGAAGTAGAAGACGATGAAGAGCAGGGTGCCGACGATGGAGATGCCGAACAGGGTGGCGACCTGCTTCTCGGCCCGGCGGGCAGCGCCCTCGTCGAGGTCGGCCATCCGCGCGACGTGGTCGGGCAGGCCGGGATTGGTGAACCGCTGCGGAAGGCCGCCGTCCCCGACGACGTGGCCCTCGTCGAGGCTCACGGCGGTGCCGTGCTGCGAGGTGGGTGCCACCTCGCCACCGGGGTGGGTGGGGTCCTGCTCGTTCATCGGGGTACCGATCTTCTCGTCGACGTGCGGGGGGACGGGTGGGTGGCTAGGCCGACTTGGAGCCGAGCCAGACGGCGCAGCCGACGAGGAGGCCGAGCCCGAAGACCCAGGCGAACAGCCCCTCGGTGACCGGCCCGAGGGAGCCCAGCGTCATGCCGCCCGGGCTCTCCTGCTCATCGATGGTGTTGAGGAACGCGATGATGTCGCGCTTGCTCTCGGAGGAGATGTTGGCGTCGCTGAACACCGGCATGCTCTGGGGGCCGGTGGTCATTGCCTGGTAGATGTGCTTGTCCGTGACGTTGCCGATCGGCGGGGCGTACTTGCCGCGGGTCAGGGCACCACCGGCTCCGGCGAAGTTGTGGCACATCGCGCAGTTGACGCGGAACAGCTCGCCACCCCTGGCCGGGTCACCCTTGCTGGGGTCGACGGCCTCGTCGGAGGGGATCGCGGGCCCCGGGGCGAGCGAGGCGACGTACGCCGAGAGCGCCGCGATCTGATCGTCGGTGAACTGGACCCCCTTGCCACCGGGAGCCTGCACGTTGGGCCCGGCCATCGGCATCCGGCCGGTGCCCACCTGGAAGTCGACCGACGCGGCCCCGACCCCGGCCAGTGACGGGCCGGCCACACTGTCGCCGTTTCCGGTGCGGCGACCCTCGGCGTTCTGCCCGTGGCAGCTGGAGCAGTTGGCCAGGAACAGCTGGCGGCCCTCTTCGACGGACTGGGCCGGCAGTGCCTTGGTCGTGGCGTCGGCGTCCTTCGGGGCGACAGCGGCATACACGGCGCCGGTGAGGAACAGGCCGAGCACCAACAGGATGGCGATCGCCGCCGGGTGCCGGCGGCGGGCTGCCAGTGAGTTCACGATGCGTTCCTGTTCTCTGCGGTTCGGGAGTCGGGTCCGGGTGCGGCCGACGTCACTTCAGGACGTAGATCATGATGAAGAGGGCGATCCACACGACGTCGACGAAGTGCCAGTAGTAGGAGGTGACGACCGCGCCGGTGGCCTGCGCGTGCGAGTAGCGACGGGTGGTGAAGGTGCGTCCGATGATCAGCAGGAACGCGATCAGCCCGCCGGTGACGTGCATGCCGTGGAAACCGGTGGCGAGGTAGAACACCGAGCCGTAGGCGTCGGAGGACAGGGACACGCCCTCCTGGATGAGGTGGGCGTACTCGAAGACCTGACCGGCGATGAAGATCGAGCCGAAGACGTAGGTGAGGACGTACCACTCACGCATGCCCCAGGCGCCGACCTTGAGCACCGAGGTGCCCTGCGGGCGGGCTGCGATGCCCTTCTCGGCCTGCAGCACACCCAGCTGGCACCACACCGACGAGACGACCAGGACGATGGTGTTGACCAGCGCGAAGGGCACGTTGAGCATGACGGTGCGCTCTTCCCAGAGCTGGCCCTCGTGACCGCGGATCGTGAAGTAGAACGCGAACAGCGCCGCGAAGAACATCAGCTCGCTGGAGAGCCACACCATGGTGCCGACGGCCACCATGTTGGGGCGCGTCGCGGGCCCCTGGCCGGGGATCGAGGGAACGGGCCCCGAAGGCCGGGTCTGGGGTGCAGTCGATGTCGCCACGAACGCCATTATGGCCGCAAGTTGCGACAGACGCTGCGATGACCCCCCGAAAGGCTCGACAAGTCCCGAAACGAGCCACCGGTACGATGCCGCCATGACCTCTTCGCACGACGCCGGTACCCCGGCGCAGGCCCCGCCGACCGGCGCCGTCCACCGGGTGTCGGTCCTGCTCTACAGCGACGACATCACGACCCGGGACGCCGTGCGGGCGGCTGCCGGCCGGCGCCCGGCACGCGACGTCGAGGTCGTCTCCTGGCGCGAGTGCGCGACGCCCGAGGCGGTCATCGAGGCGATGGATGCCGGGGGCTTCGACGTCGTCGTGCTCGACGGTGAGGCGTCCCCGGCCGGCGGGCTCGGGCTGTGCCGCCAGCTGAAGAACGAGATCTTCCGCTGCCCGCCGGTGCTCGTGCTGACCGGGAGGCCCCAGGACGGCTGGCTGGCCGGGTGGTCACTCGCCGACGACGCCGTGTCGCACCCGCTCGACCCGATCGAGGTCGCCGAGGCCATCGCGGGCCTGGCGCGCGCCCGGGTCGCGGTCGGCTGACCGGCGTGACCGCGCCCATCCCGGCCGGGCACACCTGGCCGGACCTCCTCGCCGCGCTGCTCCGGCGTGAGGACCTCAAGCCCGACCAGGCCCGCTGGGCGATGGGCGAGGTGATGCGGGGCGAGGCCAGCCCCGTGCAGCTCGCCGGCTTCCTCGTGGGACTGCGAGCCAAGGGCGAGTCGGTCGAGGAGCTGCGCGGCATCGCCGACGTCATGCTCGAACACGCCCACCGCATCGAGGTGGGTGGACCGACCATCGACGTCGTCGGCACCGGTGGGGACCGGCTGCACTCGGTGAACATCTCGACGATGACCGCCGTCGTGGTCGCCGCCACGGGACTGCGGGTGGTCAAGCACGGCAACCGTTCCGCCTCGTCGAGCACGGGGTCGGCCGACGTGCTGGAGTCGCTCGGGGTGTCGCTGACCCTGACGCCCTCGCAGGTGCGCGAGGTCGCCGAGCAGGCCGGCATCACCTTCTGCTTCGCCAACGCCTTCCACCCCTCGATGCGCCACGCTGCGGTGACCCGGCGCGACCTCGGCGTCGGCACCGCGTTCAACGCGCTCGGCCCGCTGACCAACCCGGCGCAGCCGACCTATGCCGCGGTCGGGGTGGCCGACGCGCGCATCGCACCGCTCATCGCCGGGGTGTTCGCCGAGCGGGGCCGGGCGGCCTCGGTCTTCCGCGGTGACGACGGCCTCGACGAGCTCACCCTCGCCACGACCTCGACGGTCTGGTGGGTGCGCGACGGGGTGGTCACCGAGCTGGGCATCGACCCCTCCGACGTGGGGCTGGACCACTCCCCGGTCGAGAGCCTGCGGGGCGGTGACGCGGCGTACAACGCCGCGGTGGCACGCGATCTGCTGGCCGGGGCCGAGGGCCCGGTCCGCGACGCCGTGGTGCTCAACAGCGGCATCGCGCTGGCCACGGCATCCGGGCTGTCCGAGCCGGGCGTGTCACAGGTGGCCCTGACGACGGCCGTGCGCGAGGGAATGGACCGGGCGGAGGCCGCGATCGACTCCGGCGCGGCGCAGCAGCTGCTGCAGCGGTGGGTCGAGACCACCGCCGCCTGCACGAGCTCGGGCTAGCTGCCGGTCAGCCTTCGAGGCCGAGGCTGAAGGCGGCCTCGAGGTCGTGCGAGGAGTAGGTGCGGAACGCGATGTGCGTGTTGGTGCCCGTGACGCCGACGACCTTGTTGAGCCTGTCGGCGATGACGTCGGCGAGATCCTCGTGGTGGCGGACCCGCACCATCGCGATGAGGTCGGCGTCGCCGGCGACGGAGTAGACCTCGGTGACGCCGTCGAGGGCGGCGATCTCCTGCGCGACCTCGGGGATGCGGTCGACGTCGGCGGTGATGAGGACGATGGCGGTGATCACCGACTCAGACTAGCCGGGCCGGGTCAACGGACCCCGGCGAAGCCGGCGACCCCACGTCGGGCGGTCTCGAGCGGCTCGAGCTCGGCGCGCACCGCTGCGGACCCACCGACCGGGCAGGTCCAGGCCCCCTCGAGCTCGACGATGCGCACCCCGGGCGACTCGAGCCAGCGCAGCACCTTCTCGCTCTCCTCGGGCGTGGCGGCGGTGCACGGGGGCAGGGGGGCCGAGACGACCTCGGCGCTGGCGCACAGCGCCTCGATGTAGGGCATTGGGTCGGCGCCGCGCGGTGCGGTGGTGCTGCCGGCCAGCCGGCCGTACCGCACGCAGACGACCTCCCAGCCGCCGAGCAGTGAGCGCCGCGCGGCGACCAGCTCGGGGATGCGGGCGAGCGGGTCGAGGCGCTGCGCGCGTGAGGTGCCCCGCACCAGCGCGACGAGCCGTTCGCGCACGACCCGGGCATCCTCGTAGCGCTCGACGTCGGCGAGATGGGTCATCCGGGCGCGCAGCGAGTCGAGCAGGTCGCGGGTGTCGCCGACCAGCAGGTCGACGGCGCGGTCGGCCACGAGGGCATAGTCGGCCACCGACTGGGCGCCGGTGCACGGCGCACCGCACCGGCCCAGGTCGGCCAGGGCGCACGCCGACCGCGGCCGGGTGGGGGAGAGCCGTTCGAGGCACTGGCGCAGCGGCAGCACCTCGTGCACCGCGGCCACGGCTGACTCGGCGGCGGAGCGCGAGCCGAACGGGCCGGCGTACCGGGCGCCGTCGTCGGCGACCGCGCGCACGATCGACAGCCGGGGGAACGGCTCGACGGTGAGCTTGACCCACAGGGCGCGCTCGGGGTGGCGCGAGCGACGGTTGTACCGGGGCTTGTGCTCGGCGATCAGGCGCAGCTCGCGGACCTCGGCCTCGAGGGTGGTGGCGCACACGATGGGGCTGACCGACTCGGCGATGCGCACCATCTCGCCCATCCGGCGGCGGTGCTCGGACGCGGTGAAGTAGGAACGGACGCGGGTGCGGATGGAGACCGAGGTGCCGACGTAGAGCACCCGGCCCTGACCGTCCTTGAAGAGGTAGACACCGGGCAGGTCGGGCAGGTCGTCGGCGAGGTGCCGCTTGCGGCGCCGGGCGGGGGTGACCCGCGCGGTGTAGTCGAGCAGCTCCTCGAGCGAGTGAACGCCGAGCGAGCCCACCCGCTCGAGCAGGCCGTGCAGCACGTCGACGGTGGCCCGGGCGTCGTGCAGGGCCCGGTGGTCGGGGGTCGTCGTGGCGCGGAAGAGCCGGGCCAGCGAGGCCAACCGGTGGTTGGGCACCTCGTCGCGGTGGACGAGCTGGCGGGCCAGGTGCACGGTGTCGAGCACCGCGAAGCCGGGCCAGGCGTGCTCGGTGCGCCGGGCGGCCGCCTTGAGGAACGAGATGTCGAAGCCCGCGTTGTGGGCGACGAGCACCGACCCGGCGGCGAACTCGAGGAAGGCGGGCAGGGCCGCCTCGATGCGCGGGGCGCCGGCCACCATGGAGTCGGTGATGCCGGTGAGCACCGAGATGAACGCGGGGATGGCGCCCCCGGGGTTGACGAGGGTCTGGAACTCGCCGACGACGTCGCCGCCGCGCACCTTGACGGCGCCGATCTCGGTGATGCCGCACTCCACGGGGCTGCCGCCGGTGGTCTCGAGGTCGACGACGACGAAGGTCACCGACGACAGGGGCGTGCCCAGGTCGTCGAACGTGCCCTGCACCATCGTCATGTCGCCGACCGTAGGCTCCCGCACCGACACCCCCCGGAAGGCGCGCTGGTGCGGGTCGGCTCAGCGGCGACGGGCGGTGAGCAACAGGTACTCCCAGGCCATGACGCCCTGCGCGAGGTGCTGCTCGCCGAGGTCGGCGAGTGCGGCGTCGAGCGCGTTCACCTGCTCGGTGTCCTCGCCGAGGGAGCGGTAGACGGCGATCGTCGGGCCGTAGCGCGCCTTGAAGTAGTCGCGGAAGGCCGCGCCGTCCGGGAAGCGGTCGACCACGAGGTGTGACCGGCCCGCCGCTACGTCGTCGACGCGGTCGCCGAGCAGGTCGCGCACGTGCGGCTCCGACCCCCACAGCGGGGCCGGCTGGGCGCCGGGCGGGGGAGGCGGGGCGTAGGGGCGCATCACCGAGAACATCTGCCCGATGAACCCGTCGGGGGTCCAGCTGACCAGGCCGATGCGGCCCTCACTGCGGGTGACCCGCACCAGCTCGTCGGCCGCCGCGCGGTGGAACGGCGCGAACATGACCCCGACGCACGACGTGGTGACGTCGAACGCGCCGTCGGCGTACGGCAGGGCCTCGGCGTCCCCCTCGTGCCACCTGACGTCGAGGCCCTCGGCGCGGGCGCGGCGCTCACCCGCCGCGAGCAGCTCGGGCGTGAGGTCGGATGCCGTGACGCTCGCCCCCGCGCGCGCGGCGGGGACCGCGACGGTGCCGGTGCCGGCCGCGACGTCGAGCAGCCGGTCACCGGAGGCGACCTGGCAGGCCTCGACCAGAACGGGTCCCAGCGGGGCGACGAGGTCCGCGGCCACCGCCGGGTAGTCGCCCAGCGCCCACATCGCACGGTGCTTCAGCTTGACCTCGGGGGCGGCGCCGTACCGGATCGGCGCGTCGGCGTGCGCCGGCTGGGTGGTGTCGGTCATGACGTTCTCCTTGGTGGTGGTCCGGGGGTCCAGCGTCGCGAGGCGGGCCGGGCGGCATCCAGTGCGCGATGTGAACCGAGCGCGGTTCACGATCTGTAATGGCGCGACGCCGTGGCCGGGTGTGCACTGGGTGTCCTGGTTGTGGAGGCCGAGAGGCGGCCCCCTGCGGGAGGTGGTGACCATGTCGACCTACGGTCAGTTCTGCCCGATCGCCAAGGCGATGGAAGTGCTCGACGAGCGCTGGACCCTGCTCGTGGTGCGCGAGCTGTTGATGGGCAGCCGGCACTTCAACGAGCTGCGGCGGGGCAACCCGAAGATGTCGCCGGCCCTGCTCTCCAAGCGGCTGCGGCGGCTCGAGCGGGCCGGGGTGGTGCGGCGCCGCGTCGTCGGCGACCGCAGCGCCTACGAGCTCACCGAGAGCGGGCTGGAGCTGCGGGCGGTCGTCGAGGCCCTCGGCGCCTGGGGTGCCCGCTGGGTCGGCGACCTGGGGGAGGAGGACCTCGACCCGCACCTGTTGCTGTGGGACGTGCGGCGCACCATTCCCGTCGAGGACTGGCCGAGGGGGCGCACCGTCGTGGCGATGCGGTTCGGTGACGTCGCACCTGCGGTGTCGCGGTGGTGGATCTGCGTCGCGGGAGACGAGGTCGACGTCTGCGACGTCGACCCGGGGTTCGAGGTCGTGGCGACGGTGCACACGTCACTGCGCACCATGACCGAGATCTGGCGGGGTGACCGCGGGTGGGGCGACGCGATCCGCGCGGGGCGCATGGAGGTGGAGGCGCCGAGTGCCGTCGCGCGGGCCGTGCCGCGCTGGATCGGCCAGTCCGTGCTCGCGGAGGTGCCGCGGCCGGCCTGACGGGCGGACGGCGGCACGCGGCAGGTGGCCTGTCGGTGGCCGCCCCTAGCGTTGGGGCAAGCCACCTGGAAGGGGTGAGACCGATGACCGTCCACGACAGCACGTTGACCGTCGAGTGCCGCACGTGCCCGGTACGTGAGCTGCAGTGCGGCGACTGCATGGTGCCGGTCCTGCTCGACCTCACCGCACCGTCGGTGCGGCTCGACCTCGCCCTCGACCCCGAGGAGCGGGCCGCCGTCACCCGTCTCGTCGAGGCCGGGCTCGTCGCCCCCGAGACCGCGGCCCGGGCCAGGGCCGTCGTCGTCGCCGGTGCTCGCGACGACCTCCGGTCCGAGGGGGGTCGCGCGGTCGGGTGAGCCTGCCGGCGGGGGTCCTTACGATGGGCCGGTGCATGACCTCCTGACCACGAGCCGACGCCGCGTCGGGCGCCGGTGGGGTGTGTGGGTCTCGGTGCTCTCGCTCGGTGCCGTCCCGGTGCTCGGCGCGTGCATGTCGCCCCCGGATGCCGGGTCGGCGCCGTCCGCTCCCCCCGCCGCCACGGCATCCACCGGGTCGGCGAGCGCGGCTGGCACCGCCGGGACGGCGGCTGGCACCGCCGGGACCGGGCTGCTCCGGGCTCGTGCCGCCGCGGTCGTCGCCGGTGACGAGCAGGCCTATGCCGCAACCGTTGCCGATCGCACCATGGCGGCCGGGCAGCGCCAGCTGGACTCCTTCGCCGCGGCTCGGGCGCTGCGGGTCTCCCGCCTCGAGGTCGGGGCGCCGGTCGTGACCGTCGATCAGCGCGACCCCGAGCGCATACGAGCCGAGGTCGACGTGCGCTACCGCGTCGACGACCTAGACCGCGCCGACCGGGTCGCTCGCCTCGAGTACGTCCTGGTGCGGTCCGGGGCGAGCTGGCGGGTCGTGTCGGAGCGAGCTCTCGTCCCCGGTGCCGGTGTCCCCTGGGTCGCGATGCCCACCCTGGCGGTGCGGCGCGGGGCGCACGGGGTCGTCGCCGGCACCGTGCCGGTCGCCCGGCTGGACGAGCACCTCGCCGTCGTCGACCGAGCGGTACCTGCGCTGCACGAGCAGTGGGCTGGCACGCCCGCCCGGGTGCTGGTGCTGGCACCGTCGACCGTGGCGCAGGCCGACGCCCTGCTCGGCCGACCGGGGGGATCGGGCACCGCACCGGTGGCCGCGACGACCGAGGGGCCGACCGGCGCCGGGGGCACCGCGACCGGCGACCGGGTGGTGCTCGACCCAGGTGCCTTCGACCGGCTCACGGCCAGCGGCCGCGACGTGGTGCTCACCCACGAGCTGGCCCACGTCGCGGTGCGCGCCAGCGTGCCCGGCCGTCCGGCCGCGTGGCTGGCCGAGGGTTACGCCGACCACGTCGGCTACGACCGTGCGGATGTGTCCGCGGCCCGGCTGGTCGCGCCCCTCGTCTCGGCGATCCGCGCCGGGCAGGGCCCGCGCCGGCTGCCCAGCCCTGCCGAGCTGCAGCCGGCGACCGGCGACATCGAGGTGCCATACCTCGCTGCGTGGCAGGCGGTCGACCTCATCGCCCGCACGCACGGTGAGGCGGCGCTGCGCCGACTGGTCGCGGCCGGATCCGCGACCGGGTCCGATGCCGACGCGGAGGCTGCCACCGACGCGGCGCTGGTGTCCGAGCTCGGCACCACCCGGGCCGAGCTGACTCAGCAGTGGCTCATCCGGCTGGGCCACCTGGCGAAGAACCCCGGCTGACTGCGACCTTCTCGCGAAGTCAGGAGCAGTTCGCGCAGTCAGGGCCCTACAAGGCCCTGAGCCGGCGAAGTCCTCCTGACTTCGCGGAGAGGGGCCGGGGCGGGGGCCGGGGCGGGGGCGCCGTCGCCCGTCGGAGCCTCCTCGAGCGCCGGTTCGCCCTGGGGAAGCGCGAGCGACGCGGCCACGAGGGCCCCCACGAGCCAGTACTGGTTGTAGAACGCCTGCTTGTTGACCAGGTTGGCCACGGCAAGCACCAGGGCCAGCCAGCGCAGCAGCTCGTCGAACCCCGGTCGGCGCCGCCACACGGCATACGACGCGGCGCCGACGACACCGACCACCGCCGCCCCGGTCACCGCGAAGGGCAGGGTGACCTCGTGCTCGTTGAGGGCGTAGAGGTACCACGTGTTCGCGAACCTGATCGGGTGGAAGGCGAGCAGCGTGGTCACCGTGTCGCCGAAGAACGCCCCGGCATCGGCGACGACCCACGGCGCCATGAGCAGCCCGGCCAGCGCGCCGGTCGCGAGGGTGCGCCACACCCCGAACGGCCGCCACACGAGCAGCACCGGCGCGAGCAGCGCCAGGTGCTGCTTGCTCGCGCACGCCAGGGCCAGTGGCACGATCGCCCACCAGGCGTGGTCGCGTCGCACCAGCACGGCCCACCAGACGATCGCTGCGGCCAGCACCGGCTCGGTCCACGCCTGGTCGAGCTGGGTCAGCGTGCCGGGGGCCAGCACGAGCACCGCCGTGACCGCGGCGGCCCGCTCGGCCCGCCCGTGCGCCAGCGCCCACAGCCCGGCGAACAGCACCAGCGACCAGAACAGCACGGCCCAGCGCACGTCCCCGGCGATCCACCTGCCGGGCGCGGTGAGCACCGACATCCACGGCAGGTAGGGGAAGAAGTCCTGCACCCCGGGGGAGTCGGTCCACCGCTGCGTGTAGACGTTGGCACCGCGCGCGAGGGCGTCGGCGCCCTGTTGCAGCACCACCCAGACGTCGATCTTCGGGGCCTTGTCACCGAGGATCGCGACGACGGCCAGCGTGACGTGGGTGGTCACCGCGAGGGCGTAGGCCGTGACGGCGGCGAAGCGCCCCGGCCGGGTCAGCAGCGCGGCGCACGCGAGACCTCCGGTGGTCAGCACGGCCAGGGCGGCGGTGAGCCACCCGCCCTTCAGGTAGGTGAACAGCGGGACGGTGTGGGTGATGGCGACCGACGCCACCAGCACCACCGGAGCCAGCCAGCGGGGCACGGACAGCTCCAGGCGGCGGACCAGCCACCACGCGAGCAGCGCCGCGCACGCGGTGAGAGTGAGCACGATCGGCACCCGGAAGCGCACGACGCTCCACTGCAGCACGCCGAACCACGCGAGCCAGGCGGCGCCGAGCACGAGGGCGGCCACCGGGCCGGACGTGCGGCGTCCGGGACCGGTACGGGGCGCGGCGGGTGCGGCGGGTGCGGCGACGGACGCCGCGCTCGCGTCAGCCACCGTAGAGGGCGTCGACCTCGTCCTCGAAGTCACGCATGACGACGTTGCGCCTGAGCTTCAGGGACGGGGTGAGGTGGCCGGACTCCTCGGTGAAGTCCGAGTCGAGGATCGCGAACTTGCGGATCGACTCCGCCTTGGAGACAGCCGTGTTGGCGTCATCGACGGACTTCTGGACCTCTGCCACGACCCGCTCGTCGGTGCGGGCCGCGGCGAACGACACGCCGTCGAGCCCGTGGTTCGCGGCCCAGGTGGGGTACATCTCCACGTCGAGGGTGACCAGGGCGGCGATGAAGGGCTTGCCGTCGCCCACGACGATGCACTGGCTGACGAGCGGGTGCGCCCGCAGCCGGTCCTCGAGCACGGCGGGGGCGACGTTCTTGCCGCCGGCCGTCACGAGGATCTCCTTCTTGCGCCCGGTGATCCGCAGGAAGCCCTGGGCATCGAGCACGCCGATGTCGCCGGTGAAGAACCACCCGCCGCGGATCGCCTCGCTGGTCGCGGCGGTGTTGCCGCGGTAACCGCGGAACACGTTCACCCCGCGCAGGCAGATCTCGCCGTCGTCGCCGATGCGCACGTCGACGCCGGGCAGCGGCAGGCCAACCGTGCCGATCTTGATCTGGCCGGGGCGGTTGACGGTGGCCGGGGCGGTGGTCTCGGTCAGGCCGTAGCCCTCCAGGATCGTCAGCCCGATGCCGCGGTAGAAGTGGCCCAGGCGGGTGCCGAGCGGGGCACCCCCGGAGACGGCGTACTGCACCTTGCCGCCCATCGCCTCGCGCAGCCTGCCGTAGACGAGCTTGTCGAAGATCGCGTGCCGCACCCGCAGGCCCAACGGGACGCTGTCGGCATCCTGGGCCTCGGACCACGCCACGGCCGCCGCGGCCGCACCGGCGAAGATCCGTGCCTTGCCGCCGGCCTCGGCCTTGGCCTCGGCGGAGTTGAAGATCTTCTCGAACACCCGCGGTACCGCGAGGATGAAGGTCGGCTGGAACGCCGAGAAGTCGTCGAGCAGCGACTTCAGGTCGGATGAGTGCCCCATCCGCACGCCCGCAGTCACGGCGAGCACCTCGATGAAGCGCGCGAAGACGTGCGCGAGCGGGAGGAACAGCAGCGTCGAGGAGCCACCGGCCTTGACGACCTCGGCGAGCTGGTCGGCGGCGTTCTCGGCCAGGGTGAGGAAGTTGCCGTGGGTCAGCTCGACGCCCTTGGGGCGGCCGGTCGTGCCCGAGGTGTAGATGATCGTGGCGAGGCTCGAGCGGTCGAGCGCCTCGCGGCGGCCCTCGAGCTCGGCGTCGTCGACGTCGTCGCCGTCTCGGCCCAGACCGTCGACGTCGCCCTGGTCGATGACCCACACGTGCCGCAGGCCCGCGAGCCGCGCGCGGCCCTTCTCGACCGATGCGAAGTGGGCGTCGGTCTCGACGATGACGCCGACCGCGCCGGAGTCGGCGAGGATCCACTCGACCTGGTCGGCCGAGGACGTCTCGTAGATCGGCACTGGCACGGCCCCGGCCGACCACAGCGCGAAGTCGGCGACGGTCCACTCGTAGCGAGTGCGGCTCATGATCGCGACCGCGTCACCGATGCCGATGCCGGCTGAGATGAGGCCCTTGGCCAGGGCGGCGACGTCGGCGGCGAAGGTGGCTGCGGTGACGTCGGTCCAGCCGGCACCCGAACGCACCGAGAAGGTGACCCGGCCGGGCTCTGCGCTCGCCCACCGCAGTGGGACGTCGCCGAGACTGCCGGAGATCGTCTCGGGCAGGACGAGCGGGGCGGACTTCTCGTGCACGATCGACTCCTTCTGGGGGCGCACCACGGGGGACGCCCCAACTCTAGGACCCTGCAGGACGGGTACCCTCCGATCCATGGCCGACCGCACGCAGTCCTCCGTCGAGATCGCCGCCGAGCCCGGCGCGGTCCTCGACGTCATCGCCGACTTCGAGCGGTATCCGGAGTGGGCGCACGAGGTCACGTCGGCCACGGTGCTCAGTGAGGACGGCGACGGCTGGGCCGACCAGGTCGAGTTCCACCTGCACGCCGGGGCGATCAAGGACCACTACGTGCTCGAGTACGACTGGAGCGTCGCGCAGGACGGCACCGGCAGCGTCTCCTGGCATCTCGTGCGCGCCACGCTGCTCAAGGGGCTCGACGGCACCTACTCCCTGACCCGCACGCCCGCGGGCACCCAGGTCACCTACGACCTCGAGGTCGAGCTGACGATGCCGATGATCGGCCTGCTCAAGCGCAAGGCCGAGAAGCACATCATCAACCTCGCCCTGACCGAGCTCAAGAAGCGCGCGGAGGGCTGACCGCCACCATGACCCGCGTCGTCCTCGTCACCGGCAAGGGAGGCGTCGGCAAGACGACCACCGCCGCCGCGACCGCCGTCCGGGCGGCCCGTTCCGGCCTGCGCACCCTGGTCATGTCGACCGACGCCGCGCACAGCCTCGGCGACGCCCTCGACGTCGAGCTGCGCACGGCGCAGACCTGGCGGGAGACGACCGAGGTCGAGTCCCACCTGCACGCCCTGGCCGTCGGGGCTCACACGGCCGTCGAGGCCGACTGGCAGGTGGTGCGCGACTACCTGCTGGGGGTGCTCGACGCGATGGGCGTCGATGCCGTCGTCGCCGACGAGCTGACCTCGCTGCCCGGCGCGGAGGAGGTCACCGCGCTCGCCGCGCTGGCCCACCAGGCCGCGAGCGGCGACTGGGACCTCGTCGTCGTCGACTGCGCACCCACCGCAGAGACCCTGCGCCAGCCGAGCACCTCGACCGGCTGCTGCCCGCCCAACGGCGCCTGCTCACCGTGCTGCGCCCGGCCGCGTCGGCGGCCACCGGCGTTCCGGTCCCCGGCCCCGAGGTGCTGCTCGTGCTGCGGGCGTGGCGCGAGCTGATGGTCGAGGTGCGCACCCTGCTCACCTCCGCCCGGGCGAGCGTGCGGGTGGTGCTCACTCCCGAGCGCGTCGTCATCGCCGAGAGCAGGCGGGTGCTCACCTCGCTGTCACTGCACGGGTATGCCGTCGACGCCGTCGTGGTGAACCGCCTGCTGCCGGCCGCCGTTCCGGGCGACACCGACCCCTGGCGCACCGCGTGGACCACCGCCCAGGCCACCGGCCTGGAGCAGGTGCGTGAGTCCTTCCACGGCATCCCACTGCTGTGTGCGCCCTACCTCGCCGGCGAGCCGATCGGCGTCGACGCCCTCGACGCCCTGGCCGGCGTCACCGGCGCCGACGGCCGGCCCGCTCCCGGCCTCCTGGACGACGTCGAGGTGCCGCGCATGCGCGTCGAGGCCGACGGCGCCGACTTCGTGCTCACCCTGCCGCTGCCGCTCGTGTCGGCCGGGATGGTCGGCATGGCCCGCCGCGAGGACGACCTGCTCCTCGAGGTCGGGGGGCAGCGTCGTGTCGTCACCCTGCCGTCGGTGCTGCGCCGGTGCATCGTGCGCGGTGCCGCGGTGGGCAGCGGAGAGCTGCGGGTGCGCTTCGAGCGTGACGAGGAGCTGTGGGCCAGTGGGCGCTGATCGGTGGGACGAGCAGGTGGGGTCGGTGGCCGACGAGGCGACCAGGCTCCTGCAGAGCCTGCGGCGCACCACCGAGGAGGCCGGCCGGTCCGCGGCCGAGGAGGCGGCCGACCCGCCCGGTCCGACCCCCCGTGCGCCGCGTGCCGGGATGCCGTCCGCGGCCGTTCCCGGTGCCGTTCCCGATGCCGGTCTCGGTGGCGGCGGCACTGACACGTCGCCCCACGACCCGGCGTGCACCTGGTGCCCGCTCTGCCGGGGCGCGGCGGTCGTCCGGTCGCTGAGCCCGGAGACCCTGACCCGACTGGCCGACCTCGCCGCACTCGCGGCAACGGTGCTCACCGACCTCGCGAGCACGCGCCGGCCGGCCGACCCCGCGGCCTCCGGCACCGACCCGGCGCGAAGTTCCGCCCCGGGCGCGACCGGGCGAGCGGCCGCGCGACCGCGGCGCGCGCACCCTGCCCCGAGCGCACCCATCCAGGTGCGTGACGCCGACGACCCGCAGGAGGCACCCCGTGGCTGACAGTCCCCTCGCCATCGGCATCGACATCGGTGGCACCAAGGTCGCGGGCGGCATCGTCGACGCCGACGGCCAGGTGCTCGCGCGGGCACGCCGCGACACCCCGCACCGGTCGACCACCCCGCGCGTCGTCGAGGACACCATCGTCTCCGTGGTGGAGGAGCTGCTCGCCGGCACCACCGACGACATCGCCGCGGTCGGCATCGGGGCCGCCGGGTTCGTCGCCACCGACCGGGCCACGGTGGTCTTCGCACCGCATCTCTCGTGGCGCAACGAGCCCCTGCGTGAGGCGCTCGGCCAGCGGCTGCCGCTGCCGATCTTCGTCGACAACGACGCCAACGCCGCCGTGTGGGCCGAGTACCGCTTCGGCGCCGGCCGCGGCGAGAGCCATCTCGTCATGGTCAACCTCGGCACCGGCATCGGCGGCGGCATCGTGCTCGACGGTCGCGTCATCCGTGGCCGCTACGGCATCGCGGGCGAGTTCGGGCACATGCAGGTCGTGCCCGACGGCATCCGCTGCGAGTGCGGGAACAAGGGTTGCTGGGAGCAGTACGCCTCGGGCAACGCCCTGGTCCGCGAGGCGCGCGCGCTGATCTCGGCGGGCAGCCCCGTCGTGTCCGACCTGTTCGACCGGGTGGGCGGGCGACCCGAGGACCTCACCGGCCCGCTGGTCACCGAAGCCGCCCGCGACGGCGACCCGCTCGGGCGCGAGCTGCTCAGCGAGATCGGCCGTTGGCTCGGCATCGGGATGGCCGACCTGGCGGCGGCGCTCGACCCCGGCACGTTCGTCGTCGGCGGTGGCGTCAGCGCCGCCGGTGACCTGCTTCTCGGTCCCGCCCGCGAGGCGTTCCGCCGCCAGCTGACCGGTCGTGGGTACCGGCCCGAGGCCGCGATCGTAGCCGCCCAGCTCGGCAACGAGGCTGGCCTGGTCGGCGCCGCCGACCTCGCCCGCACCGACGTCGTCAGCGGCTGAGCCCGACGGTGCCGGCCGTGCGGGTCGCGAGCTACAACACCCGCGACTTCCTCGACGACCACCACCTCGCAGCCCGGGTGGTGCGCGCCGTCGACCCCGACGTGCTGTGCCTGCAGGAGGTGCCGCGGCGGCTGCTCGGCGGCCGGCGGGTCGCGCGGTTCGCCGCCGCCTGCGGGCTGCACTGGCCGGGGCGGCACCGGGGCAGCGGAGGCACCACGGTGCTCACGTCCGACCGGGTGCACGTCGTGGGGGCCGAGCACCGGCGCCTGCCGGTGCACTGGCCGGACCGCACCCGGGGGTTCGCCGTGGTTCGCGTCGGCCTCCCGGGCGGCGGTGATCTGACTGCGGTGTCGGTGCACCTCAGCCTCAAGGCGCAGGAGAGGGTGACCCACACCGAACGGATCCTCGAGGTGATCGCCGACCGAGGGCCGCTGGTCCTGGCCGGCGACCTCAACGAGGACTCCACCGGCGGCGCCTGGCGGCTGCTCGACGTGCCCGACCGGCTGCGCCTGGTGTCGCCGGACCGGCCGACCTACCCGGCGCGCGCGCCCCGGCGCCGCCTCGACGTCGTCTTCGCCTCGCCGCAGCTGAGGGTGCTGCCGCACCGGGAGGTGAGCCTGCCGGATGCCGTGTACGCGGCGGCCAGCGACCACCGCCCCACCTGGGTCGACCTCGATGTCGACGGTTGAACGACGGGCGCCGCCAGGGAGAACCGCGCCACATGTCGCAGTGGCGGCCGGGCGGGCGGTCCTACAGTGGAGCGGAGAAGAATCGCGATTCCTGAGCGCCCTGGGAGGGGCCATGGTGGAGACGCGGCTGATCGAGGTCGGCGGCCTGCAGGCGCTGGTCGACGGCCTGCGGGCCCGGGGTTTCGCCGTGCTCGGTCCCACGCTCCGGTCGGGAGCGATCGTCAACGCCCCGCTCACCAGCATCGACGACCTGCCACGCGGCTGGGGTGACGACCAGGGCCCCGCACACTACCGGCTGCGTCGGCGCGACGACGAGGCGTACTTCGGCTACGCGGCGGGTGCGCAGTCGGCCAAGCCCGTCTTCTTCCCCGCTGACCAGCTGCTGTGGCGGGGGCGGCGCACGGCCGACGAGCACGGCTTCGTGGTCGACACCGGTGGGGACGAGGCCGCAGCGGCTGGGGAGCCGGACGGGCCGGTTGCGCTCCTCGGGCTGCGGTCGTGCGACCTGAGCGCGCTCGGCATCCATGACACGGTGCTCGCCGGGCGACGTGCGGTCGACGCGCACTACGCCCGGCGACGCGACGACGCGTTCGTCGTGGCGGTCGCGTGCTCCGACCCCGGCGGCACCTGCTTCTGCGTCTCGATGGGCACCGGCCCGCGGCCCGAGGCGGGGCGGGGGGCACCGTTCGACCTGTCGCTGACCGAGCTACTCGACGACGTCCACCGGTTCGTGGTCGAGGTGGGCACCGACCGCGGTCGCGAGCTGCTCGACGCGATCGGGGCGCCGACGGCTCCGGCCCGGGACGTGGAGGCCGCGGCCCGGGTGACCGAGCGGGCGACCCGGCGGATGGGGCGCCGGCTCGAGACCGACGGGCTCAAGGAACTGCTCTACGCCAGCGTGGACAGCCCCCGGTGGGACGACGTCGCCGCGCGCTGCCTGTCCTGCACCAACTGCACCATGGTGTGCCCGACCTGCTTCTGCACGACCGTCGAGGACGTCTCCGACCTGACCGGGCACGAGGCGGAACGGCACCGGGTGTGGGACTCCTGCTTCGACGCAGACTTCTCCTACATCCACGGCGGCGTCGTGCGTGAGTCGGCGAGGTCGCGCTACCGGCAGTGGATGACCCACAAGCTGGCCTCCTGGCAGGACCAGTTCGGCTCCTCCGGCTGCGTGGGTTGCGGCCGCTGCCTCACGTGGTGCCCGGCGGCGATCGACATCACGGCGGAGGCGGCGGCCCTTCGCGCAGCGCCCGGTTCGAACCTCCCGGTCCGACTTCCCGCCGCCCCGACCGGCTCACACGAGTAGCGGAGGTGCCCATGCAGACCATCGCCGAGTACCTGCCGCACCACCCGTTCTTCGCGTGCCTGGACGAGTCGGTCGCAACCCTGGTGGCCGGGTGCGCGGTGAACATGCACTTCCGCCCCGGCCAGCACCTCTTCCACGAGGGCGACCCGGCCGACACGTTCTACGTCGTCCGGCGCGGCCGGGTCACCCTCGAGGTGCACGCTCCGGCCGGGCCGTCCGTGGTCGTCGACACCGCGCACGAGGACGACGTGGTCGGGTGGTCCTGGCTCGTGCCGCCGTTCCGGTGCCGCTACGACGCCCGGGCGACGGAGGAGACCAGCACGATCGCCTTCGACGGCGCGTGCCTGCGCGCCAAGGGGCAGGCCGACCCTGCGGTCGGCTACGCCCTGCTCCAACGGGTCGTGACGGTGATGGAGTCCCGGCTGCACTCGACGCGAACCCGACTGCTCGACCTCTACGGGTCCACGACATGATGTCGACCACCGGCCCCCGACGGAGCGCCACCGAGGACCCCTTCCTCCCGCGCAGCTTCGTCGTCCGCCACCACCGCCAGGACACCCGCGACACCTACACGCTCGTGCTCGAGCCTGCCGACGGCGCCCCGATGGCGTTCGCGGCCGGCCAGTTCACGATGATGCACGCGTTCGGCGCGGGGGAGGCGCCGATCTCGATCAGCGGCGACCCGGCACGAACCGACCTGTTGGAGCACACCATCCGCGACGTCGGTGCCGTCACCCACGCGCTCGTGCACGCCTCTCCCGGAACCGAGCTCGGCATCCGGGGTCCGTACGGCAACGGCTGGGACGTCGCGTCCGGGCGGGGCGGTGACGTGGTGTTCGTCGCCGGCGGCATCGGGCTCGCGCCCCTGCGGCCGGCGATCCTCGAGGTCTGCGCCTCCCGTGCCGACTACGGCCGGGTGCTGCTCCTCTACGGTGCGCGCACCCCGGAGGACATCCTCTTCGGCGACGACCTGCGCCGCTGGGCGGCCGACCACGGAGTCGCCGTGCAGGTCACCGTCGACAACGGCCAGCACGCCTGGCGAGGCCGGGTCGGCCTGGTGACCCAGCTCGTCGCGCGTGGTGGTTTCGACGCGTCGAACACCCTGGCGCTCGTCTGTGGACCCGAGGTGATGATGCGGTACGCGGCGTCGGCGCTCGCCGAGCGCGGTGTGCCCCGGCGCCGGCTGCGCTTGTCGATGGAACGCAACATGAAGTGCGGCGTGGGCTTGTGCGGGCACTGCCAGCTGCGTGAGGTCTTCCTCTGCGTGGACGGCCCGGTGCTCACCTACGAGGTGCTCGAGCCCCTCATGGCCAGAGCGGAGCTGTAGCGATGTCCCTCGACGCGAGCCACGGCAGCGAGCACGTGCAGGCCCACCGGGGGAGGCCGACGCTGGCGGTGTGGAAGTTCGCCTCCTGCGACGGGTGCCAGCTGACCCTCCTCAACTGCGAGGACGAGCTGATCCCGCTGGCAGGAGCAATGGACATCGCCTACTTCCCCGAGGCCACGCGCGCCGTCGTCGAGGGGCCCTACGACGTGTCGCTCGTCGAGGGGTCGATCACCACGCCCGAGGAGCTCGAGCGCATCCAGCACGTCCGCGAGGTGTCCCGACGGCTGATCACGATCGGCGCCTGCGCCACCGCGGGCGGCATCCAGGCGCTGCGCAACTTCGGCGACGTCGCGCAGTTCCGGTCCATCGTCTACGCGCACCCCGAGTACCTCGCGACGCTGTCGCGGTCGACGCCCGTCTCGGCCCACGTGGCCGTCGACTTCGAGCTGCGCGGCTGCCCGATCGACAAGCACCAGCTCCTGGAGGTGCTGGCCGCCTCGCTGCAGGGCCGCACCCCGCGGATCCCGTCGTACAGCGTGTGCGTGGAGTGCAAGCGGCGCGGCACGGTGTGCGTGACGGTGGCCCACGGAACCCCGTGCCTCGGCCCGGTCACCCACGCCGGGTGCGGCGCCCTGTGCCCGACCTTCGACCGCGGCTGCTACGGCTGCTTCGGGCCGCAGGACACGCCGAACACGATGTCGATCGCGGCCCGGCTCACGGAGCTCGGGATGAGCGAGCCCGAGGTGGTGCGGATCTTCCGCACCTTCAACGCGGCATCCGAGCCCTTCCGGCGTGAGAGCGAGCGACACGAGACCGCGACGCGGGAGGTGACCCCGTGAGCCACAAGCTCACCGACGGCGGACAGGTCATGCACGTGGGCACCCTGGCCCGGGTCGAGGGCGAGGGTGCCATGCACATCGAGTACCACGACGGCGTGGTCACCGAC
Source organism: Actinomycetales bacterium (assembly GCA_038210185.1). Classification (GTDB taxonomy): domain Bacteria; phylum Actinomycetota; class Actinomycetes; order Actinomycetales; family Dermatophilaceae; genus Fodinibacter. Next base: position 31,336 of record JBBQWX010000004.1, read on the forward strand.
GTGCAGCTGCGGATCTACGAGCCCCCACGGTTCTACGAGGCGTTCCTACGCGGCCGGGCCCACACCGAGCCGCCGGACATCACCGCGCGGATCTGCGGCATCTGCCCGGTGGCGTACCAGACCAGCGCGTGTTGGGCGATCGAGGACGCCTGCGGGGTCGAGGTGCCCGAGGAGATCGCTTCGATGCGCCGGCTCCTGTACTGCGGGGAGTGGATCGAGAGCCACGCGCTGCACGTCTTCCTGCTCCACGCCCCCGACTTCCTCGGCTACGACGGCGCCATCGAGATGGCGGCCGACCACCCGGACGTGGTGGAGCGCGGGCTGCGCATCAAGAAGGCCGGCAACGACCTGATGGAGGTCGTCGGCGGTCGCTCGATCCACCCCGTCAACGTGCGCGTCGGAGGCTTCTACCGGATGCCGTCGCGCGAGGAGCTGCGCTCGGTCCGCGGCCGGGTCGAGCGGGCCCGCGACGACGCCATGGCCACCGTGCAGCTGGTCGCCGGGTTCGACTTCCCGGACATGGAGCAGCCCTACGAGTACCTCTCGCTGCGGGCGGAGCAGGGTTACCCGATCGAGGCGGGCAGCGTCGTGACCTCCTCGGGCGGAGCCTTCGCCGTGCGCGACTTCCCGAGCCATGTCCGAGAGTTCCACGTCGAGCACTCCAACGCGCTGCACGCCCGCCTCGACGGTTCGCCCGAGCCCTACGTCGTCGGCCCGCTCGCGCGGTACTCGCTCAACTCCGACCGGCTCTCCGACGCGGCCCGTGCTGCTGCGAGCGCGGCGGGCCTGGGACCGGTGTGCCGCAACCCGTTCCGCTCCATCGTGGTCCGGGCGGTCGAGCTCGTCGAGGCGTGCACCGAGGCGCTGCGGATCATCGACGGCTGGAGCGACGGGGTCGCGCCGAGCGTGCCGGTCCCGCCACGGGCGGGGGAGGGCTTCGGGGCCAGCGAAGCCCCACGGGGAACGCTGTTCCACCGCTACGTCCTCGACGACGAGGGCATCATTCGCGACGCGCAGATCGTGCCGCCGACCTCGCAGAACCAGGCGAGCGTCGAGGCCGACCTGCGCCGGCTCGTCGAGGCCTGGTCCGACCTCGACGACCACGCCCTGCAGCACCGCTGCGAGCAGGCGATCCGCAACTACGACCCGTGCATCTCGTGCGCGACCCATTTCCTCGACCTCACGGTGGACCGCCGATGAGCGCTTCTCGACCCCCGCCACCACCACCGACGCTCGTCGTCGGCCTGGGCAGCGCCGACCGCGGCGACGATGCGGTCGGCGGGCACGTCGCCCGCGCCCTCGCGGCGCTCGAGGACGCCCGGGTGGTCGTGGCCCAGTACGCGGACCCCACCGACCTCATCGAGCTGTGGACCGGGCGGGACCGCGTCGTCGTCGTCGATGCGACATGCTCCGGCGCCGCCCCCGGCACCCTTCGGCTCCTCGAGACAGGCACGCAGCAGTCACCACTGCCCGAGGCGGCCTGGGTGCGCACCGGCCGCGGCGGCACGCACGCCTTCGGGCTCGCCGCGGCGGTCGAGCTGGCCCGGGCGCTGCGGCGGCTGCCCGCGCACGTCACCGTCGTCGGGGTCGAAGCGGCGACCTTAGAACCCGGCGCACCGCTGTCACCCGCCGTGGCCGCGGCGGTCCCGGCCGCAGTCGCCGCGGTGCTGGATGCCGTCGCCGGCCCCGTGGGCGCGCGCGCCCGCCAGGGAGGGAGCGCCGATGTGCCTGGGTGAGGTGGCGCAGGTCGTGGAGACCGGTCCGGGCTCGACGGCCCGCGTCCGCGCGCGCCAGCGCACCGCCACGGTGTCGTTGCTGACCCTGGACGAGGGCGTCGCACCGGGCGACTGGCTCGTCTGCCACTGCGGCTTCGCGCTCGCGCGGGTGACGGCCGAGGAGGCCGCCGACGCCACCGCCATCCGCACCACCACGGTGGCACCCGCCGCCCCGGTGGTGCAGGCCACCGCACCGGCACCGATGGTGCCCCCGAGGAAGGACATTCCATGAACGCGACCCGACGCAACGGCATCCTGCTGGCCCTTGTCGCCGCGGCGATCAGCGGGTTCTCGGTCTTCGTCAACGCCTCCGCAGTGTTGGCCTTCGAGAGCGCAACCGTCTACACGACGGCCAAGAACGTCGTCGCCGCCCTGGCGCTGCTCGCCGTCGTCGCGCTGGGAACGCGCACGGGAGCACGCCTCACCCGGCCGATCGGCGCGCGGCAGTGGCTCGCGCTCACTGCGATCGGGCTTCTCGGCGGCAGCCTCGCGTTCGTGCTGTTCTTCGAGGGGCTGGCCCGGGCCACCTCTTCGCAGGCGGCCTTCCTCCACAAGACGCTCGTGCTCTGGGTTGCGCTCCTCGCCCTACCCCTGCTGGGGGAGCGGCTGCAGTGGGGTCACTGGCTGGCGATCGGCCTCCTGGTCGTCGGCCAGGTGGGACTCGCCGGTGGCCTGCCGTCCTCGTTCGGCACGTCGGGGCTGCTCATCCTGGCCGCGACCCTGGTGTGGTCCCTGGAGGTCGTGCTCGCCAAGTGGTTGCTCGGCGGGGTCTCGTCATGGACCGTCGCGGTCGCCCGTATGGGGCTGGGGTCGATCGCGCTGCTCGGGTGGCTGGCCGCGCGTGGCCAGCTCGGCGGCCTCGCGGCGATGACGGGCGAGCAGGTCGGCTGGGTGCTGCTCACCGGGGCCCTGCTGGCCTGCTACGTCGCGACCTGGTTCGCCGCGCTGGCACGGGCGCAGGCCGTCGACGTCACGGCGGTGCTCGTGCTCGCGGCCCCGGTCACGGCCGGGCTCAGCGCGGCGGTCGACGGGACCCCGCTGGCGCCGCAGGCCGTCTGGCTCGCGCTGGTCGTGCTCGGGGGGGCCGCAGTCGTCCGGCTGGGTGGGTGGAGCACCGCTCGTCGGGACCGGGCCCCCGCCGTCGAGACCCGCGGGTAGGGGGCCGCCGTGACATCGGCCCTGAGCGGGGCGCTGCGCTTCGCCGCCTACGCCTACCCCCCCAACGCGCTCGGCTACTGCGGGCCGGACGCGTCGCACCAGCTGCTCCAGCAGGTGGCGGCCGGCGTCGACGACCCGGACCTGCGCCGGCTCGCCCGCGGCTTCGAGGGTGCCTGGCCCTACCTCGAGCTCATCGCCGCAGCCAACGGCATCCGCGACCCGCTGGACGCGTCGGTGGTCGAGGCCTACTGGGTCGGCAACAGCCTCCTGAACCACGTGGGCCCGCGGCTGCTCGGGGACTCCCTCGAGACCCGTTTCCGTGGCCGCGCCGGGCGCTTCTGGTCGAGGCTCGTCGATGCCGTACCCGCGGGGGCCGTTCCCCACCACTCGTTCCACGTGTTCGGGATCTACCCGTGGGTGGGGCTGCTGCGTGAGGGGCGGGTCGACGAGCCGTTGCACGTGCTCGACCGCTGTCGGGTCCGCTGGGGCCAGGTGGTCGAGCTGAGGGGGGCGGAGGCGGTGGTCTCGTCCCGCCCGCTGTGTTGGGACGGGCGTCAGCTGGTGCTCGGACGGGCGCGGCCGGAGACCGTGGTCCTGCGGGCGGACGGGCTCGGACTGGCCGGTCCCGTGGTGGTGGGGGACTGGTGCTCGCTGCACTGGGAGTGGCTCTGCGAGCGACTCGACCGAGCACAGCTCGCGGCGCTGGTCCGGTGCACCACGCAACAGCTCAGGGTCGTCAATGGCACACCGTTCCCGGCGCCCGCGGCCGTTCTCGCCTGAGTCGTCCTCGTCCGCTCTGCTCTGCGTGTCCGTCCTCGTCCGCGACCACGCAGCACTTCGGATGCCGCGTACCTGTGCTGCGTTCGACCCGGGCTGGTGCGTGGCCAGGTCCGGCGTTCACCAGGGGTGGGCAGTGGTCACCGGAGCCGTCGCGGAAAGAGCCACCTGCCACCCCGGGACGCCACCTGCCACCCCCCGGGGACGCCACCTGCCACCCCCGGGACGCCACCTGCCGCCCCCGGGACCGCTGGGCGCCGGCCTTGGGGGTGCCACAGGCGCGACCCGGCGCGCGCCTGACACCCCTCGAGCGATCAGCGCTCCCACGAACAGGCAGTCCACCGCACCCGAGCTGGGTGTGCCCCCACGCCCGGCCGGGCCCGTGCCCTCGACCGACGGGTCAGACGCGGGCGCCGTTGTCGCCGCTCGTGGGATCGCGGTGCTTCGGCTGGCGCAGCACGAGCAGGCCGAAGCCGACCAGCGAGACCAGGACGGACACGATGAACCAGCGGATGCTGTGCGTCGGGCGCGCGAAGACGACCCAGAGCATGATGAGGGGCCCGGCCACCAGGCCGATGACGGCACCCCAGAAGTGCAGATCCTCCTGCGGTGGCAGCACCACCTCGGGTGGTTCGAAGTGCTCCTCGTCGCCCAGGGCGGCTTCGGCCTGCTCGGCGGCCGCCGTGGTTGCAGGGTCGGTGGGCTCGGCGGCGCGCCAGGACGACGCGGGGACGACGACGTCGAACGGTGAGGGGTTGACCCAGGGCGCGCGGGACGTGACCGGTGGGGCCGGCCGCTCCGCGGCATCCAGCTCGGCGGCATCCAGCTCGGCGCCCTCCAGCTCGGCGCCATCTCGGTCGGCGCCATCTCGGTCGGTGACGTCCGGGTCGGTGACGTCCGGGTCGGTGACGGCCGCCTCGGCGGGGTCGGTGCGGGTGGCGGAAGGCTCGGTGGCGTCGCCGCCCGGAGCCGGCTGCTCGGACTCCTCGTGGGCCGCACCCGCCGCACCCGCCGCACCCGCCGCACCCGCCGCACCGGCCGCACCCGCCGCATCGGCGGGCGCATCGCCGGGCGCGTTGCCACCGGCGATGCGGGTCGGTGTCGGCTCGTCGTTCAGGGGCGCGTCGACGTCATCCGTGGCCGGGCCGTCCCAGCGCGCGATGATGGAGGCGAACCGGGCGTCGACGTCGCGCTCGTCCATGTCACCGGGCCGGTCTGGCACGGGCTCTCCTCGGGTGCTGCGGGGTGGGACCATGATCTTCGCACGACGGTGTGCCCGAGAGGCACTGTGACCCAGTGCACTAGAGTCTGGGCGTCGCGCGATGAAGGGTGGTCCGGGTGATCTATTGGGTGCTGAAGACGGTCGTCCTGGGGCCGATCCTCCGCCTGCTGTTCCGGCCGTGGGTCGACGGCGCCGAGCACATCCCCGAGACCGGGCCCGCGATCTTCGCCAGCAACCACCTGTCGTTCTCCGACTCGATCTTCCTGCCGCTGGTCGTGCCGCGCCGGATGACCTTCCTCGCGAAGTCCGACTACTTCACCGGTGAGGGCATCAAGGGCCGGCTGACGGCCGCGTTCTTCAAGGGCGTCGGCCAGCTGCCCGTCGACCGTTCCGGCGGTCGGGCCAGTGAGGCCGCGCTGCGGTCGGGCCTGAAGGTGCTCGGCCGCGACGAGCTGCTCGGCCTGTACCCCGAGGGCACGCGCAGCCCCGACGGCCGGCTCTACAAGGGCAAGACCGGCGTGGCCCGGATGGCGCTCGAGGCGGGCGTGCCCGTCATCCCGGTCGCGATGATCGACACCGACAAGGCCCAGCCGACCGGCACCAGGATCCCCAAGCTGATCCGGGTCGGCGTGCGGGTCGGCACCCCGCTCGACTTCTCGCGCTACGAGGGAATGGAGGGCGACCGGTTCGTCCTTCGCTCGATCACCGACGAGATCATGTACGCGCTGATGGAGCTCTCCGGCCAGGAGTACGTCGACATGTACGCCACGGCGATGAAGGACCGCATCGCCCGCGAGAAGAAGAGCAGGGCCAAGGAGGCGGCCGAGGCTGCCCAGCCGGGCCGGGCCGCCACCGAGCTCGAGGACGCCCTCGACGGCCTCGACGACGAGGACGGCGACGCCGGCCCGCAGCGCCGCGCGAGCTGAGGGGTCATGGGGGTGCTCGCGACGCACTCGCAGCGCACCGGCCGTCGTGAGCCGGTCGTCGTCGAGTCCTTCCACCGCGGGCTCGACGTCTTCCGACCCCTCGCCGCGGGGTACGCCGCGTTGCTGGCCTGGCAGCGGCACGAGACCATGGTGCGACCGGAGGTCGCCGGGGTCGTCATCGGCGTCATGTTCGCCTGGTCGATCGGCCTGCTGTTCTACCGCAGGCGCACCGTGCGGGTCGTCGTCATCGAGGTCACCATCGCGGTCGCCGGCATCCTCGCGACCATGCTCGCCGAGACCCCGCAGGCCATCGCGGCCGGCCAGTTCACCATCCCGACGATCTGGGCGGCCGGGTCGGTCGCCGGGGGAGCGGTCGTCGCGGGGGCGCGGGGCGGGCTCGTCGCGGCGGTGGTGATCGCCGCCGCCGACCTGGTCGAGGTGGGCACACCCACCCAGTCGACCGTGCACAACATCGTGCTGCTGGTGCTGCTCGGTGGCCTCATCGGCCTGGCGGTCGACCTTGCCCGCGTGGGGTTGGAACGCGAGGAGCAGGTGCTGCTCGAGCGCGAGCGGCTGCACGAGCGCGAGCGCATCGCCAGGGTCGTGCACGACGGCGTGCTGCAGTCGCTGGCCTACATCCACCGTCGCGGCGACGAGCTCGGGGGCGAGGCCGCCGAGCTGTCCGTCCTCGCCGCTGAGCAGGAACGTTCGCTGCGCCGCTTCGTGTCGGGCACCGGTGCGCCGGACGTGCCCACCGACCCGGCCGACCTGCGGGGAGGCGCGGGTGCCGACGTCGACCTGCGGGTGCCGCTCACCGCGCGCGAGCGCCCCGAGGTCGCCGTCGCGGTGCCCGCCGACCCGGTGCTCGTCGACCAGGTCGTGGCCCGCGAGGTGGATGCCGCCGTCGCTGCCGCGCTCGACAACGTCGACCGGCACGCCGGGCCCGGCGCGCGGGCCTGGGTGCTGCTCGAGGGCGACTCCCGAGGTGTCGAGGTCACCATCCGCGACGACGGCGCAGGGGCCGAGCTCGCCGACGTGCTCGGTGCTGCCGACCGCGGCCGGATGGGTGTGAGCGGCTCGATCCGCGGCCGGGTCGAGGACCTCGGTGGCACCGTGACCTGGACGACCCGACCGGGCGGCGGCTGCGTGGTGCGGATGACGGTTCCACGCACCGCGGCGCTCCACCCGACCGGCTCCACCACCTCCGCCCACCTGCCCCAGGAGCGCCGATGACCGACCCCGCCCCCAGGGTGCTCGTCGCCGACGACCACCCGTTGTGGCTCTCCGCCCTCGAACGCGACCTCGCGGGCAACGGCCTCGACGTCGTCGCGACCGCGAGCGACGGGCCGGCGACCGTGCGCCGGGCCCGGGCCACCCGTCCCGACGTGCTGGTGCTCGACCTCAACCTGCCCGGCATGCGCGGCGACGAGGTGTGCCGGGCTCTGGGCGACCTCCCGATCCGGGTGCTCATCCTGTCCGCCAGCGGCGAGCAGCACGACGTGCTGGCGGCGATCAAGGCCGGGGCCACCGGCTACCTGGTGAAGTCCGCGTCGGCCCGCGAGATCGTGGATGCCGTGCGCGCCACCGCGCGTGGCGAGGCCGTGTTCACCCCCGGTCTGGCCGGGCTCGTGCTCGGCGAGTTCCGGCGGATGGCCGACCAGCCCGGGCCGGCTCCCGAGGCCGCCGGGGGGCCCTCCCGGCCGATCCCCGAGCTCACCGCCCGCGAGACCGAGGTGCTGCGGCTGGTCGCCACCGGCATGTCGTACAAGGAGATCGCCGGCGAGCTGTTCCTGTCGCACCGCACCGTGCAGAACCACGTCCAGAACACGCTCGGCAAGCTGCACCTGCACAACCGGGTCGAGCTGGTGCGGTTCGCCTTGGCGCACGGCCTCGAGGATGGCGACCCGAGCGCCTCCGGAACGTCCTGACGGCATACCGGCATGCGGGCCGCGCCGGGCCCCCGACCGGGGGGGACCTATCCTTGACCCTCGTGAGCACGACCACCCCACCAGACCCCCGCCGGCGGCTCGCCGCCGGTGCCGACCTGCCTGCCGCCCAGCAGCCGGTCTGGCCCGACCGCGCCGCCCTCGACGCGGCTGTGGCGACGCTCGCGAGCTACCCCCCGCTGGTCTTCGCCGGAGAGTGCGACGTGCTGCGCGAGCGGATGGCGGCGGTGGCTCGCGGTGACGCGTTCGTGCTCCAGGGCGGTGACTGCGCCGAGACCTTCGCGTCGGCGACGGCCGACAACATCCGAGACCGCGTCAAGACGATCCTGCAGATGGCGGCCGTGCTCACCTACGGCGCGTCGGTGCCGGTGGTCAAGGTGGGCCGGATGGCCGGCCAGTACGCCAAGCCGCGCTCGAGCAACGACGAGACGCGCGAGGGCGTGACCCTGCCGGCCTACCGCGGCGACATGGTCAACGACTTCGAGTTCACCACGGCCTCGCGCACCCCCGACCCCCAGCGCCTCGTCCACGCCTACCACGCGAGCAGCGCCACGCTGAACCTGGTCCGCGCGTTCACGACCGGCGGGTTCGCCGACCTGCGCCACGTGCACGACTGGAACCAGGGTTTCGTCGCCAACTCCGCCAACGCGCGCTACGAGCGGCTGGCGAAGGACATCGACAAGGCGATGAAGTTCATGAAGGCCTGTGGTGCCGACTTCGAGGCGATGCGCAGCACCGAGTTCTTCTCGGCCCACGAGGCCCTCGTGCTCGACTACGAGCGGCCGATGACCCGGGTCGACTCCCGCACCGGCGAGCTCTACGACACCTCCGGCCACTTCGTGTGGGTGGGGGAGCGCACCCGTGACCTCGACGGCGCGCACATCGACTTCGTCGCGGCGGTGCGAAACCCGGTGGGAGTCAAGGTCTCTGCCAACGCCGACACCGACGACCTGCTGCGCCTCATCGACAGGATCGACCCGGAGCGCGAGCCCGGCCGGCTCACCTTCATCACCCGCATGGGGGCCGGCCGCATCCGCGACGCGCTGCCGACCATCGTCGAGAAGGTCACGGCATCCGGTGCGTCGGTCACCTGGGTCTGCGACCCGATGCACGGCAACACCTACGAGTCGGCCTCGGGCTACAAGACCCGTGACTTCGACGACGTGGTCGAGGAGGTCGAGGGCTTCTTCGAGGTGCACCGGGGGCTGGGCACCGTGCCCGGCGGTATCCACGTCGAGCTGACCGGCAACGACGTCACCGAGTGCATCGGCGGCTCCGAGAAGATCCTCGACGCCGACCTCAACCTGCGCTACGAGTCGGTGTGTGACCCGCGCCTGAACCACCAGCAGAGTCTCGAGCTGGCGTTCCTCGTCGCCGAGATGCTCAACCAGGACTGACGCCGGTGCGCGCTGACCTGCTCTCGGACACCCTGACCCGGCCGACCCCCGCCATGCGTGATGCGATGGCGCACGCGGAGGTCGGCGACGACGTGTTCGGCGAGGACCCCACCGTGCGGGCGCTCGAGGAGCGAGTGGCCGACCTGCTCGGCCACGAGGCGGGCCTGTTCTCGCCGACCGGGTCGTTGGCCAACCAGCTCGGCGTGCGGCTGCACGTGAGCCCGGGCCAGGAGCTCGTCGCCGACCAGCAGGCGCACGTGCTGCGCGCCGAGCTCGGTGCCGCCGCGGCGTTCTCGGGCATCACGAGCCGCTCGTGGCCCAGCGAGCGCGGGCTGCTCGACCCGGCCGGCCCGATGTCGCTCGTCACGACGGGGGTCGGGCCCTACCAGGTCGAGACCGCCCTGGTCGTGCTCGAGAACACCCACAACTTCGGTGGTGGCACCGTGCAGCCGATCAGCGCCATCCGTGAGGTGCGGTCGGCCACCTCGGTGCTGGGCGTCGCGATGCACCTCGACGGCGCGCGGCTGTGGAACGCCCACGTGGCTTCCGGGGTCGCGCTGGCCGACTACGGCACCGCGTTCGACACGGTCAGCGTCTGCCTCTCCAAGGGCCTGGGCGCTCCGGTGGGCTCGGTGCTGGTCGGGTCGGCGGGGCGGATGGCCGAGGCGCGGGTCTGGCGCAAGCGCTATGGCGCCGGGATGCGCCAGGTCGGCATCCTCGCGGCCGCGGGCCTGTACGCCCTCGACCACCACGTCGAGCGGCTCGCCGACGACCACGCCCGCGCGGCTCGCTTCGCCGCGGCCTGTGCGGAGGCGGCACCGGCATCCGTCGACGCGGGCACCGTCGAGACCAACATCGTCGTGCTCGACGTGGGCGCCGTCGGCTGGGCCGCATCGGAGTTCGTCGCTGCGCTGGTCGACCAGGGCGTGCGCACGTATGCCGTGGGGCCGGGTCGGGTGCGTGCCGTGTGGCACCTCGACGTCGACGACGAGGGCACCGACGCGGCCGCCGACGCCGCCACCGGCCTCCTTCGCTCGCGCCGCCTGAGCGCAGGGGAGTCGCGCCGCTAGACGTCGTGGTGCAGCGCCTCGACCGATGGGGCGTCGGCGGCCGAGGCCCCGGGATCGCGGGGCGTGGAGCGCAGCTCGACGAGGTACATCGCCGCCACCACGAGCGCCCCGCCCACGAGCATCCGTCGGGTCAGGCTCTCGTCGCCGAGGGTCACGGCGAACAACGCGGCGAAGACCGGCTCGAGCGCCATGACGATCGCGGCGCGGGTCGCCGTGAGGTGCGCCTGGGCCCAGGTCTGCGCCCACAGGGCGAGCGCCCCGGCGACCAGCGCCATATAGAGCAGCGATGCCCACTGCCCACCGTCGGCCGGCAGGGTGAGCCCGTCCGGCACGGCCACCACCGCGGCGACGACGGTGATGACGCCGGCCTGCACCGTCGCGAGCCCGACGGCCGCTCCCGGTGTCGACCACCGGCCCAGCGCCACGATGTGCCCGGCGTAGAGCACGGCCGACAACAGCGTGAGCGCCTCACCGATGCCGACGGAGAACCCCTGCAGCGACAGCAGGGCGAGCCCCACCGTCGCCAGGCCGACGGCGATCCAGGTCATCCGCCCGATCCGGTCGTGCAGCAGCACGGCGCCGAGCACCGGGGTGAGCACGACGTAGGTGCCGGTGATGAAGCCCGAGACCGAGGCGTCGGTGTGCTGCAGACCGGTGGTCTGCAGCACCTGCGCCACCCCGTAGAGCATGCCGAGCACGACACCCACCTTCAGCTCGCGCCGGGTCAGGGCCAGGGTCTGGCGCCGGAACAGCACGAACATGACCACGGCGGCGATGCCGAAGCGCACCGCGAGGAAGTCGGCGGGCGGGACGTGCTCGACGAGGTCGTGGATGAGGAAGAACGTCGAGCCCCACACCGCCGTGACGCCGACGAGCAGGAGCGTGGCGAGGCGGGCGTGCCCGGTGGGAGCGGCCACGACGCAGTCAGACGATCGTCAGCGTGATGGTGCTGCCCTTGGGCACCTTGGCGCCGCCGGCAGGGTCCTGCAGCCGCACCGTGTTGAAGAAGCCGCCGAGCGTCCGGCGCACGGTGACCTGGAACCCGGCCGCCTCGAGGGTGCCGCGGGCTTGCTCCAGCTGCTGCCCGACGACTCCCGGCACCTCGACGAGCACCGGCCCCTTGGACACCACGAGGGTGACGGTGTCGCCCCGGAACAGCGTACCGTCGCGCGGGTCCTGGCTGACGACCTTGCCCTTGGCGATGGTGTCGCTGTTCTCCTGCTCGGTCGCGGTGACCTTGAGCCCGAGGTCGCTGAGCTGGCGCGAGGCCACGGTCGCCACGGTGCCGGTGAGGTCGGGCACCTCGATCGGCTTGCGTCCCTTGCTCACAGTGAGGGCCACTGCGGTGCTCTTCTTCAGGCTGGCACCCGGCCCGGGCTTGGCGGAGACCACCTGGCCGTTGGGGACCTTGTCGTCGAAGGCCTTGCTGACCTTGCCCACGGTGAGGTTGACCGCCTCGATGCGCACGGTCGCCTCGGCGAGCGTCATGCCGACGACCGGTGGCACGGCATACCGCTCCGGGCCCTTGGACACCACGAGCGTGACGTCGGCGCCCCGGCGCAGGGTGGTGCCGGGGCCGGGGTCGACCGAGATGACAACGCCCCTGGCCACCTTCTCGTCGAAGGCCTCGGACACCTTGGGGTCGAGCGCCGCGGTGCGCACCGCGCTCATCGCGGACGACCGGTCTCGGCCCTGCACCGACGGCACGGTGGCCGCCGCACCCGGTCCGAGCAGGAAGAACCACGCCGACAGCGCGGCCACCAGCGCGGATGCCGCAATGGCCGGCCACCAGCGCCGCGGCCGGGGGGTGTTGGGCACGACCCGGCCCTGCAGCGGAGGCGGCGGGACGGTCATCGCCCGGGTGTCGGAGCGCGAGCGGGTGGCGACGGAGCCACCGGGACGGTCGGTCTGGGGATGGGAGGCGCTCAACGGCAGCGCCGTGGTCGAGGTCGGCACGGAGGCCGCGGCCATCGCCGCGACGCCGGCCGGCTTGGCGTCCAGGGCACCGGGGGCCAGCGTCGCACGGGTGCGGCGCACCAGGTCGAGCAGCGCGGCGGCGTCGGCCGGTCGCTCGTCGGGGTCTCGCGCCGTGGCGACCGCGACGAGGTCGTCGAGTGCCGGCGGCAGCCCCGCCACCCGGCTCGACGGAGTGGGAACCCCGCCGTGCACGTGCTGGTAGGCCACGTGGATGGGGGTCTCACCCGTGAACGCCTTGGTGCCGGTGAGCATCTCGAAGAGCATCAGGCCGGCGGCGTAGACGTCGCTGCGGGCGTCGGCGATACCGCGCTCGACCTGTTCGGGCGAGAGATAGGCGACAGTGCCGAGAAGCACCCCCTGGGTGCTCGTGACCGTCTGGCTCGACACGGCCCGGGCCAGCCCGAAGTCGGCGACCTTGACGGTGCCGTTGTCGTTGATGATGACGTTCTCGGGCTTGACGTCGCGGTGGATCAGCCCCTTGCCATGGGCCTCGGCGAGCGCCAGGAGCACCGGTTCGAGGATGTCGAGGGCGGCCCGCGGCGAGAGTGGCCCCGCATCGCTCATGACCTCGCGCAGGGTCTGGCCGGGGACGTACTCCATGGCGAGGAAGATGTGGCCGTCGTCCTCGCCCTGGTCGAAGACGGCGACGACGTTCGGGTGCGAGAGCGACGCGGCCGAACGGGCCTCGCGACGGAAGCGGGTGACGAAGCTCTCGTCGTGCACGAGGTGCTGGCGCATCACCTTCAGGGCGATGTCGCGGTCGAGCCGCTCGTCGACCGCGAGGTAGACGGTCGCCATCCCGCCGTCGGCGAGGCGACGGAGCACGCGGTAGCGGCCGTCGAGGGTGCGCCCGATCAGCGCGTCGCCGGTAGATGACACGGTAGGAGTGTACGTAGTCTCGGACACCGCGCCGTCATCTCCCGTCGCCGGTCACATGGACTTGCGCAGGGCCATCACGTTGCGCACGTACAGCTTGGTGTCGCTGTACATGCCGTGTTTCTGCAGGGCGCCCAGGCCCTGGTAGTAGGCCGCCACCGTCTCCTCCATGCTGTCCGTCGAGCGGCCCAGCGCGCGCAGCATGACCACACCGGCGGTGATGTTGTCCTTCACCGTGAGCAGGTCGAGCCGGCGGCCGACCAGGCTCGAGGCCCACTGCCCGGCCTCAGGGATCACCTGCATCACGCCGACCGCGTTCGCGGGGGAGACGGCGCGCTGGTTCCAGCCGGACTCCTGGTAGGCGATGGCGAGGGCCAGGCGGCTGTCGACGCCGTGCTTGCGAGCGGTGTGCCCGATCATCGCCTTGGTCTCGCTGCGGCTCGGCACCGAGCGCTGGGCCAGGAGAGCTCGGTTGCGAGCGGCGGCCTCGGCCACCGCCCGTGGGTACTTCACCCCGTTGAAGGTGTCGGGCACCGCGCTGGGCGTGCTGGAGCGCCCCGTGGCGGGCAGGCGCAGCACCTGGCCGGGGTGGATCAGCGCGCGGCTTGAGACCCCGCTGGCCCGGGCGATGGCGGCCACCGAGGTGTGGTGCCGCGCGGCGATCGAGCCCAGCGTGTCGCCGGCCCGCACGCGGTACGTCGTGGTGGCCCGGGTGGGGCGGGCGGCGGCGGCGGTGGCCGTCGCGTTGCGCACGACGATCCGCTGGGCGGGGTGGATGAACGAGCCGGCCGAGAGGCGGTTGGTCTTGAGCAGCGAGGCCAGGGACACGCGGTAGCGCGCGGCGATGCCGTCGAGGGTGTCTCCGGGGCGCACGACGTGCACGGCGGCCGCCGGGGTGGGGGTGCCGGACGCGGGCGCGCTGGCGGTACGTGGCACGGTGAGCACCGCGCCGGCCTGGATCAGGTGGTGGTTGCGGATCTCGTTGCGTGCGGCGAGCACGGCCACCGTGGTGCGGAAGCGCGCGGCGATGCCGTCGAGGGTGTCACCCGGCCTGACCCGGTAGCTCGTCCAGCCGTGGGGAGCGGGGTTCGCTGCGGTGACGTGGGCCGCCGGCGTCAGCGAGGCGGGAGGCAGCATCGCGGGAGGTGCGGAGATGACCATGGGCGCGTTCCTTGCCTGTGACAACTGTGACAGAAGTGATTTCTGAGACCTTTGGGACTCACGTTACCGGAGGGAGGGCCAGATGGGCGGGCGTTCCCACCCCGCGGATGCTCGCGTGTCCGCTGTGGCACCCTGTGGAACGTGAGCGACGTACCCCAGGACGCAGGACCCGAGCCCATGGACGACCTCGAGGCCCTCGTGGGCTCGTGGTTGACCATCCCCGACATCGCCGAGCGGCTCGGCCTGCCACTCGCGTCGGTGCGCAAGCTCGTCGAGGACCGCGAGCTGCTCGCCCACCGGGTGGGGGAGCGCCGGGTGGTCTGCGTTCCGGCCGGCTTCGTCGACGACGAGGGGCCGCTGCACGCCCTCAAGGGCACCTTCACCGTGCTCGCCGACGGCGGGATGTCCGACGTCGAGATCCTGCGCTGGCTGCACACCCCCGACGACACGCTGCCGGTGCCGGGCTCGCCGCTCGACGCGATCCACGCGGGCTTCAAGACCGAGGTGCGCCGCCGCGCGATGGAAGAGGCCTTCTAGCCTCGTCCCAACTTTTTCGCCCGGTGCGAGAACCCTCACCTGCGCACCACTTCATTTGGGGTGCGAAGGTGAAGCTCCCCGCATCGGGCGGGAAAGCTGTGGTGAGGGTCAGGAGGAGCGGGCGGGAAAGCTGTGGTGAGGGTCAGGAGGAGCGGGCGGTCGCGATCCCCACGAGGTCGACCAGCGCGTCTCGCGCGCTGGGGTCGACCGAGTCGGCACCCTCGACCGCCGCGCGGGCGGAGCGGGCCAGCCGGTCGATCTCGTGCTCGAGGCGAGCCACCGCACCGGAGCCCGCGATGACGGCGCGCAGCTCGTCGACCTGCTCGGCGTTCAGGTCGGGCCGGCCCAGCAGCGCCTCGACCCTCGAGCGCCCCCCCTCGTCGGTGCCGGCGAGCGCGTGGGCCAGCAGCACCGTGCGCTTGCCCTCGCGCAGGTCGTCACCGGCGGGCTTGCCGGTCTCGGCAGGGTCGCCGAAGACGCCGAGCAGGTCGTCGCGCAGCTGGAAGGCTCGGCCGAGGTCGAGCCCGTAGCGCGACAGGGCCGTGATGCCGGGGGCGTCGAGCCCACCGGTCGTCGCACCGATGAGCAGCGGGTGCTCGACGGTGTACTTCGCGCTCTTGTAGCGGATCACCCGCCCGGCGCGCTCGACGCGCTCGTCGTCGGCGAGGCCCTCCCAGGGTCGCATCGACTCCACCACGTCGAGGAACTGACCGGCCATGAGCTGGGTGCGCATCCGGTCGAAGACCGGTCGCCCCCGCTCCAGGTCGGCCTCGGGCAGGCCGCAGGTCGCGTAGACCGCGTCGGTCCAGGTGAGGCACAGGTTGCCGGCGAGCACCGCGCCGGCCAGGCCGAAGCGGTCCTCGTCGCCGGCCCAGCCCCGGTCGGTGTGCCGCGCCGCGAGCGCGCGGTGGGCGGCCGGCATCCCGCGGCGGGTGTCGGAGTCGTCCATGACGTCGTCGTGGATCAGCGCGGCAGCCTGGAACAGCTCCATGGCGCTCGCGAGCCGTACGAGTGCGTCGGAGTCGGGGCGCCCGGCCGCCCGGTGGCCCCAGTAGAGGAAGGCCGCCCGCAACCGCTTGCCACCGCGCAGCAGAGCGGCGACCGCGGTGATCAGGTCGTCGACGTCCGGGCCGAGCTCGGCCAGCACCGTCGCCTGGGTCGCCAGCTCGGCGTCGAGGCACTGCTGCACGCGGCGCGGCAGGTCGACGGAGCCGAGCGGGCTGGACACGGAGGACCTCCTTGACGCGACCCCGGTCAGCGGCGGTCGGATGATGGGTGCCCAGAGCCTACGGCGTGAGGGCTGGGCTACCCTCACCGCCATGGCGCACCACGGAGGAGGAGGACGGCCCGAGCACCTCGTGGCCTCCATCCCCGGACGCCTCGCCGAGAGCCGGCCCTCGATCAGCTTCGAGTTCTTCCCCCCCAAGGACGACGAGTCCGAGGCCGCGCTGTGGCTGGCCATCCGCCAGCTGGAACGGGTGCGCCCGGCCTTCGTGTCGGTCACCTACGGTGCGGGGGGCACCACCCAGGACCGCACCGTGCGGGTCACCGGCCGCATCGCGGACGAGACCTCACTGACCCCGCTCGCGCACCTCACCTGTGTGGGGGCCTCGGTGCACCAGGTGCGCCGGGTCGTCGGGTCCTACGCGGCCTCGGGGGTGCGCAACATCCTCGCCCTGCGCGGCGACCCGCCCGGGAACGTGCGCGGGCAGTGGACGCCGCACCCCGAGGGCCTGGACCACGCCGACCAGCTCGTCGCGCTGATCCGCCGGCTCGGTGACTTCACGATCGGCGTCGCGGCCTTCCCCGACGTGCACCCCGACAGCCCCGACCTGGCCCACGACGTCGAGGTGCTGGTGCGCAAGGCGGATGCCGGGGCCAGCTTCGCGATCACCCAGATGGTCTTCGACGCCGACAGCTACCTGCGCCTGCGCGACCGGGTGGCCGCGCGGCGCGAGCTGCTGATCACCCCGGGCCTGATGCCGGTCACCAACCTGCGTCAGATCACCCGGATGTCCGAGCTGATGGGCACCCCGCTGCCGCCGGCGGTCGTGGCGCGGCTCGAGGCGGTCAAGGACGACCCGGCGGCGGTGCGGTCCGTCGGCGTGCAGATCGCCGCCGAGCTGGGTCAGCGGATGCTCGACGAGGGTGCGCCCGGCATCCACTTCATCACGATGAACCGGTCGACGGCCACGCTCGAGGTGTTCGAGCGCCTCTCACTCTGAGGCCCGAGGCCCCGGACGACCGGGCACCACGACGGCGACTTCTGGCTGACGTCCTACGCGATGCTGAGGTGGAGCCCCACGGTCGAGAAGCAGGTCGTCGCGCTGGTGAAGGCCGCGATCTGCTGAGCCTTCAGGCGCCGCAGAACGGTCACTCGCTCGCGCACCGGGCGCACCCACCCGACACGGGCCGTCCGACGCGGGTCGCCCCGACACGGGCCGCCCGACACGGGCCGCCCGACACGGGCCGTCAGGCGACGTCCATCGGCTGGCCGCCGGTGATCCGGATCAGCTCGTCGTAGGTCGTCGCGAAGACCGAGTGGCTGTGCCCGGCGGCGGCCCACACGGTGGCGTAGCGCCCGAGGGTGACGTCGATGATGGTGCGGAGGCGCTCGGGGTGGCCGACGGGGGCGACCCCGCCGATGGCGAACCCGGTGTGGGTGCGCACGAACACCGGGTCGGCCTGCTCGATGCGCGCCAGGCCCGCGAGGTCGGCGACCTTGTCGACGTCGACCCGGTGGCCGCCGGAGGCGAGCACGAGCAGCGGCTGCTCGTCGCCGTCGTGGTCGGTGGAGACGAAGACCAGGCTGTTGGCGATCTCGGCGGGGGAGACGTCCAGGGCCTCGGCAGCGGCCTTCGCGGTGCGCACGGCCAGGGGCAGGTGGCGCACCTCGGGCATCACGTGGTGCAGCGCCAGGGTGTCCATGACCGAGCGCACGCCGGGGTGTGCGGACCGGTCGCGTGAGGATGCCGGCTCGCCCGGCTGCGGGGACATGGAGCCAGCGTAGTGACCACCGAACGGGGCTTGACCGCACAGCGGTGAGGACGGCTACAGTGGGGTGTAGTCGAACACCTGTTCGACGATTCGCCGGCACGTTCGGCGCCCCGTGCGGCCCCGTCCGTTCGGGCCACGAGGGGTCCCTTGAAGGAGGTTGCCATGGTGCGTCGCCACGACGAACCGGTCAGCGTCCGGGGCGACGACGGCCCGCGCGACTTCGTCTGGCGCGGCCGGCGCTACACCGTGTGCGCGGTGCTCGACTCGTGGCAGGAGCGACGGGCCTGGTGGCGCGAGGTCGGCGACCAGCCCGCCGGGCCGGGCCGGCCGGGGCTGCCGAGCCCGCAGCGCCGGGTCTGGCGGGTCGAGGCACGCCCACCCTCGGGGTCGGCCGGGGTGTTCGACCTCGGCCGCGACGACGACCACTGGCTCCTGCTGCGAGCCCACGACTGACCTGCTGTGCCACGACCGAGGAGACCCCGATGAGCCACGCCGCCACCACCCTCGACCTCCTCGACCGCTCCCGCGAGGCGCTCACCAGCGGGTATGCCGCCTCGGTCGCCTCCACGCGCTACCTCGCCGCCTCGCTCGCCGCGCTGCGGGCCGGGGCCGCGCTCGTCGCCGCCCGCTCGGCGACCTCCCCGGGGGCGGGGCTCGCCTCCGGCGGCGGCCCGCACGACGTGTGGGCGCTCACCGCACGGGTGGCCCCCGAGCTCACCGAGTGGGCGCAGCGGTTCGCCGCCGTCACCGGGCAGCGGGTCGGTGTCGAGACCGGGCTGGTGCGGGTCACCGCTCGTGAGGCCGACGACCTGCTGCGCGACGCCGAGACCTTCGTCGACCTCGCCGCGAGCCGTCTCGGCGTGCCGTCGGTGCACCGGCCGCGGCGGCTGGTCCCCGTCCGCTCGGCGTGAGGGCTGCATCCCCGATGGCCGGGTTCGCCCACCTCCACGTCGCCTCGGGGTTCTCGATGCGCTACGGCGCCTCGATGCCCGAGCACCTCGTAGAGCGCGCCGCCGAGCACGGCCAGGGGGCGCTCGCGCTCACCGACCGCGACGGGCTCTACGGCGCGGTGCGGTTCGCCACGGCGTGCGGCCGGGCCGGCATCACGCCGGTGCTCGGCGTCGACCTCGCCGTCGAGCCGCTCGTGCCCGGGCCGGGTCAGAGCCAGAGCCGGAGCCGGAGCCGGAGCCGGAGCCAGGGGCCGGATGCTGCCCGCCCTCGTCCGCGCCCGCGCACCCCGGTGCGCGGGGGCGCGATCGTCGACCCCCGGCGGCCCCGGGTCACCGTGCTGGCCCGGGGGCGAGGCGGTGGCACCGCCCCCGGCGCCGGCTGGGCGGCGCTGTGCCGGCTGGTCACCGAGACCCACCTGCGCGGCGAGCGCGGCGTGCCGGTCACCACCCCCGGTCTGCTGGCCACCTGGGCCCACCCGAACCATCCCGACTTCGTGCGATCTACGCCCGGTTCTCGCACCCCGGAGGCCGGGAAACCCGCACCCGAGTCGCACGAGGTCGGAAACGAGCGGGAGCCGAGCCGGCTGCTCGTGCTGCTCGGCCCCGACTCCGACGTCGGCCGGGCGGTGCTGGCCGGGCGCCGCGAGCGGGCCCGCGACCTGCTCGCCACCTGGCGGGCCCTGCTGCCGCGCGACGGCCTCGCCGTCGAGGTCGTCCACCACGGCGGGCCGGAGGGCACCCCCGGCTGCCGTTCGCACGCGGCCCACCTGCTCGCCCTGGCCGACGCCGCCGGCGTCCCCGCCGTGCTCACCGCCGCGGTGCGCCACGCCGACCCCGAGCAGGTGCGCACCGTCGACCTGCTCGACGCCGCCCGCCGGCTCGTGGTGCTCGACTCGCGCCACCTCGACCGGGTCACCGCCGCCGGGCACCTCGCCGGCACCGCGGCGATGCACGCGAGCGCCCTCGAGGTCACCGGTGGCGACCGCTCGCGCGCCGACCGGCTCGTCGCGATGACCGCTTTGGTCGCCGACGAGTGCACCCAGCACAACCGCCACGACCTCGGCATCGGCGCGGTGCACCTGCCCGAGGCCGAGGTGCTCGGCATCGAGCCCGGCACCGACCCGATGGCGGTGCTCGCCCAGCGCTGCCGCGACGCGGTCGGCCGGCGCTACCCCGGGGCGAGCGAGGCCGAGCAGCAGGTCGTGCTCACCCGGCTCGACGAGGAGCTCGGGGTCATCGACACCCTGGGCTACCCCACCTACTTCCTCACCGTGGCCGAGGTCACCGACCTGATCCGGGCCCGCGGGGTGCGGGTCGCCGCCCGTGGCTCGGGGGCGGGAAGCCTGGTCAACCACCTGCTCGGCATCAGCGGGGTCGACCCGATCCGGCACCGGCTGCTCATGGAGCGGTTCTGCTCACCGCTGCGTGCCGAGCTGCCCGACATCGACGTCGACGTCGAGTCGGCCCGGCGCACCGAGATCTACGAGGCCGTGCTGACCCGCTTCGGCGGCGAGCGGGTCACCTGCGTGTCGATGATGGACACCTACAAGGTGCGCCACGCCGTGCGCGACGTCGGCGCCGCGCTGGGCCTGCCCCCGGTCGAGGTCGACGAGATCGCCAAGGCATTCCCGCACATCCGCGCCAAGGACGCCCGGCACGCCATCGCCGACCTGCCCGAGCTGCGCAGCCGCGGCCTCGACAGCCCCCGCCTGGCGGCGTTCTTCGACCTCGTCGAGGCCCTCGACGGCCTGCCCCGGCACATCGCCCTGCACCCGTGCGGCATCGTGCTGTCCAACGCGGGCCTGCTTGACCGCACCCCCGTCGAGGCGAGCTGGATCGGGTTCCCGATGAGCCAGTTCGACAAGGACGACGTCGAGACCCTGGGCTTCCTCAAGCTCGACGTGCTCGGCATCCGGATGCAGTCGTCGATGGCCCACGCCGTCGCCGAGGTCGAACGGGTCTCCGGGGAGCGCATCGACCTCGACGACCAGGCCCAGGTGCCGCACGACGACCCCGCCACCTACGAGCTGATCCGCACCACCCGCACCCTGGGCATGTTCCAGATCGAGAGCCCCGGCCAGCGCGAGCTCGTCGGCAAGCTCGGGCCGAGCCGGTTCGACGACCTCATCGTCGACATCTCGCTGTTCCGCCCCGGCCCGGTCAAGTCCGACATGATCACGCCGTTCCTCAACAGCCGGCACGGCTGGGCGCAGCGCCGTTTCCTCCACCCGAGCCTGATCCCCGCGCTCGAGGAGACCGAGGGCGTCGTCGTCTTCCACGAGCAGGTGCTGCTCATCGTCGCCGAGACCACCGGGGTCACCCTCGCCCAGGCCGACGAGGTGCGCCGCAGCATGGGCACCCCGCAGGGCCAGACCGACGTCGAGGCGTGGTGGCGGCCCGCCGCGAAGGCCCGGGGCTACTCGGCCGACGACCGCGACCGCATCTGGGAGGTGCTGAAGTCCTTCGCGAGCTTCGGCTTCTGCAAGGCGCACGCCGCGGCCTTCGCGCTGCCCACGTTCCACTCGGCGTGGCTGAAGACCCACCACCCGGCGGCCTTCCTGTCCGGCATCCTCACCCACGACCCCGGCATGTACCCCAAGCGGCTGCTGCTCGACGACGCCCGCTCCTTCGGCATCCCGGTGCTCGGTCTCGACGTCAACGCCTCGCGCGAGGTCTACCGCATCGAGCGGGTCGACGAGCCCGGTGCCGGTGACGACCCGGATGCCGGTCGCGTCACCACCGCCACCGATGCCGGCACGGCAGTCGCCTCCGACCCGGACGCCTCCGATCCGGACGCTTCCGACCCCGACGCCTCCGACCCGGACTCCGGGCTGCCGGCCTGGCGGCGCACCCGCCAGCCCTACGGCATCCGGCTCTCGCTCGCCGACGTCAAGGGGATCAGCGGCGCCGAGGTGGCCAGGGTCGTCGCCGGGCAGCCCTACGCCGACCTCGGCGACTTCTGGACCCGCGCCCGGGTGAGCCGCCCGGTCACCGAGCGGCTCGTGCTCGCCGGGGCGTTCGACGCCCTGCACGGTATGGGCGGAGGCGGGCTGGGGCGGCGCGGCCGGGTCACCCGCCGCGACCTGCTGCTGCACGTCGCCGAGCTCGAGCGGTGGGAGCGCGGGGGCGGGGCGGCACCGCGCAGCAGCCGGCGGCTCGCCATCCCGAGCATCGCACCGCCGCGCGAGGTTGCGGGGGAGCGGGTCGACGTGCGAGAGCGGGCCGCGGCGCAGTCCCAGGCGGCCCGCGAGGTGGTGCCGGCGGCCGAGCAGCCGACCCAGCTGACCCTCGACCTCGGCGACCGGCCGCAGCTGGGCGCCGGCGCCGGGCTGCCCGAGATGACCGGTCCCGAGCGGGTGCGCGCCGAGCTCGACGTGCTCGGCCTCGACGTCTCCGCGCACGTCGTCGAGTTCTACGCCCCGCTGCTGCGGGCGCTGGGGGTCACCCGCAGCCGCGCCCTGCTCGGCGCCCGCAGCCGCAGCGAGGTGTGGGTGGCCGGGGTCAAGGTCGCCACCCAGACCCCGCCGGTGCGCTCCGGGCGCCGGGTGGTCTTCCTCACCCTCGACGACTCCACCGGGCCGTCCGACTGCACCTTCTTCGAAGACGTGCAGGGCCCCTACGCCGGGGTCGTCTTCCACTCCTGGCTGCTCCTCGTGCGCGGGGTGCTGCGCCGCACCGGCGACCGCGGGGTCTCCATCCGGGCCACCGGCGCCTGGGAGCTCGCCGCGCTGTGGGACGCCTGGCAGCTCGGCGGCCTCGAGCGCGTGCACGCCGCGATCGCCGCCGGTGAGGCGGATGCCGTGGCCCGCGCGGAGGCGGCCGAGGCCGCCGCCCGCGAGAGTGACGCCCGCACCGGGCGGCGCGTGCTCGTGCACGCCTCGGGGTTCAAGCAGTCGCCGTACGCCGACATCAAGCCGCCCGGGGCCGACCCGCGCTCGGGTCGGGGCGCCCCCGGCACGATGGTGCCGCAGTCCCCGGCCGCCGCGCTGCCCTCGCGCAAGCTGTGGCACGCCAGCCCCGGCAGCTCCGGACACTAGGGTGGTCGCGACGCACCCACCCGCTGCGCCCCCGCACCCCGAAGGAGTCCCGCCGTGTCCGACGAGCGTGGCCGACACCGCCGCGCGGGCATCACGCCCGGGCTGCGCACGGCCGCCGTCCAGGCGGCGCTCGACACCCTTGCGGCCACCCGCAGCGCCGACCTCGGCCGCCCGTTGCGGGTGCTCGACGTCGGTGGGGGCACCGGCGGCACCGCCGTCCCGTTGGCCGCGGCCGGCCACGACGTCACCGTCGTCGACCCCAGCCCCGATGCCCTGGCGTCGCTGGCCCGCCGGGCCGCCGAGACCGGCACCTCGCAGCGCATCCACCCCGTGCAGGGCGACACCGACACCGTCGGCGAGCCCGGCGCCGACGGTGCGCGCCCGGCCTACGACCTGGTCTGCCTGCACGGCACCCTCGAGGTCGTCGACGACCCCGACGCCGCGCTGGCCAACATCGCCGCCGTGCTCGCCGAGGGCGGCACCCTCTCGCTGGTGGTCGCGCAGCGCCTGCCCGCGGCCCTGGCCCGGGCCCTCGCCGGGCAGTTCGCCCGGGCCCAGGCGATCCTCGAGCGCCCCGACGGGCGTTGGGGCGACGACGACCCCGCCCCCCGGCGCTTCGACGAGCCGGCGGTGCGTGCCCTGTTGCGCGCCCACGGCCTCACCACCGTGCAGAGCCACGGCGTGCGCATCTTCAGCGACCTCGTCCCCTCCGCCCTGGTCGACTCCGAGGCCGACCGGGCCGCCCTGCTGGCGCTCGAGGACGTCGCGAGCCACCACCTCGACCACCCGCTGCTCGGCGAGCTGGGCAGCGTGCGGCACGTGCTCGCGACCCGGGACTGACACCGGCGGGGGCCACCGATGAGCCGTCGACAGTTCGCCCTGCCCACCCGCGACTCCAGCGAGCCGCCCGACGACACCGGCTGCACGGTGCTGCACGTCGACATGGACGCCTTCTACGCGTCCGCGACCCTGCTCTCGCACCCCGACCTGGTCGGCACCCCGGTCATCATCGGTGGCGGCAACCGCGGCGTGGTGCTCTCGGCCACCTACGAGGCCCGCCGCTTCGGCGTCACCTCGGCGATGCCGACGGCCCGTGCCCGGCGGCTGTGCCCGCAGGCCACCGTGCTGCCGCCCGACCACGCGCTCTACGCCGCGATCTCCGCCGCGGTCATGGAGACCTTCCGTTCGGTGACCCCGGTCATCGAGCCGCTCTCGCTCGACGAGGCGTTCCTCGACGTCTCCGGCGCGGTGCGCCTGCTGGGCAGTCCCGCCGTCATCGGCCAGCACGTGCGCGACACCGTGCACGACGAGCAGGGCATCACCTGCTCGGTCGGGGTGGCCCCCACCAAGTTCGTCGCGAAGCTCGCCTCGGGCCTGGCCAAGCCCGACGGCATGGTCGTCGTGCCGCGCGACGAGGTGGTGCCGTTCGTGCAGCAGCTGCCGGTCGGGGCCCTGTGGGGCGTGGGGGAGCGCACCGAGGAGGCCCTGGTGCGCCTGGGGCTGCGCACGGTCGCCGACATCGCGCACACCCCGCTCGCCACCCTCGTGCGCGGCCTGGGCGACGCCACCGGCCACCACCTGCACGAGCTGGCCTGGGGGCGCGACCCGCGGCCGGTCGAGCGCGAGCAGCGCGAGAAGAGCATCGGCAGCGACCAGACCTTCGACTACGACATCGACGACGCCGCCGAGATCCACCGGCGCCTGCTGGCGCTCAGCGAGCGCACCGCAGCCCGGATGCGGGCCGCCGGCATGGCCGGCCGCACCGTCACCCTGCGGGTGCGGTTCAGCGACTTCACGACGATCACCCGCTCGCGCACCCTGCGCGAGCCCACCGACAGCGGTCGGGCCATCCACGAGGCCGCCGTGAGCCTGTTCGACGCCCTCGGGCTGCAGCGGGCCCGCATCCGGCTGGTCGGGGTGCGCCTGGAGAAGCTCGTCGAGGCTGCCCAGGCGCCCATCCAGGGGGTCATCGGAGAGCGTGAGCACGGCTGGCGCGACGCCGACCGGGCCGTCGACCGGGCCCGTTCCAGGTTCGGTTCGGGGTCGGTGAGACCAGCCAGTCTCATCGAAGGTGACACATCCGCTTCCGCGCGGCGACCGCGCGACCTATCCTGATGGTCAGAGGACAACATAGGGCCGCCCACCGGGCGGCTCGGGCCGACCACGGGAGGATCTGTGCCCCTCTCAGAGCACGAGCAGAAAATGCTCGAACAGATGGAGCAGGCTCTTGCTGCCGAGGACCCCAAGTTCGCCTCGCAGATGCAGGGTCGGTCGCTGGCCACGTTGCAGCGGCGCAGATGGGTGGTCGGCGCGGTAGGCGTCATCGCCGGTCTGGCTCTGGTGCTCGTGGGCGTCAACACCACGATGTGGGTCGGAGCCGGGGGGTTCGCCCTGATGGTCGCCTCGGCCGTCTTCGCCGCCACGCCGCCCAGGCGGGCCCGCCTCGGCGTCGTGCGCAGCGACGGATCCACCGACCCGGGGGCCAAGGGCGGCCGCAAGAAGGGCAAGAGCTCGTTCATGAACCGCCTCGACGAGCGCTGGGAGCGCCGCCAGAACAACATGTGAGCGCCGTGAGGCACTCGGTGGGCGACCGCAGCCTGCCCCGCGTCAGGACGCCACGAGCCCCATGACGTAGAGCGCCGTGACCACCAGGGCGGCGGCCAGCTCGATGCCCATGCTGTGCAGCACGGCCACGAGGGCGTCCTTGGTGCGGGTCCAGGCCTGCGAGCCGTTCCTGCTCCGACCCAGCTCGACCACGAAGATGCCGAGCACGAAGCCGACGATCGCCCCCACCACCGGGATGACGAAGAAGCCGACGATCCCGAAGACCACGGCCAGCAGCAAGGTCGACGAGCTCACCCCGCGCTCGCGCATCCGGCGTCCCGGCAGGGTGTACTGCAGCACGTAGCCGGCGGCCGTGACGGCCGCGCTCACGGCGAAGATGCCCCAGCCCAGCGCCGAGCCCTCCATCAGGGCCCACACGAGCACGCCGGCGAGCACCAGGACCAGGCCGGGCAGAACCGGCACGACGATGCCGAGCAGACCGACGACGATCAGCAGGGGAGGGACGAGTGCGCCGAGGCCGTCGGAGACGGACTCCACGTCAGTCGGGGCTACCGCCGACCGAGCTGGGCTCCATCAGCCGCTCGCTCTCGTCGTGGATGTCGGCCAGGCCCACCAGGGCGGGGATGTGCTCGCGACCGTGGTGCGCGCAGAAGAGCAGCTCTCCACCCGCGTGAAGCGTCGCGCGCACGTAGGCCTGGGCGCTGCAGCGGTCGCAACGGTCCGCTGCGGTCAGGGTCGGTGCCAGTGCGGCGTTCACGTCGGGCCTCCTCGGCTCGCTCGGGTCGTGCGTGGGGTTCGGTTCTTCCATCCTTTTCGGGTGGCGTCGCTAGCAACAGTCAATCACGGCGGATGCTTCCCTTCGTGCAGGGTGCGCGATGTGGCCTGCGTCATGTCCCGATCGTGATCTTCAGGTGGCACTCAGCCAGCCGCGCCCGGCCAGCCGTTCGGGGGGCCCGAACCGGGTGCCCCGGTGCGCCTCTTCGGGCCCGTCGCACCCGGCGACTACCCTTCCCCACGTGCCGACGACCGCTGCGAAGAAGGCCGCGACGACCAAGTCCGCGTCCGAGTACACCGCCCACCACCTCCAGGTCCTCGAGGGGCTCGAGGCGGTTCGCAAGCGTCCCGGCATGTACATCGGCTCCACCGACTCGCGCGGGCTCATGCACTGCCTGTGGGAGATCATCGACAACGCCGTCGACGAGGCGCTCGGGGGGCACTGCGACCACGTCGAGGTGACCCTGCACCGCGACGGCTCGGTCGAGGTCCGCGACAACGGGCGGGGGGTGCCGGTCGACATCGAGCCGCGCACCGGCCTCACCGGGGTCGAGCTGGTCTACACCCGGCTCCACGCGGGCGGCAAGTTCGGCGGCGGCTCCTACACGGCATCCGGCGGCCTGCACGGGGTGGGCGCCTCGGTGGTCAACGCGCTGTCCTCGCGCCTCGACGTCGAGGTCGACCGCGGCGGCAAGACCTACGCCATGAGCTTCCGGCGCGGCGAGCCCGGGGTGTTCTCCGATGTCGCCGGGGCCAAGGGCGCCAAGGACCCCGAGCACCCGTTCACGCCCTACGTCAGCATCAGCGAGCTCGAGGTCATCGGCAGCACCCGACGCGGCGTCACCGGCACCCGGGTGCGCTACTGGGCCGACCAGCAGATCTTCCTGCGTGACGCCACCTTCGACCTCGAGGGCCTGATCTCGCGGGCCCGGCAGACCTCCTTCCTCGTGCCGGGGCTGACCCTCGTCATCCGCGACCAGCGCGGCGAGGAGCCCACCGAGGAGGTCTTCCTCCACGACGGCGGCATCTCCGAGTTCTGCGAGTTCCTCGCCCCCGACCCGCCGGTCACCGACGTGTGGCGGCTGCAGGGCACCGGCACCTTCAAGGAGACCGTCCCGGTGCTCGACGCCAAGGGCCACATGAGCCCCACCGAGGTCGAGCGCGAGTGCGCCGTCGACGTCGCGGTGCGCTGGGGCACCGGCTACGACACCCGGGTCAGCTCGTTCGTCAACATCATCGCCACACCCAAGGGCGGCACCCACCTGGCCGGCTTCGACCAGGCCCTGCTCAAGGTGCTGCGTCGCCAGCTCGAGCTGAACGCGCGCCGGCTCAAGGTGGGCTCCGACAAGCTCGAGAAGGACGACGCGCTCGCGGGGCTGACCGCGGTGGTCACCGTGCGTCTGGCCGAGCCGCAGTTCGAGGGCCAGACCAAGGAGGTGCTCGGCACCAACGCGGTGCGCGCCATCGTGGCCCGGGTGGTCGAGAAGGAGCTCACCGAGCGGCTGGTGTCCACCAAGCGGGGCGAGAAGCAGCAGGCGGCCCTGCTGCTCGAGAAGGTCACCTCCGAGATGAAGTCGCGGATCAGCGCGCGGCTGCACAAGGAGACCCAGCGCCGCAAGACCGCCCTGGAGTCCTCGACCCTTCCGGCCAAGCTCGCCGACTGCCGCAGCACCGACGTCGAGCGCACCGAGCTGTTCATCGTCGAGGGCGACAGCGCCCTGGGCACCGCCAAGCTGGCCCGCAGCAGCGACCACCAGGCGCTGCTCCCGATCCGCGGCAAGATCCTCAACGTGCAGAAGGCCTCGGTCACCGACATGCTGGGCAACGCCGAGTGCGCCGCCATCATCCAGGTCATCGGCGCGGGGTCGGGGCGCACCTTCGACCTCGGGTCGGCCCGCTACGGCAAGGTCATCATCATGACCGACGCCGACGTCGACGGCGCCCACATCCGCACCCTGCTGCTCACCCTGTTCTTCCGCTACATGCGCCCGCTCGTCGAGGCCGGCCGGGTCTACGCCGCGGTGCCACCGCTGCACCGCATCGAGGTCATCAACGCCGGGTCCAAGGCCAACGAGGTCATCTACACCTACTCCGAGGTCGAGATGCGCCGCACCATGGCGACCCTCACCAGGCGCGGCAAGAAGACCAAGCCGCTGCAGCGCTACAAGGGCCTGGGTGAGATGGATGCCGATCAGCTCGCCGAGACCACGATGGACCCCCGGCACCGAACGCTGCGAAAGGTCACCGCGGCTGACCTCGACTCAGCGGCAGGCGTGTTCGAGCTGCTGATGGGCGGCGACGTCGGCCCCCGCAAGGACTTCATCATCGAATCCGCCCACGGCCTCGACCGCGAGCGCATCGACGTCTGAGCCGAAACTCGTCTGCACGCACCCGACCACGGGAGTGCGGTGTCGGCCACAGTGGGCCGTTGAGGGCGTCGAACGGCGTCCTGCACCGGGGGCGGGGAGGGCACCATGAGCGCCAAGGCTGATTCCGACGACCGGCACGTCGCGGGTGAGGAGCGCACCGAGCTCAAGCGGGCCATCGGCCCCAGGCTGCTGCTGCTGTTCATCGTCGGTGACATCCTCGGCACGGGGGTCTACGCGCTGACCGGCAAGGTGGCCAAGGAGGTCGGCGGGGCCGCATGGGCGCCCTTCCTCGTGGCCTTCGCGATCGCCCTGGTCACCGCGTTCAGCTACCTCGAGCTGGTCACGAAGTACCCCCGCGCCGCCGGGGCGGCGCTGTACACGCACAAGGCGTTCGGCATCCACTTCATCACGTTCCTCGTCGCGTTCACGGTCATGTGCTCGGGCATCACGTCAGCCTCGACGGCCTCGAAGGCGTTCGCCGCCAACCTGGCCGACGGGTTCGGGCTCGACGCCGACAACACCAACCTGGTGCTCGGCATCGCGCTGGCCTTCATCCTCGTCGTCGCGGCGGTGAACTTCCGGGGCGTGGGGGAGAGCGTCAAGGCCAACGTGGTGCTCACCTGCGTCGAGCTCTCCGGCCTGATCCTCGTCATCCTCGTGGGCGTCTACGCCGCCACCGAGGGCCGGGCCGACTTCTCCACGGTCGTCGTCTTCGACACAGCCGGCGACAAGAACGTGTTCCTCGCCATCACGGCCGCCACCTCGCTGGCCTTCTTCGCGATGGTCGGCTTCGAGGACGCCGTGAACATGGCCGAGGAGACCCACGACCCGGTGCGCAACTTCCCGAAGATGATGCTCACCGGCCTCGGCATCACCGGGGTGATCTACCTGCTCATCGCGGTGTTCTCGGTGGCGCTGGTGCCCATCGGGGAGCTCGGCGAGGGTGACACGCCGCTGACCAAGGTCGTCTCGGCCGGGCTTCCGGACTTCCCCGTCGACTCGGTGATGCCGTTCATCGCGATGTTCGCCGTGGCCAACTCGGCGCTGATCAACATGCTGATGGCCAGCCGGCTGATCTACGGGATGGCCCGCCAGGACGTGTTGCCACCGGTGCTGGGCTGGGTGCACCGTGGCCGGCAGACCCCGTGGGTGGCCATCCTGTTCACCACGGCGATCGCCCTGGGCCTGATCACCCTGGTCACCAAGAGCAGCGGCAGCGCAGTGGCTGCCCTGGGCGGAACGACTGCCCTGTTGCTGCTCGCCGTCTTCACGGTGGTCAACATCGCGGTCCTCGTGCTGCGCAAGGACCCCATCGACCGCAAGCACTTCGTCACCCCGACCGTGCTGCCGGTCATCGGTGCCGCGGTGTGCTTCTTCTTCACCCTGCCGATCACCGGCCGCGATTCGGTCGAGTACGTCATCGCCGGCTGGCTGCTCGCCATCGGCGTGGTGCTCTGGGCGCTGACCTGGCTCGCCAACCGGTTCTTCTTCGGCAAGAAGACCTACCTGCGCGACCCGGAAGAGCTCGTCCGCGAGGACTCCACGGTCAACTGAGCCGGGAGATCACCCTCAACCGAGCCGACGGCTCAGCGGGGGGCCGGGCCGGTCGACTCGCGCACGACGAGCTCGGTGGGAAGCACGATCGTCTCGTGCGACTCGTCGTCGTCGAGCAGCGCTCGCAGCAGCAGGTCGGCGGCGGCGTGTCCCTGCCCGGCGACGTCCTGGCGCACCGTGGTCAGGCCCAGGACTCCGGAGAGCACGAAGTCGTCGATGCCGATGATCGACAGGTCGGCCGGCACGTCGAGCCCGAGCCGGCGGGCGCTCTCGCGCACCCCGATGGCCATCTCGTCGGATGCCGCGACGATGGCGGTCGGCCGGGTCGCCCGAGCCAGCAGCACGGCACTGTCTCGCGCCGCAGCCTCGGCGGTCCAGTCCGAGCCGAGGATCCAGTCGTCGTCGCACTGCAGCCCGAGGTCACCGACAGCCTGAAGGAAGGCCTCGAGGCGGTCCTGCGGGGTCTGGATGTGGGCGACGTTCTGGGGCACCGTCCCGATGTAGCCGATCCTGGTGTGCCCCAGACCGGCGAGGTGGTCGACGGCGGTGCGCATCGCCGCCTTGTCGTCGATGCGCACACAGGCCCGATGGGGGACGGGCGAGCCGATGGCGACCAGCGGCAGCCCGAGCCGGTCGACGAGCTCGATCTCCTCCGAGGTCATCGGGATGTTCAAGGTGATGACGCCGTCGACCCGCTTCCACAGCATGTTCTGGGACAGCGGGAGGCGCTGGTCGTAGCTGTCGTCCTCGAGGTCGAACAGGATGACGTGGTGGCCACGGGCCCGCAGGCTCTTCTCGATCGCGCTGACCAGGGTCGCAAAAAACCACCGGGTCAGGAAGGGTGCGACGACTGCGACGACGCGGGTGCGGCCCGAGGCGAGCGACGTCGCCGTGGGGGAGGCCACGTAGTGCAGGTCCTCGGCCACCCGCAGCACGCGCTCACGGGTCTCGGGGGAGACCCGGTCAAGCCCCCGAAGGGCGCGGGAGACCGTGGCGACCGAGACCCCGGCCACCCGCGCCACATCGGTGATGGTGCTGATCCGTCATTCCTTTGCTCGTGGCTGAGGGCGTCAGCCCTTCAACCCACCGGCGAGGAGGCCGCGCACGAAGTACCGCTGCAGCGCCAGGAACACCGCGACCGGGACGATCATCGAGATGAACGCACCGGCGGACAGCAGGTACCAGGCACTTCCTCGGGAACCGGACAGCTCGGCGACACGCACGGTGATCGGCGCGACGTCGGGCGTTCCACCGAGGAACACCAGCGAGACCAGCAGGTCGTTCCAGACCCAGAGGAACTGGAAGATGCCGAAGGCCGCGAGGGCCGGCGTCAGCAGCGGCAGGAGGATCCGGAAGAAGATCGTCACGTGACCGGCGCCGTCGACGCGAGCCGCCTCCATCAGCTCCGATGGGAGCTCTCTCATGAAGTTGTGGATGAGGAAGGTCGCCAGTGGCAGCGCGAAGATCGTGTGCGACAGCCACACGCTCCAGTAGGACGCCCCGATGCCGAGCTTGCTGACGTAGATGTCGAGCAGCGGGATCAGCGCGACCTGCAGGGGCACGATCTGCAGGGCGAAGACCGCGACGAACAGCGCGTCGCGGCCTGGGAACGGCATCCACGCGAACGCGTACGCCGCGAGCGAGGCCAGGAACAGCGGCAGCAGCACCGCCGGGATGGTGATGACGATGGTGTTGATGAAGTACTGGCTCAGGCTGGCCGAGGTGCCCGGCGCCAGGGCCTGCCGGTAGTTCTCCAGCGTGTAGGCCGACGGGTCCGAGAACGACGTCCACCACCCACTGGTGTTGATGTCGCGCTGCTTGCGGAACGAGGTGACCAGCAGACCGATGGTCGGGATGGTCCACAGCACCGCGATGACGATCGCGGCCAGGGACGCCCACGGCGAGGAGATCGCACGGGCGGCGTCACCGGCGGCCGACTTCCCACGGCGCTTCTTCACCGGGGCGTCGGTCGTGTGCTCCATCCCCGCGGAGATCTTCTCCGGCATCGCAACGGGCTCGAGGGTGCTCACGGCTCAGGCCTCCTTGCGCATCTGGATGATGTTGTAGACGACGATCGGGATGACGAGCACGAACAGCAGCACCGCGAGCGCCGCACCGAGGCCACCGGCGTTGTACCGGAAGCTCTGGTTGTAGAACTCGTTGGCGACCACCGAGGTGTCGAACTGGCCACCGGTCATCGTTCGGACGATGTCGAACACCTTCAGCGTGCCGATGCCGATCGTCGTGATGACGACGACCAGGGCGGGGCGGATGCTCGGCAGGGTGATGAACCGGAACATCTTGAACGCCTGCACGCCGTCGAGCTTGGCTGCCTCGATGATCTCGTCGGGGATCGCCTTGATGGCGGCCGACAGGACGGTCATCGCGAAGCCGGCCTGGATCCAGACCATGACGATGATCAGCATGAAGGTGTTCAGTGGCGCGTTGATGAGGAACTGCTGGGTCTCGAAGCCCAGGGCCTTGAGGATCGCGTTGAGCAGGCCGATCTGGGGGCGGGACGTCTGCTTGTACTGGTAGACGAACTTCCAGATGATGCTCGCGCCGACCATGGAGATGGCCATCGGCAGGAAGATCAGGGCCTTGGAGAACGCCTCACCACGGGCGCGGTCGATGAGGATCGCGTAGACCAGGCCGACGCCGGTGGCGATGAACGGCACGAGGATGACCCAGATCGCGGTGTTGCGCAGCACGAGCAGCAGCTCGGGCTCGGTGAACATCTGGACGTAGTTCTCGGTCGAGAACGAGCCCTCACCGGACTTCCCACGGAACGACTGGATGATGGTGAGGATCGCGGGGTACATCAGGCCCACGGCCAGCAGCAGGACTGCGGGGCCGACGAACAGCGCACCCTGGAACTTCTCACCGGTGCGGCCCTTGAACAGGGACGCAAAAAAGAGGACCAGGCCGAAGACGGCGGCGAAGAGGGCGATCGCGAAGAACATCAGGAAGAACTTGCCAGCAACGCTCTGGGCGCGCAGGAGCGGCTCGGGGATACCCCCGGCGACCCCCACGAGGACGTGCATCGACATGGACTCACCTCCGGTAGTGGAGAAAAGGGAGAACCGGGGTGGGGCGGAGGGCATCCGCCCCACCCCGGTTCGGGTGACCTTGGGGTCAGGTCAGAGCGTCAGCTCTTCGGCCAGGAGTTCTCGATGTAGTCGAGAGTCGCCTTGTCGTCCTGCCCGGTGATCCAGTTGGTCATGCCCTTCCAGAACGTGCCCGCACCGACGGCGCCCGGCATCTGGTCGGAACCGTCGAAGCGCGAGGTCGCCGACTTGTCGGTGAGGATCTCGGCCGAGAGCTTGTCGACCGGGTTGGTCAACAGGTTCGGGTCGGCATTCTTGTTCGCGGTCACACAGCCACCGGAGCCACAGGTCTTCGCCCGCTCGTTGGCCCACTCGACCGAGGAGAGGTAGGTCTGGAAGGCCTTGACCTCGGGACGGTCGGCGAAGGCGGCGGTGAACTCACCAGCGGTGAGAACCGGCTTGCTCGACGCGTCGACGGCCGGCAGGTAGAAGGCCCACACGTTGCCGTCGGGGCCGACCTTGGTGCCTTCGGGGAAGTTCGCCGCATAGAACGACGCCTGGCGGTGCATGTAGCACTCGCCCGTGAGGAGCGGCTGCCCAGCGTCCTGGAAGGACGTCGAGGCGATCGTCTTCACGTCACCGTAACCACCGTTGACGTACTTGGGGTTCTTGAGGATCTTGCCGACCTCGGCCAGGGCCGTGGCGACCTGCGGGTCGTTGAAGGGGATCTCGTGCTTGACCCACTTGTCGTACACCTCGGGACCCGCCGTGCGCAGCATGACGTCCTCGACCCAGTCGGTGGCCGGCCAGCCGGTGGCGTCACCGGACTCGATGCCGGCACACCACGGCTTGACCGCACCGTCGGGGTTGTCGGCGACGATCTTGTCGGACAGCGCGAGTAGCTCGGCCCACGTCTTCGGCACCTCGTAGCCCTTGTCCTTGAACGCCTGCGGGGAGTACCAGACGAACGACTTGACGTTGGCGCCGAGCGCGGCCGAGTAGAACTTGCCGTCGACGGTGCCGAGCTCCTTCCAGTCGGGCATGTTCTTGTCGACGTTAGCGACGACCTCCGGCGGGGCCTCCTTGACCGCTCCGGTCGCGACCAGGGTCTTGAGCAGACCGGGCTGCGGCAGGTACGCGATGTCAGGGGCGTTGCCACCCTTGACGCGCACCGGCAGCTGGGCCTCGAACTCCTTGGAGCCCTCGTACTTGATCGTGACGCCGGTGCAATCCTCGAACGGCTTGTACGAAGCCTGGTGAGGAGCGTCCTCCGGCGCGGTGATCGAGGTGTAGACGGAGACCGTCTTGCCCGTCAGGTCACCGAACGCCTTGTAGGGCGCGCAGTCGATGGTGCTGGTCGCGCTGCTCGCGGTGTCACTTCCGCCGCCGTCGTCGCTGCTTCCGCAGGCCGTCGCGGTCAGGGCCACCGCGAGGACTCCGGTCAACGCCGCGGTGCGGCGCTTTGAGTTGAGGGGCATTGCCCGCCTCCATTTCACTGGTCGCGCCGAGACGGGTTGTCGGCCTCGGCGATGAGGGAACCGGGACCAAAGTAAAAGCGTTTACACACGAAGCGCAACGCTCCCGCGCCCCAAGGCGGTAACGATTGCGTAACACGGGGGTTTGTCACCCCGTCAGCGCACTGGCGCACCGACCCCTGCGATGACGGCGGGGTACGCCGTGCCGGACCCGTCACGCTTGCCGGTGGCCTCGGGCAGTTCGAGTGCGACGCCGTTCGGGCCGGACGCGTGGGCCGGCTGCGCGCCGACCCAGGCGAGCACGAGGGCGTCCTCGCCGCGCAGGAACCGGTGGGCGCGAACGCCGCCCGTGCCGCGACCCTTGGGCGGGTACTCCGCATACGGCGTCACCTTCAGCGCTCCCGGCTGGGTGCCCGGCAGCGCGTCGGACGAGCCGGCCGAGGTGACGACGAGGTTGTCGGCGGCCGGGTCGACCGCGCCGAAGAACGCCACCGACGCACCGGCGGACAGCCGGATGCCGGCCATCCCGCCGGCGGTGCGCCCCTGCGGCCGCACGGCCGACGCGGGGAAGCGGAGCAGCTGGGCGTCGCTCGTGACGAAGACGAGGTCCTCGGCGCCGTCGTGCAGCGCCGCGGCGCCGACCACGGTGTCACCGTCGCGCAGCGCGACGGCCTCCCACTCGGGGCGGCCGGGATAGTCGGTGGTGACCCGCTTGACGATGCCCTGGGCGGTGCCTAGGGCGATGCCGGGGCCGTTGGCCTCGAGCGGCACGATCGTCAGCGGCTCCTCGCCGGCGGGCAGGTCGACGTAGACGGCCAGCGGCGCGCCCCCCGACAGGCTCGGCGAACCACCCAGCGGTGGCAGGGTGGGCAGCTCGAGCGCCGACATCCGGATCATCCGCCCGCGTGAGGTCACCAGGGCGAACTCGCCGCGAGCGGTGGTGCGCACGGCGCCGACCACGGCGTCGTGCTTGGCGCGCCCGCCCTCGCTCGGCACCGGGTCGGCGTTCGAGGTGCGCGCCAGCAGCCCGGTCGACGACAGCAGCACCCAGCACGGGTCGTCGGTGACCTCCAGCGGCGTGGCGACCGAGGCGGGGGTGCCGGCCGACTCGAGCAGCACGGTGCGGCGGGGGGTGCCGTGCGCCTTGGCGACGTCGGCGAGCTCGCTGGAGACGGTGCGGTGCAGCAGCGTCTCGTCGGCGAGGATCGCCTCGAGCTCCTCGATCTGGCGCAGCAGCTCTTCGCGCT